>MGTC01000020.1:9505-18860 GCA_001799255.1 Deltaproteobacteria bacterium RIFOXYD12_FULL_55_16
CCACGGAATGAATTCCTTGCCAAGATATCCACGATGCCCGGTCCACCGAAATTCTTCAGGAGAAGCGGCAACTCCAGCCCGAACCGGATTCAAATGAACGTAGCGCACGAGCTCAAGCAGATACGCATCGGCGTCGACAAGAAGAGCTTTATATCTCCCTTGAAAGAGGTGACCAGTCCGAGATTGCGAGTAGTTGATCCACTTGGTAAATCGTAGCGAGATGTTCTGCATAATCCGAGACAGGGGAATTACACCTACCTGCACAACAAGATGGATATGATTTTTCATCAGGCAAAAGGCATATATCCGGCAGTGGAACTTCTCAACGGCGTACTGCAAAATCAGATAAAATCGATATCGGTCACGATCGTCGAAAAAGATCGACTCGCCAGCGTTGCCACGGAGGATGACGTGGTAGACAGCATCGGGGAAATGGATACGGAGTTTACGAGCCATGCCGGGATAGTACCCCAGATAATGTCCGAAAGTCAAGCCTGACCCCAGAAACATGACCCCAGAAACATTCGCATCGCCCACGAGGAGGTAGTTTCCAGCAATGAGGAACTTCAGTCTATAGTCGAAGAGCTGGAGACCTCCAAGGAGGAACTGCAATCGGTCAATGAGGAGTTGATCATTGTCAACAGTCAGCTCCAGGAGAAGGTCGAAAAACTGGATGCGGCCAACAGCGACATGGCCAACCTCCTGAAATCAACGGAGATCGCCACCGTTTTTCTGGACCGCGACCTGCGGATCAAACTCTTTACTCCGGCGGCCACGCGGGTCTTGAAGCTTATCCCCCCGGACATCGGCCGCCCATTAAGCGACCTGTCGATGGATTTCCTCGATTACAACCTGCAGGCCGATACCCGCGCAGTCGCGGCGGGAGGGGCTGTAATCGAGCGGGAAACGGAGCATGCCGACGGCTTGCAATACCTGGTGCGGATCTCGCCGTACAGCACGCCCAAGGGCGAGAATGACGGCCTGGTCATTACCTTCGCCGACATAACCCGGGTGAGGAGGGCGGAGAAGCAGACCCGCCGTCTGGCCACAGTGGTGAGGGATACCACCGACGCGATCCTGCTCTTTGATCCGCACGGCAATTTCGTGAACTGGAACCGGGGCGCCCAGGCAATGTACGGGTGGAGCGAAGAAGAGGCCTTGCAGATGAACATCCGGGATCTGACCCCGGCCGATAAGCTCACCGAAAACATCGAGCTGATCCAAAGGCTGTCCTCCGGGAAAATCATCTTTTCCTTCGAGACCCGGCGCAAGACCAAGGATGGCCGCCTGTTGGATGTCTGGCTGACCGCCACGGCCATCTGGGACGAAAGCGGGAAAAAACTGGAGGCGGTTGCCACCACCGAACGCGACATCACCGACCGCCAGAAGGCGGAAAAAGAGGTGGGATCGTTCTCCATCAATGAGGAGCTGAAACGGAAAATACTGGAACTTGCCCAGGTCAACCATGAGCTCGAAGCCTACATCTATTCCATCTCGCACGACCTGCGGGCGCCCCTCCGCTCAGTTTCCGAGTTCTCACGGATCGTCACGGAGGATTACGCACCCCAGCTCGATGCCCAGGCCCAGGACTACCTGACCAGGGTCCGCCGGGGCGCGGAGAAGATGAACCGGTTGGTGGAGGGGCTTTTGCGCCTTTCGCGGGTATCCCGGCAGAACCTCGAACGCAGCGAGTGCGATCTGAGTAAAATGGCCCTGGCCATTGTCGCGGATCTGCGCGAGGCCGAGCCCGACCGGAAGGTGGAGGTAGAGATCCAGGCAGGGCTTACCGCCTTTGCGGATCAGATGCTGATCAATATTGTGCTGGTAAACCTCATGGACAACGCCTGGAAGTTTACCTCGAAAACAGAGCACGCCCGCATCGAGTTCGGCGCCCTCAAGGACGGCCTTGTGCATACGGCACAGGAAGTCGTCATATATTACCTGAAGGACAACGGCGCGGGCTTCAACCCGGAATATATGGCAAGGATGTTCACGCCCTTCCACCGTCTTCACCCGGAGCGGGAGTTCGAAGGCACCGGCATCGGCCTGGCCACCGCCGAACGGATCATCCACCGCCACGGCGGCAGGATCTGGGCGGAGGGCAAGCCAGAGGCGGGGGCAACCTTCTTCTTTACCTTGCCTGAAAAACAGCCATGACCCAGACATTATTGATCATTGATGACAATCCAGACGATATCGAGATTGCCAAAGTGAGCCTGGCCCGGATAGACCGGGAAATAACGGTGGAAGCGGCGCTCTGCGGCGAGGCGGCCCTTGAACTTCTGCAAAGCGGCAAAGCCTTGCCGGCCCTGATCCTCCTCGACCTGAAAATGCCCGGCATGAGCGGCTTCGACTTCTTGCGGAAGATTCGCGCCGACCAGCGGCTGCAACACCTCCCGGTGATCATCGTCACCTCTTCCGCTCTGGAAGCGGACGAGAAAAAGGGGCAGGAAGCAGGCGCGGACGGCTTTTTGCACAAGGCCTTCGAGATGGACCAGTTCGAAAGAAACCTGAAATCCGTGCTGAACCGCTGGCTGAACAAATAGCCTCCTCCAGCAAAGGTGGCGCCCCCTTATTTTCTGATCAACCCCGGACTGTATTCCGTAATTAACGAATTTTAATTCCGAAATTTACGTTGATGGTTTCCGGGATTTACGTTAGCATGGGCGCATGGACATGACCTCTCTTTACCCGCGTCGGATCGAGCCACGCATCGCTGAAGCCTTGCTGGACACGCCGGTCGTGTTGCTTGCAGGGCCGCGTCAGGCGGGCAAGACAACCCTGGTGAGGCAGATTGCTGCGCAACACGGATTGCGCTATCTGACCATGGACGATGAGCTGACACTGCTGTCGGCACGGGAAGACCCGGTCGGGATGATTCGGGGTATGGATCGGGCGGTGATCGACGAAATTCAGCGCGCGCCTCAGTTGCTGCTGGCGATCAAGAAAAGCGTGGACGAAGATCGGCGCCCCGGCCGTTTTCTGCTGACCGGATCGGCCAACCTGATGGCCCTGCCGACCGTGGCCGACTCGCTGGCCGGCCGGATGGAAACCTTGTCGCTATTACCCTTGTCGCAGAGCGAAATCGAGTCGCGCTCGGCGAACTGGATCGACAGTGCTTTCACCGGTCTGATCCTCAAGGCAGGCCAGCCCGCACTGGGCAGCGAGCTGAGCGAACGCGTGCTGCGCGGCGGCTACCCCGAAGCGATTTCGCGCGTATCTGCCAAGCGTCGTATGACCTGGGCGCGGCAGTACATCGATGCCATCATTCAGCGAGATGTCCGTGATGTGGCAAGCATCGAGAAGCTCGACCAGTTGCCACGATTCCTGCGTGCCTTGGCGCAGACGACCGGCCAGATGTGCAACTACACCCAACTCGGCGGCCAGGTTGGACTGGATGGCAAGACCGCCGCGCGTTACGTCGGTGTCTTGGAGCAGATGTACCTGCTCAAGCGCATCGATGTCTGGGCGCGCAATCGCCTTAACCGCGTGATCAAAACGCCAAAGCTGCAGTTCGTCGATTCCGGCTTGCTGGTTGCATTGCTTGATTTGACCGCCGAGGAAGTGCAGCAGGATCGCACCCGGTTTGGCAACGTGCTGGAGACCTTTGTTTTCGGGGAACTGCTCAAGCACACGACCACGGCGGACGGCGACTATCGCCTGGTGTACTACCGGGATGCGGACAAGTGCGAGGTTGATGTCGTGATCGAGAACGCCGCCGGCCAGCTTGTAGGTGTCGAAGTGAAAGCCGCAGCCACCGTCAAGGAAAGCGACCTTCGTGGCTTGAAGAAGCTGGCCGGTCTGGCGGGTAGCCCGTTCAAAATGGGCGTGTTGCTGTACGACGGCACTGAGACGATGCCGCTGGGTGACAGAATCTGGGCGGCGCCGTTATCGACGTTGTGGGGCCTGTAGGAAAATGGCTAAGAAGAGAGGTGCGCCCCCTTATTTTCAAGTAAACCCGAGACTGTAAGCGTTCAGCAGTGCCGCAGATGCGCGTGTCAATCGTCGGCAGCAGTGCCGACCAAGAGGCCTGCGAAGTATGCTATTGCACATGAGCAGGTCGATGACTGTCAATCATCGGCAGCAGTGCCGATAACGCAGATGTGGTGCTGCTGAACGCTTACAAACCCGCGTAATCGTCAATCGTGATAGAAGGAGACAAGCAGATCACGCCTGGCGGGGTGCTTTAGCTTTTTCAGCGCCTGGGTTTCTATCTGGCGGATCCTCTCCCTGGTTACGGCGAAGTTATCGCCAATCTCTTCCAGGGTCAAATCGACTGAGGTGTCGAGGCCGAAACGCATCCGCATGACCAGCTCCTCGCGCGGGGAAAGGGTACACAAGACGTTGCGGAGATTTCTCCGCAGGCTTTCCTTGACGGTGGCTTCCTCTGGCGACAGGGAATTCACGTCTTCGATAAAATCGGCAAGATTGTTGTCTTCGCTGCCACCGATGGGGGTGTCCAGGGAGAGGGGCTCCTTGGTAATTTTCAGGATATTATTAACCTTGTGCAAATCTAGATCGAGACGTTCGGCCATCTCCTCTGGGGTTGGCTCCCTGCCCTTTTCCCGCATAAAATCATTAACTCCATTGATAAAGCGGTTGTGGGTGTCGGCCATGTGCACCGGAATCCTGATGGTGCGGCCCTGGTCGGCGATGGCCCGGGTGATGGCCTGCCTGATCCACCAGGTGGCATAGGTGCTGAACCTGTAGCCCCTCCGGTATTCGAATTTATCCACGGCCTTCATCAAACCGAGATTGCCTTCCTGAATAAGGTCGAGCAGCTGCAACCCCCGATTGGCATACTTTTTCGCCACGCTGACCACGAGGCGCAGATTGGCCTGCACCAAGGCGTTTTTCGCCTCGCGGCAGACTTTTTCCCCATCGCTGATCTCGGCAAGCAGGGCGGTCAGGGATTCGTGATCGATGCCGTGCGTTTTGACACAGCCCTGCAGAAAAAGGGGGTACCTGACTTTATCGTCTCTGATCTGGGCCAGCGGGGCAAGTTTACCCCCTTGCTTGCGAAGCCGGGCGATGATGAGGGCAAGATGCTTGGCGCTGAAGAGATCGTGCTCAAAAAGTTTGGCGATCGCCTTGCCGTTGCGTTTGAGCCGGATCCTGATTGCCCGGATTTCATGCATGGTTATCGCGGGGTCAAGCAGATCGAGCCGAAAAGCCGAGATTTCTTTATTGAGCCGGTGTGCTTCGTCGATCTGCCAGAGAAAGCGTGCCTTTCTTGCTGCCTCGGCCTGCTTGTCGGTTTCATCCAGGCCGCGAAGAATTTCCGTGATGGGCCATTTTCCGGCGAGCATCTTACCCGCGGCCTCCCGCAGGTATTCGATGGCCAGCGGCGTGATCAGCAGGGTATTCCGGATAAATTCCTCCCCCTCTTCGATCTTCTTGGCGATCCCGATTTCCTCGGTCGAGGAAAGCAGGTCGACAGAACCCATTTCCTGGAGGTACACCTTGACCGGATCGAGCTGGCTGTCGGCAAGATCGCGGGTTTTGGCGTTCACCTCTCCCTCCGGCCCGTCATCCTCCTGATCGCCAGAAGACAAGCTTTTCTCAAAGCACCTCTCATCCTCCGGCTCCAGATCAAAAATATCGGCCAGAGTCCTTGGCCGCTCCGCTGACCAGCTGCCTGCCTCTTCGTCACCTTCAAGCAAGGCATCCTCGACCAGCAGGAGGCTGTTCATTTCCTTGGCTGCGGTCATCCTGGTTTGCCTGTTTCCCTGCGCTTGCCTTGCCATAGCTTCCCCCCTCTGGTCTGCTTTCTTCCCGTCTGATGGCGGTCTGAATTTCCCTTTTCCGCGAGTCCATCGGCTTTCACTATAGAAAGAACGACCTGGCTTGTTAAATAGGGGATACACCCTATTTTTGCAAAAGAGAGGGCGGGAGGAAGATTGTTATCCCCCCAGTTCTGCCTCGAGGGCTGGAGATATTGCCGTTGACTTGCCAGCGAGACTTGTTAACATGGGAAAAGCAGACAACAGAGGCGTGCGGGACGGAGAAGGGAGAAAGCATGACCGGCAAAATACGCGTTGTTATCGCCGAAGACCAAACCATCCTGCGGGATGGGCTACAGGCCATCCTGGATAACTACCCGGAATTCGAGATAACAGGAGAAGCCGTCGACGGGCTTGAGGCCATTCGCCTGTGCGCGAAGCTGACCCCGGATCTGCTGCTGCTCGATTTTTCCATGCCAAGGATGAACGGGGTCGAAGCCATTGCCGATATCAAAAAGCAATCGCCTCAAACCAGGATCCTGATGCTGACCATGCACGATTCGGGGGAATATCTCGCTACCGCTTTTAAGGCCGGCGCCGACGGCTATGCCTTGAAGAATGGCAAGCAGGAAGAACTGCTGCGGGCCATCCGCACGGTGCTGCAGGGGAATAAATACGTTCCGGAAGCCATGGCCGAGGAGTACGAAGCCCGCAGCAACCCGGCAGGCGGCCTGAGCGGAGAGAGGTGGCCGGCCCCGGTTCTGACCAAGAGGGAAAAAGTGGTACTCAAGCTGGTGGCGGAAGGATATTCCAACAAGAAGATTGCCTCGCTCCTCTATATCAGCCCCAAAACCGTAGACAACCACCGCACCAACATCATGGAAAAACTCGACCTGCACACCCCCCAGGCCCTGACCTTTTACGCCATCCACCTCGGTCTGGTGGAGGTGGGAAGAGACCTGGCTCCGCTCAGATAAGCCAGAAAGTCGTCCGGTTTGATTCCTGCCTGTTTGAGAATGACGCGGAGGGTTCCTTCCGGCATATCGACTGTGAGACGCGGCCAAAGATGGCCCCAAGACGGGAGGCGTGATGGGATATTGGTATTTTCTGCGTCCCTTATACAAATTATGGAGCAAGCGGCCAGTGACGACGTTTACCAGAGTACTTTCAGCCCAAGTTTTTTGTAATCAGCAAAAGCGCTATCCTGGGAGAGAAGCGTCAGTTGGCGGGAAATGGCCTGCCAGATAATGAGGCGATCAAAAGGGTCTTTATGTTCCATGCGGGGCAAGCGGTGGAAGGTGGCCGCCTCGATGTCGGCAAGCTGTAAAATGTTAAAGCCTGACTGGCGGACGATATCTGGGAAGTCCTCCGGAGTCACGTTGTCGAGATGCAATTTGCCGGTCGCATACTTGAGGGATATTTCCCAAAACGAGACCACGCTGACAGCAACAGTTATATCAGGATTACTGATACAGTCTTCCGCTTTTTTACCCAGTCGTGCGGGGGCAAACAAGGTCCAGAGCAGGGTATGTGTATCAAGAAGGCAGTTCACAAGAAGAGCAACTCGTCGTCAGTGATTTTGAAGTCGGCGGCCATTGAGAATGAGGCCTTGCCTGCCAACAGGCCAAGGGTGCGTTTCGGCTTGCCGTCATAATTGGCAAAGGGAACTAGCACCGCAATCTTCTCTTTCTTCTTGCCATAGCTGATGACAACATCCTCACCCTGTTGGATACGGTCAAGAACTTCTGAAAAATGGGATTTAAACTGACTTACGGTCATGGTCTGCATGTCGGGAAACCTCTTCTGTTTTTCACATTATCCAGTTTGTGTGACATGTTGTCAAGCAAATAGGCCTATTCCCAAAGTAGAAGGGACTAAGATAAGCCCAGCACACAGTTCCAAAATCAGTTTCATTATTTCCCGACATCCTGAAGTATTCCAAAAAAAAAGAGGCCAACCGGCCCCTTTTTTCACCTGCACCCTGTCACCTTAAACTATCAGGCGAACAGGTGCCAATTCGCTGATTTCTTAAAAGCGCCATCCTTAGCGACGATAAAACATGCGCAACCCGACTGGCTGTCGGCGAAACGGATCCCTGCCGCTGGCGGCATGACCATGATCCCGGTAGCCAGGGCATCGGCATCCATCACCGAATGCGCCTTAACCGTGACGCTGGTCGCCAGTCTCGGCGAATGACCGGTTTGAGGGGTGACGATATGATGAAACATCCTCTCCTGGTCGTAAAATATCTCATAGTTGCCGGAGGTGGAGATGGCGCCGGTACCCATGGCCAGCACCTCGGGATAGGCTTTTTGCTTGGCGGGGTCCTGAATGGCCACGGTCCAGGGCTTGCCCTTGGCCGCTGTGCCGCTGGTGCGGATGTCGCCACTGCAATTGATAAGATGATTGGTTATCCCTTTTGCCGCAAGCAGCGCGGAGGCCCGATCCACGATATAACCGGGGGCAATGCCGTCCAGGGTAATCCCCATGCCCTGCCGGGCAAAGGAGATGTTGCCGCCCGCAAGGCTGAGCTGCTCGGAGCCAACCCTGGGCAGAAGCGCGTTGATTTCGGCCTCGGAAGGGGCAACCCCTGCGGCAAAACGATCCTTGAAAAGATCGACCAGCGGCTTGACCGTAATATCAAAAGCCCCGCCGGTCTGCCGCTGATGATAAAGGGAGCGGGCCACCACCTCCAGAACCTCGGGCGGGGCCTGGCGCAAGGCGCCGGTGCGGTTGAGCTGAGAAACCGGGGTGCTGGGATCATGGCGGCTTAACAGCCTGCACAGCCGGTCTATTTCATCCCAGGCAAGACCAATGGCGTTTTCCGCCTCATCCTTGGAAGAATGAATGGCGGTGATGGCCAAAAAAGAACCCATCGCCAGCCGGGTTGAGGAGACCTTATATTCCCTGGGGCCGAAAAGAATCGCTTCCGCCTGAGGCGTGGGCAACAGGGCCACGCTTGCCACCCCGAGACCCATCAGGCCGGAAAGCTTCAAAAAAGATCGTCTCTGCTGGTTGCACAAACTCGGCATGGCTGATTTCTGTTTCATTTTTTCCCTCTCTACACAATAAAAAAATCGAGGAGCCCCCCGTTTACCTTTCACCTTAAACTTTGCCCTCAGCCCTCAGCACTTTTCACTTCACTCAGCACTTTTCACTTCACTCAGCACTTTTCACTTTGCACTCTTAACTTTTCACTCTGCACTATCTCAGGATGCCATCTTCAGACCTGCCGCCTGGCGGGCAATGGCCGCCCTCCCTTCATATCTCCGCATGATGTTGCGCGGGCATTTTTCCACACAGATCTCCTGGCAATCCGGACCATAGGCAATACATTTCGGATGGTCGATCCTGATCAGACCGTCCGTATAGGCAATGGCCTCAGCCGGACATTTCTTCACACACATCTGACAGGAGATGCAGCCCACCTCGCAGACCTTGCGGACATTCTTGCCCAGATCCTTGGTGCTGCACGGCACATACACCCTGGCCTTGAGGGTCATCAGTTCGATGATCCGCTTGGGGCAGGCCCGGACGCAGGTGCCGCAGGCCACACACTTGTCGGGATTCACCTGCGGAAAGCCATCCACCATGGCAATGGCGTCAAAGGGACAACTCGCGGCGCATTCCCC
>MGTC01000020.1:18868-26018 GCA_001799255.1 Deltaproteobacteria bacterium RIFOXYD12_FULL_55_16
GAACCAGGGCGATCATGTCTTCAAGGGCGGTCATCTTCTTGCCGGTAAGCTGGGCCACCCGCTCGGCCACCATTTCCTTGCCGGGAAAGCAAAGGTTGGGCGGCACCTCGGGGTTGGTGACCACTGCGATGGCGTAGCCCTCACAACCGGGATAGCCGCAACCGCCGCACTGAGCCCCGGCCAGGGACTCCAACACCTCTTCGATCAGGGGGTTGGCCTCCACCGCGAATTTATGGGCCGCAAGGGCTAGGCCGATGCCGAAGAAAAGGCCGATGCAGCCCAGAAGGGCGATGCCGCCCAGAGCTATTTTGACTAATGCTGGATCCATTTTGACACCTATCAAGTAACGCCAACAAGGTGAGTTTATTTGCCGGGAGGAGTTTTCGCGGGTTCGGCTGCGTTGTCCTGCCCAGGGATGGGCAGGACAGCAGACGCCTCGGAGGCGGGCACGATGCCCGCCGAGAATGAGCGAAAGCTGCTTCCGGCAAATAAACGGTTGTTCACCGATAAACCACTAAAAAAGACTGAGTCCCGAGAATCCCAGAAACGCCAGGGCAAACTGTCCAGCGACAATAAAGGCGATAGGCACTCCCTTGAAGGTCGGCGGGATATTGGCCAGCTCCATCCTCTCCCGCACCGAACTCATCAGATACAGGGCCAGAAGAAAGCCGCCGCCTGCCCCCAGGGCAAGCATGAAGGACTCCCAGAAATTATATTCGTTGTCGGCCAGGATCAGCGGCACCGCGATGATTACGCAGTTGGCGATAACCAGCACCAGATACACGCCAAAGGCGTTGAACAGGACGGGATTCACCTTGCGCAGCACTGTATCCACCGCCTGGACGGTAAGAGACACCAGGCCGATAAAGACTACGATCTGCAGAAAATTCAGGCCATAGGGCTTAAGAATAAACTGGTAGAAAAACCAGCTCATAATGGCGCTGACCACGATGACCATGGTGAAGGTAAGCCCCATCCCCTTGGCCGTGTCCTTGCGCTTGGAGGTGCCGAAAAAGACGCAAAGCCCCAGATACTTGGTGAAGACAAAGTTGTTGATCAAGAGGGCGCCGATGAGAATGGAAAACAGGTAGCCAAGATACGGCTTCATCACCGTAAAGGTTGCCGCCGCCCCGCTTTCAGCGAGACGGTTAATAGAGACCACATGGGGCAGCCTGGGGTTGAGCGGCTCCTTGAAGGTCAGGGTGGCGGTTTTCTCATCCTCAGCCAGAACAACACTTTCCAGGGCAAGCTGAATGTCTGGATCCTTTTCCTCATAGATCCGGTAGTTTGCCGGATCCTCAACCTTTGCCCGCTCCACAGTCCCGGCAAAGGTCACGACGATCTCGTTTGCCGCCTTGCCGAAGCTCTTTGCAGCAATCAGCTCCTGCGCCTGGGCCAGAACCGGCAGGGCCAGCGCCAGAACCAGGGAAAGCAATATCCTTCTGATAGTGTGATTGATCATGGTTCAGGCCCGCCTGGCTCGCTTGTAGACAATCTCGATATAGTTGAAAAAGGCCATCATCAGGCCGACGCAGAAAAATCCGGCCAGCGGCAGCACAAAGAACAGCAGCGGCTTGAAGCCCAGCACGTCATAACCGAGGATAGTGCCCATCCCCAGCAGCTCCCGGACAAAGCCCAGGGCCATCATCCCGAACATGAAGCCAAGCCCCATGCCGATGCCGTCCCAGAACGAGGCGGTGACGCTCTCCTTGCTGGCGAACATCTCCAGACGCATGGTGATGATGGCAAAGGCCACGATGAGCTTGATGAAGATGCCCATCCTGGCATAGGCCTCTGGCAGGTAAGCCGCCAGAATCATATCGATCACCGTCACCCAGGTGGCGATGGTCAGGGTATAGGTAGGGATTCTGATCCGGGGATGGATGACATTCTTGAACAGGGCAATGGTACAGCTTGAACAGACCTGGACAAAGAAGACGGCGATTCCCAGCATGAAACCGTTCATTACCGTGGTGCTGATCCCCACCGCCGGACACATGGAAAGCACCAGCCGGAAAATGGGGTTTTCGTTTAAGATCCCGTTGACCACCAGTTGCAGGTTTGTTTTGTCAGTCGCCACTGTCACATTCTCCCACTTACTAAAAAGGCGTTGCGATATGCTGCTCAACCAGAACCCGATCCAAAATCGCCAGGCGGTAAGCGAATTTTTTCACCATCGCCTTGACCCCGTTGGTCACCGAGCGGCTTGAAATGGTCGCCCCGGTAAGGGCGTAGATATCGCCATCCTTGTACTGCTCCTCGATACGGGCCACCTCTTCCGCCTTCAACCCGCTCTTGTCAGCCTCCAGAGCCTGACGGTATTCCTCCGGCAGGGGGGTTTTCACGACCTCCAGCTTCTTCACCGTTTCCAGGGGCTTGCCCTTGAACTGTTTCTTGAAATAGTTCTGCACGATTTCCCCTCCCAGCCCAGGGTCTTCCTCATGCTCCATGATCTCCACACCGAGGATGGTAAAATTCTGATCCAGAGCGAGCATGGCAGCAATAAAGGTCTTGAAGCCGGGAAACTTGCCCGGCAGGAGATAGGCCGTTCTCTTGCCGCCGTTGGTGACCAGGATGGTCTGATCGGCATAGCGGAGGGTCTTCTCCACCCCGATGGCGGCGCTAATCGCCTGACTGCGATCCTCCGCCTCTCTCGCCTTTTCCACGGCAAGCGCCACCGGGGTCTGGGCCACGAAGGCCCCTGCCAGATCGATGGTCACAAAGGAGAAGGCGCCATCCCGCAGGGGAAGAAGATAGCCCGTGGCCAATTCCTCGCCCTCACCAACCAGATAACGATACACCGGGTGCATGGCCACGCTCTCCGGGGCAGGATTCTTTGCCGAGTAGCCCAGCAGGCTGAGCATGACCTTATGCTCATGAACATGCATATTATGCTTTTTCGCCTTGTTGGTGGCAATAAAGGCTATGCCCATAACCAAGCCAGCCAGCAGGCAGGCAACGGTCAGCCTGAAGATTATGGTAAGAATGTTTTTCATTTTGCGCCTCCCTGAAGAGGGGCGAAGCGCTTGGGCTTGAAAAATCCGTCCAGCACCGGGGTCAACGGATTCATGAGCAGGATGGCGTAACAGACCCCCTCCGGGTAGCCGCCCTTGAGACGGATCAGCACGGTAATCGCCCCAATGCCGAGCCCGTAAATAAGCTGAGAGGTTTTGTTGGTCGGGCTGGTGACGTAATCAGTGGCCATAAAAAAGGCCCCGAGCAAGGCCCCGCCGGAAAGAACCGCCAGCAGCGGGTCGCCGCCGAACCAGCCCTCACCGCCAAAGCACCAGGAAAGCAGGGCGATGGTGGCCAGCATGGAAACCGGGATCTGCCAGGTGATATAGCCGCGATAGAGAAGATAGAGGCCTCCCAGCACAAGGAGAATGCCGGAGGTTTCGCCAATGGAACCGGGCCGCCAGCCGAGAAAGAAATTGGTGTAAAGGTTGGGCCCAGCGCCAAACTGCCCGGTAAAGGCGGCAAGGCCCTGGGTCTTGAGCATTGCCAGCGGGGTGGCGGTGGCCACAGCGTCGAGGGGAGTGCCCAGATAGGAAAAAATCGCCAGATCGGAGAGCGGCGGCAGCCAGGCCGAGGTCATGGCTACCGGAAAGGTGGCAAGAAGAAAGGCTCTGGCCAGCAGGGCCGGATTGAAGATGTTGTAGCCAATTCCGCCCAGCAGATGCTTGCCAAGGGCAATGGCCATGACTGCGCCCAGCACCGGCAGCAGCGGCGACACCCCTGGCGGAAGAACAAAGGCGATCAGAATCCCGGTAATCACTGCGCTGCCGTCGCCGATAGTGAGCCGACGGCCCAGGGCCTTCTGGGTTGCGGCCTCGACCGCCACGCAACTGGCCACACTGACCGCCGTGATAATCAGGGTCTGGATGCCGAAGATAAAAACGGAAAGAACCAGGGGCGGCGCCAGACAGGCCACCACAGTCCACATGATTTTCTCAACCGACTCGCCGCTCTTCACATGGGGGGAGATGGAAACCTTCCACAACCCTTGGGCAATAACGGGGGACTGATTTTCGGAAGCTTGCTCGTTAATAGCCATTCTCCTTGGTTAGCCGTGGCAAAAAAGAACTTGTATGTTTCGTATGACCAAAACGGCATAAAGAGCCGTAAGCTTAAAAGTCAGAATTGCACAGGTTATTTCTTAACGGCTCCTAATTTTCTAAAAGATCAACGTTTGGCCTTCATCTTGGCCAGCCTGATAAACTGAACCAGGGGCCGTTTTGCCGGGCAGACGTAGGCGCAACAGCCGCACTCAAAGCACTCGAACACCCCGAACTGCCCGGTATCCTGCGGGCGGCCTGCCTCCACATGAAGAGCGATCTCCTTGGGCTCAAGGCCCATGGGGCAGGCTTCCAGGCACCAGCCGCAACGGATGCACTGGGAATGAGGGGTGGTGTCAATCTCATCTGCGGCGAGAAACAGCACCGAGGAGGTGGTCTTGGTCACCGGAATATCCAGACTGGAAACAGCAAAGCCCATCATCGGCCCGCCCATGACGATCTTGGCCAGGGCCGGGGTGACTCCACCCAGATAGGCGACAATGTCGCGAACCCTGGTGCCCACCTTGACCAGCAGGTTGGCCGGTCTGGCGATCCCCTTGCCGGAGATGGTCATCACCTTCTCGTACAGGGGCTTGCCCAGCACCACCGCCTCAAAAATTGCCCTGGCGGTGCTCACATTATGCACCACCACCCCGACCGCCGACGGCAGAGCAAAGCCGGGAACCTTGCGTCCGGTGATAGCCTGGATGAGCTGTTTTTCCGAGCCTTGCGGATACTTGACCTGCAAGGGCTGGACAACCACGGTGTATTCCGGAGTGGAAGCGGCGGCCGCTGCCTCGCTCATGGTCTTGATGGCATCGGGCTTGTTGGTCTCGATGCCGATGAAACACTTATGGATGCCAAGAATCTTGAGGATGACCGTGGCGCCCTCGACAATCTCCCGGCTCTGCTCCAACATCTGGCGATGATCTGCGGTGATGTAAGGCTCGCATTCAGCACCGTTCAAGATCAGGGTATCCACCGGATTATCCGGCGGCGGGTTGAGCTTGACATGGGAGGGAAAGCCAGCCCCGCCGATGCCGATGATCCCGGCTCCGTGCACCTTGGCCAGCAACTCTTCCCGGCTCAACTTCTGCCAGTCATTGCGGGAGTACTGCGCGGGCGGCGCTTCTTTATTGGTCTGGATAGTAATGGAGGGCGCGCTGACCCGCATGGGATGGCCGGACATGCCGAAGGCCTTGATGGTTCCGGCAACCGGGGCGTGAAGCGGAACCCCCAGCCCCTTAGTCACCTCGCCGATGACTCCGCCTTCCCGCACTTCATCCTTGAGGGCTACCGTGGGGGTGCAGGGCGCACCGATATGCTGACCAAGAATAATCTCCAGCTCGTCGGGGACTGGCATCACCTCAATGGCAAGACCAGAGGTCAGACTTTTTGAAGCGGGCGGATGCACCCCGCCTTTAGGGAAGGTCAATAACGAGGTCATGTCACGTTCTTCACGAGGTTCAGGGGCACCCTGCGCCACGCGCAACATGCCGAATTTAAAAGCCGATTTCAAACAGCAGATTTACCACGGCAATACACGATGCCTGCCAGGCCGGGAAAATTTGATTATTCCTTTTGTCATTTTTTGTCAAGAAAAAATGACCCGGCATCAAGATCTAAACAGACAAAACCCTGGACTCAATCTCGACTTGCTCGATATGCTCCGCATCAATGCGGAGCATATCCTCCCAGCCCCTCTGTGGCGCGACAATTTGCCGCATTTTCACCACAGACATTCCATGCTACTCTTATCACAGAGTGAGACGAATGCCGGATTGTCCAGCAGGGCATTCCAGGGTTCAACGGTTGAGCGAGGCTGCGGCCTCATAAAACAAAGGAGGAAGTGTCAATGTCAGCAGAAAACAAGATGGACGACAACGGGGTCTCCCGGCGGCAGATCATGATCGGCGCCGGGGCTATGGCGGCAGGCGCGGCGGTGGCCCACTTCGGCGGTCTGCTGACTGCGGCCCAGGCCAAGGGCGGCAGCACGGAAACCTGGCCCTGGCCTTATGTGAAACTCGATCCCGCCACAACCGCGCAGATCGCCTACGAAGAATGGTACCGGGTCTTCTGCGGGGCCGCAGTAATCAACAGCGTCTTTGCCCAACTGCGGGAAAAAGTCGGTGAACCTTACAAATCCTTCCCGGCCGATGCCTTTGTCTTTCTTGAGGGTGGCCAGGTTGGCTGGGGGACGGTCTGCGGCTCTCCGCTAGGCGCCAATATCGTCGCCAACTGCATCATCGGCCCCAGAATTGCCGGGGACACTGCCGGCCATCAGATTACCGATGAGATCATGCAGTGGTACTCCGAGGCCGCCATGCCGGTTTTCATGCCCAAAAATCCAAAGATTACCACCGAACTGGTCAAGACCACCAGCAACTCCCCCCTGTGCCATATCTCGGTGGGCAAGTGGATGAAGGCCGCGAACAAGCCCATCGGCAGCGCGGAACGCAAGGATCGTTGCGCCCGGGTCGCGGCCAGTACTGCTTTTCATCTGGTTGAGCTGCTCAATGACTGGAAGGATGGCAAGTATGTAGCCAAGGCCACTCACGCGCCGGTGAAGGATTTTGGCATCACCTCGCAGATGAACTGCATGGAATGCCATGGCAGCAACATTCCCACCCCGCCCTTGGCCAAGAAATAAGATCTACCTAGTCTGTTACGACCTGTTTGCCTCCTGTTCCCAGGTATTGCATTTTGCCGGAATTATGCATTATGCAATACCTGGGAGGCCAGGATTCTCCCCTGTAACATCCTGCATCTTTAATCCGCCTCATATTTTTCTTTGTATTTTCGCGGTGTTCCCCTTGGTTGCCCTTATATCTCCTCCAGCCTTCTATTTTCTGGCACCAACCTTGCTCTAGCATGGCAGGAAAGCAGGGACAAGCTAAGACAGCACCGTCCCTATCAACCTCAATTGTGCTTACAGGAGAAAAGTCATGTACCACCGGCAAAGCCGGTGGCTTGAATTCCTGAACCGCTCAAAGCGGTTGAAAACCTGGGGCCACCTAAAGGTGGCTATTCAAATAAATTCAGTTGGTCAATGCGTTGATCTTCGTGCTCCTGCTTTTGGATATATGCTCGCACGG
>MGTC01000021.1:0-6983 GCA_001799255.1 Deltaproteobacteria bacterium RIFOXYD12_FULL_55_16
TGCGGGGCCTGCATGCTGAATTGCCCGGCTGGGGCGATCCGGGTGCAAAGCGGGGTGGGTTGCGCCCAGGCGGTATTCAACACCATGCTGGGCCGCAGCAGCGAAGCCTGTTGCTCGGTGGAGGAAAAACCGGGCGGCGGTACTTGTTGCTGAAATTGTAACTGTTCAGCAAGCTTGGATGTTTGCGGTGGCATTCAACAGTTAGGCAATTGCCCCCAGCCCTTTTTTCTGGATCATGATCAACAAACGCAAAGCTGGCCCCCCCGGTTTCTTGACCCCACGTTCCCAATCGGAAACCAGGTTTTTGGAAACGTTTAGGTAGCGAGCAAAAACCGGCTGGGAGATATGCTCACGTACCCGAAGAGACTTGATTTCCTCAGGATTAAGGACATGCACGGGAGTCAGGCACGCATCATCAAACTCGCGCATCGTCTGCTTGCTGACCGCGCCGATTTCATGCAACGCCTCCATAGTTTCATGGATGGCGGCGAAGGTGTCACCGCGATATTTTTTAGCCATCTTTTATGACCTCCTCAAATTGTCTGCTTGTCATCAATTCACTCAGTTGCAAATCCGTCAGGGCCAGAACGTGCTTGGCCATTTTCTTGAACTGCTCTTCTGAGGCTTACTTCATCCGCATCGGCTGAACCTGCGGCACGACCTGTGGGGTTTGGGGAACAATCGGAGGCGTGGCTTGCGGCGGTGGGGCCTGTGCCTGTGATTGCGCCTGGGCAGAGGTCTGGCCCTTTTTTTCCGGGTAGAGGCGCAGGCTTATTCTCCGGTTGCGGGGGTCGAAAGGGTTGTCCTTGATGATCGGTTCCGTGGCGGCATAGCCAGAAACCCTGAGCAGGCGGCTGGGCGGGATGCCGTTTTTCTCCACCTCAAGCCGGGCGGCAGAGGCCCTGGAGGTGGAAAGCTCCCAGTTGCCGAATTCTTTTTTCGCATAGGTGATCGCGTCGGTGTGGCCTTCAATCTCAATGCGGTTCGTGGTGTTTCTGATGTTGTCGCAGAGTACCTTGAGGATCTTCTGGCCGCTGGCGGTCAGGGCGGTGCTACCCAGAGGGAACATGGGGTTGCCCTCCTTGTCCATAATGTCTACCTTGACCCCTCCTTCGAAGACCTCGATGCGTACCTGATCCTTGAGATCGGTAAGCCGTTGTTCTATTTCCTGCTGTAACTGCTCCTTGAAGTTCTCCAGGGCGGCGGAGTTGCTTTCGCCGGTGCTGTCGGAGGAGACCGGCGACTGGGTAATGGTCACCGCTGTTTCAGGCACAGCCTGATCCTTGGAGATCATCTCCGTTTTGCCGCCCGCGCCGCCTTCCCCAAAGATGCTGTACTCCTGAAAATAATGGGAGAGTTTCTCCTTTTGCGGCTTGGTGGTCATGTTGACCAGCCACATGAGGAGGAAAAAAGCCATCATCCCGGTCATGAAGTCGGCAAAGGCCACCTTCCAGCTGCCGCCATGGTGGCCGCCGCCCTGAACCTTTTTGACCTTCTTGATGATTATGCTTTTGTCTTCCATTTCTTGATGGCCTCCTCAACCTCGGCAAAGGAGGGGCGATCGTCGCCGGGGATGGCGCGGCGGCCTGCTTCAACGGCGAACTGCACCATGAAGCTGGTGGAATAGGCGGCCAGCAGGGAGGTTTTGATCACCCGCAGATAGGCCTCCCGTTCATGGGCGTGATGTTCCAGCTTGGTTGCCATGGGCCCGACAAAACCGTAACAGGCAAGCACGCCGAAGAAGGTGCCAACCAGGGCCGCGCCGATATGGTGGCCTAAAACCTCGGCCGATTCGTTGATAAAGCCCATGGTGATAACAATACCCAGAACCGCCGCGACAATACCCAGGCCGGGCAGAGCGTCGCCCATCCGGGAGATGCTGTGGGCGGGCAGCATCCGTTCATGCTGGTTGGCCTCCAGATCGATCTCCATGAGGTTGTCCAGCTCGTAGGCCGGATAATTGGCGCTGAGCATGGTGCGGATCGTGTCGCAGATGAACTCGGCCACCTCGTGATCCTTCATGATCTTCTCGTACTTTTGAAACAGCGGACTGGAGGCATGATTTTCGATATCAGACTCGATGGCGACCAGGCCTTCCTTCTTGATCTTGAAGAAGACAGCGTTCATGAGCAGCAGCAGCTCCAGAAAAAGATCCTTGCTCAGGTGAGACTCGGCAAAGACGCCGCCGATGTGGGCGACAATAACCTTCACCGACTTGCCCGGCGAGGAAATGAGCAGGGCGCCGATGGCGGCGCCGAAGATGATGATGATCTCGGCCGGTTGGAAGAGGATGTGAAAATTTCCATTTCCCATGGCGTAGCCGGTGATGACCGACCCCAGAACAACTGCGATGCCGATGATTGTGAACATGTTGGTGTCCGTTTTTTATGCAATGCGTATGTTGTTGATGTCTTGCGACTGGCGCAAGGTTTCCTTTATCGAGACCGGGGGGGAATTATGCCTCCAGCCAGCGTTGACCGATGAGCTGTTCTTTCTGTTTTTTGAGGGCATAGGTGGTGATGGCATCCTGGATGGTCGCGCTTGTCGGGGTGAAATGAGCCGCCACCTGACAGCCGCCTTCTGGAAAAGGGGTTACCCGCACGACCGAACCGCCGACCACGACCCAGCACGGTTGATCCATGGACAGGAGCAGGTGGATTTCCACGAAATCACCGACCACAAACGTTTCATTGGCGGCCAGCTTGATCCCGCTGGCGCTTAAGCTTACCTCGCCAACCCTTGGCTCTTCCTCGTGCCTGGCAATATGATGAAAATCAAGGATGGTCTCCAGTTTGGCGTTGATTTGTAGAAGCAGCTGACTTAAGGAGGGCTTGAAGTCTTTTTCTTCATTGTATTTCGGCAGCTTGTAGAACTCGAACAGGCGATTGAGCTTGGCGCTGGCATCAAGCAGCATCAGGGCGAAAGACGGGTCGATTTCGTGGGAAAAAGACTTCTGGCCTCCCCCGGATCTGACAAGGTTGGCAACAGCAACAGGAATGATTCTGGGTATGGGCAGGGCGTCGCTTTCGATTTTTTGCACCGAGGCGGCCAGCAGATCGTCAATCCGGAAATTTTCCCGGCGATTCTGAGTATTGGTGTTTGCAGAGTCGTCAGTTGGCATGGATATCAATCCTTTGCACCCAGAGGGTATAAGTTTCGTATGAGCAGACAAGCTGCTCAACTCAGCTAAATCAAGTTACCAATATCATACCTTGTCGCGGGGAATTTGGAATTATTTTTTGCGCGGGGACAGTCGTTATTTTGCCTGGGTGTCTGAGTGTCATGGCTTAATGCACCGAGCAGGAGATACAGGGATCGTAGGCCCGCACCAGCATCTCGGCCAGCAGTTCGATCTCACGGTCTTGTTTCCCGATTCGGGCATACTGGCTGGCCAGGGCCTCGATGTCGTGCAGGATATTGGCGTGGTTCTGGCTGGTGGGGATGACGCAATCCGCCTTGATAACCTTGCCTTGCCGGTCAAAAGCATAATAATGATAGAGGATGCCCCGAGGAACCTCCACCGCGCCGACCCCTGCCCCTTGTTTCGCCTTTACCGGCTGACGCGCCTCTTGCCAGGGGCTGGCCAGCAGGGTGTCGATGAGCCGCACGGAATCAAGGGTCACCTGGACGCATTCCACCAACTGGGCGACATTGCTCATATAGGGGTTGTGATTCACCGGGGCAAGGCCCAGGGATTGCGAGATCTCCTGGGCGGTGGGATGGAGCAGGGTAAAGTTGTTGTTCAGACGGGCCAGGGCGCCAACGGCGAAGGAGGGGCGGGACAGTTTGCTCAGCTTGGAGGTGAAGCCCTCCGTGCAGTATTCATTGGTCATGGCCAGGTATTCCTCTTCCTTTTTGCGAACCCCGTCTGTGGAGATAAGCTCGCCGCCGATAAAGGGATAGTCGGTGTCGCCCTTGAGGGAGACGAATTCAGTTTCTCTTATGAAATCAGGGATGACAAAGGTTTTAAACAGTTCCGCCGAGGCCAGCAGGTCGGGAACCGAGGCCAGCAGCCGCTGGCGGATTTGTTCCAGTTCGCTTTTTTCCGGGAGCATGGTGAAGCCGCCTACTATCGTCCGGGTCGGGTGCAGGCGTCTGCCGCCGATAAGATCGCAGGCATCGTTGGCCAGCAGTTTCAGGCGCAGGGCGCGTTGCACTACCAGCGGATGGGTTTTGGCCAGGGGCAGCACGCTGCCCGTGCCGAGGAAATCCGGGGCGGCCAGAAAGTACAGGTGCAGGATATGGCTTTGCAGGGTCTCCATATGCTTGAGCAGGAGCCGTAGATTTGCGGTCTGGGTCGAGGGGGTTATGGCAAAGGCGTTTTCCACCGCCCTGATACTGGCCAGGGTGTGGCCGATGGAGCAGATCCCGCAGATTCGCCCGCAGATATAGGGGGCGTTTTCCCAGTGCTTGCCCACCAGCATGGCCTCGAAGAAGCGGGGAGTTTCCACCACCTCCCATTGCGCCTTTTTGACCACCCCGTTTTTGATGCTGATGTTGATGTTGCCATGCCCTTCCACCCTGGTCAGATGGTGGACCTTGACCTCGCAGGAGAGCTTCATGCTTTTTTCCTCCTGGTCGGAGTCTTCTTGGCTGGGGAGCGGATTGTCTCAGTGAAAGAGGCAAAGCCGCCAAAACATTCCAGTCGATCGAGGATGGTCTCGCTGTCAAAGCCGTAGGTGCGCATGATCTTTTCCAGTTGGCTGAGGTTGGCCGCTTCTGCTGGGCCACGGCAACCCCAGCAGCCCCTGCGGTTGTTGGGACACCAGGCATCGCAGCCCGCCCGGGTGACCGGGCCGAGGCAGGGCTCGCCGAGTTCGAACAGACAAAGGTTCTGGTTGGCCTTGCACTCCATGCACACCGGGTATTCCGGATGGCGCACCGTCTTGCCCAGCACCAGATCGGTGACGATCCGCTCGACCTCCTCCTTCTTGATGGGGCAGCCGAAGATTTCGAGATCCACCTGGACAAAATCCTTGAGAGGATGCACCTCCATGGTCTCGATGGGAAAGTCGCCGTACACCTCTTTCTTGACCCACTCCAGATCGCGGAAACGGTTTTTCAGCTGGTTGACCCCGCCGAAGCAGGCGCAGGAGCCGAGGGCGATCAGGATTTTGGCGTTCTTGCGGATCTCGGTGAGGCGGGCGATCTCGTCTTTTCGGGTGACACTGCCCTCGACAAAGGCGAGGTCATAGGTGTCGGCGCGCTCGCTCATCCCTTCGCGGAAGTTGACGATCTCCACCAGGTTGAGAAAATCAAGGAGGGTGGCCTCGTTGTTTAAAAGTTGCAACTGGCAGCCTTCGCAGGAACTGAGTTCAAAGAAACCGACCTTTGGCCGGACTAGAGGAACGCCGAGGTAGGAGAGTTCGCTCATCTCAGATTGCCTCCTTGAGGTTCATCACCGACCAGTAGTCAAAGACCGGGCCGTCCAGACAGGTGTAGGTCGAACCGATGTTGCAGCGGCAGCATTTGCCCCGACCGCAGTGCATGCGGCGTTCCAGGGAAACGAACATCTTCTGCATGGGCAGCCCGGCCTCGGTCAGCATCTTACAGACAAAGTGGAACATGACCGGAGGCCCGCAGACAATGGCGTAAGTGTTCTCGCGCAGGCTTGCCGCTTGGCTGATTCTCTCTTGCAGGAGTTCGGTGATCAGGCCGGTGCGGCCCTGCCAGTCTGGTTCCGCCTTATCCACCGTGATGCCGAGGTTAATATCGAACTGGCGCCATTCTTCGTACTGGTAGGTGAAAAGCAGTTCTGCAGGGGTTTTGGCGCCGTACATGATGTCCACCCGTCCGAATTTGCTGCGGTTTTCCAGCACGGCCAAAAGCGGGGAGCGCAGGGGTACGATACCCAGGCCGCCGCCGATGAGCAGGATGTCCTGGCCCTGCATTTTTTCCAGGGGAAAAGAGGTGCCAAACGGGCCGCTTATCCCCACCCTGGCGCCCCGCTCCAGGCGGGCGAGAAAATTGGTGAGATTGCCTACCGCCCGGATGCACAGCTCAAGGTCGCCGTGACGCACCGGGGAAGAGGAGATGGAAAAGGGCGCCTCGCCGATCCCCGGCAGCTCCAGCATCACGAACTGGCCTGGCTGGAAGGAAAAACGGTTTCGCTGCTCAGGGTCGCTGATCTGGATCTGGTAGAGCTTTTCCGTGGTGGTGAGCGGGTAGATGCTGGTGATCTCGGCGGGCAGGGTATACTCGAAGCTGCCCGGGTCTTCTTTGCGGTACGTGCCTGCATTTTGATCGAAAATGTCGGGACAAGTGAGTTTGTTTTGCATTGCTTACTCCTTGATGAACTCGTAACAACCCTCGGGATGGCTAAGCAAGAAATTCGATATACAAGGAGTAGGGTATTTTTGAGGGTGAGGCTATACATAGGGTATGCCGAACAAACAAAAATGCGCTACGACGCCGTAGATCGGAGTTGTTGCGACGCCATCACTCCTTGCCCCGGACGCTGGCGATGACCTCGGGGGGGGTGATCTCGGCCAGGCAGGCGGCGCCGCAGCGACCACAGCCAACGCAGAGCGCTTCTTCAAAGGCCTCTACAAAGCCCCGGTGTTTGTGATAGTACCTGTATTTAAGGCGGCTGGCGCTTGCCGGGCGGAAGTTGTGGCCGCCCGCCACCTTGGCAAAGTCGATGAGGTTGCAGGAGTGCAGGGACTTTGTTTTGTCGGCCTGTCGCAGATCAAGATTGACCTGCTCCTCAACTCCATAGCAGTAGCAGGTGGGGCAGACATTGGCGCAGGTGCCGCAGGAAAGACATCTTTCGCCCCAGTAATCCCAGGCCGAGGATTCAAATTCAAGATCGAGGATCTTGGTGAGATCAGAGGTATCCACCTTGGCGGTGTAGAGCTTGCTTTTCTTTCTGCTTTGCTTGTAAAGGGTGTGGTCTTTGGCGCTCGGCTCCTTGCAGCTGATTTGGCTAAGCAAGTCAAAGGCTCTGGCAGAAAGGATTTCCGCAAAATATTTGTCTCCCAGAT
>MGTC01000021.1:7013-16200 GCA_001799255.1 Deltaproteobacteria bacterium RIFOXYD12_FULL_55_16
GTGCCCATGGAGCGGCAGAAACATTGGGGCTCCGGGGTGCAGCTAAGCCCGATGATGAAAATATTCTTTCGCTTGCCCAGGTAGTACGGGTTCGGGTAGGTGCTTTGCGCCAGAACCAGATCCAGCTTGTTCAGGGCGTTGATGTCGCAGGCGTGCATGCCGAAGAAGACCAGGGGCTGGCAGGCAGTCAGGTCAACCTGCTTTTCCCAGCCGTCATCGGTCAGGGCAAAGGTGGACAAGGTTTCCTTATAGGGGAGAACAAAGCGCTTGGGCGAATGCACCGTCTGGGTGTAGTCGAGGGCGAGGTCGGTAAAATCGGAGACCGTCTCGAAATCGTAGAGAGGCTTGCCGTTGCGGTCATGCCCTTTGGAGACGGGGCCGATAATGGTGTTGATGGCCAGCAGCTCATGGAGGCGGGAGAGTTCCTGCCTTTTGAAGACCTTGAAGATCATGGAAGCACTCCTCGGCTGAGTGAGATGGCGCGTCTTTCATTATGGGATATAACGATTGGGCTGCGGCTGTCAAGAAATTGTGTGGGAGATTATCGCGCCACGACAAAAGCACCAGGGAAACCGGACGCGGTCAGGCTCTGCTCCATCTGTCTGGCCACGCTCAGGGTTGAGCCAGCCTTGACCTGGACGCGGTAGAAGACCTGGTCGCCCCGGTCATAGAGAGCGGTTTCCGCTCTTCGACCTTCCTGGGTCATCTTGTCTTTCAGCCGCTCGGCATTCTCCCTGACGGTGAAGGAGCCGATCTGCACATAAAAATCACCCTTCTGGAAATCCTCGTGGGGCAGGAAACGGGCAGCGGTGGTGTTGTCGGCAAGCTGGATGATTTCCGCCTCGCCCAAGGCGGTGATCCGTACCTGGCCGGTGCCTTCCTTCATGAGGCCCAGCTCCCTGGCCACATTGTAGGAAAGATCGATGATTCTAGTGCCCACAAAGGGGCCGCGGTCGTTGATCCGCACCGTGGTGGAGCGGCCGTTGCCGAGATTTTCCACCAAAAGTCTGGTATTCATGGGCAGGGTTTTGTGGGCCGCAGTCCAGTCGTACATGTTGTAGGTTTCGCCGTTAGAGGTCTTGCGGCCATGGAAGGGGTTGCCATACCAGGAGGCCGTGCCGGTTTCGCTGTATCCTTCAGCCGAGGGCAGCGGATAGTAAGTCTTACCCTCGATCTGATAGGGCTTCTGGGTGGCTGGGATGCGGCCCGCCCTGGCCAGGCCTGGCGGCTTGGCCGGGGGAGCAGCAGCTGGTGACGGCGGAGCAGGGGTGAGCGTTTGGGTGGCGCAGCCGGAAAAGGTTGCCCAGCACAGGAGCAGGAGGGCGGGGAGGAAAATCCTGTGGCGGTATCCGGGGCATGTCATGGTTTTGTCTCTGGCGGGAGGTTGGGCTGCAAGCGTTCGCGGAAGAAGGCCCCTGCCTTGCCAACAGTGTGCGGGGTGTAAGGGAGATAGCGTTGCCGCGCGGGCTCTACGCCTACATTATCGAAGATAACCTTTTTGTCCGGGCCAAGCATGGACAGATGCAGATCCAGGATGGGCCGGAAGATGTGGAGCCTGCCGTCCGGGCCAGGGCCGATCAGGGGTCTTTCCCAGCGGCGCAGTTCGTAGCCCTTGAGCCAGAGGCCTCTGCCTGGCGCGCCGGTGATCTTGTCCCGCTGGGAAGGCCCGTCCGGGGCTGGGGTGTTCAGTTGCGCCTCCACCTCGCTGCTGCCCTGCACGGCGAGCCTCGCCCAGGCGGCATCATCTGGCTGCTCGGTTCTAAGCAGATGGGCGCCCTGGTCGTTAAAGCTCCACTGGCTGTGGCACACGGTGCAATGGGCCTTTTTCTCGTATTGCCTGTGGGCCGGGTGGACAGGCCGGGGCACCACGAGCTTTTTGCCGGTAAGCCGGGTGGTGAGCACCAGCCGATCCGCCTCAGTTTGCAGGTTGCTCAAGGGAAGGGGCTGTCCTTTGCGCCAGCCGTGACAGGTAAGGCAGGTCACCTTTTTTTCTTTTTCCCTGTCCCCGCCGTGTCTGCCCATGAGTTCCGCCCCGCTGTGACAATCGATGCAGGCCAGGCCTTTCTGCTGGTGGATGTCTGGGGCCAACTGGTGGAACTCGACCCCGTAGGGCCGGGACTGCTGGGCTTCGGCGCGGTAGGGGGTGCGGTACTCCAGGTTGAAGTCGTGTTCAAAGCGGCCATAATAGTCGGCGCCCACAAAGTTGCCGTAATGGCAGTGCAGACATTGGCTGTCTGCCGGGGATCTGCTGAAGGCATGGCTGCTCATCTTGCCGTTGGCATAGGCCAGATGGCAGGCGGCGCAGCCTGTGCCGCGCACCGTTTCCGAATAGCCGTCGCCGGAACTGTACACATGGCAGCGCAGACAGCGGCGGCGCAGCAGGTCATCGACAAGATCGAGAGGGGAGGCGATTTGGGCGTGGGTCGGGATCTCCGCCAGCGAAGCAAGGGAGGCCTTGGCGCCAAAGACGGCCCGAACGGCATTGACCTCGTTTCTGGCGGTGAAATGCGGCGAAGCGGCGGCCTCGGCCACCTGCCGGGCATGGCAGCCGCCGCAGGCCTGCCGCATCTGCTCTGGATGGGCGGGCCGGGCGATGAGCCCGGCATGGGCCTGTTCCATCTTCGCGCCCTCCGGGTTTCCTCGGTGGCAGTCGGTACAGGCGAGATCGTGGCTGGGGTCGAGCAGGACTTCCTGGTGGCAGCCCCGGCAGCCGGGCGGGCGGGCGAAAGTTTCTGGTGCCGCTGGCTTTTCTGGAGTCTTGCCCTCTCTGCAGCCAGAAAAGACCAGGGCCAGCAGGCAGAGAAACGGCAGAAATGCGCGATTTTTTGGGTTGAGGCGAAAAGGCATGGCGGACAGTGTATCCTCGGAGCTTGGGGCTGATGAATGTTTCTTGCCATCTTACCTTATTTGCGGCAATGGCAACAAGCCGCAATTGCAGGCGTGGATTCAGGTTTGAGGTGCAACTTTCAGTGGTGATGCAGGGGGCATCAGTTCCTCTGTCAAGGATTCCTTATGAAAATTAAGAGGAAGAATAGCCCTGATTTTTCGGAGGCAAGATAGTCCCCTATGGCATCCTCCGAACAGGTAGACTGAATCAGTCTACTATGGCGTTTGTCATAAAAAAAGGGGTGAAGGGTCATGACGACCTTTCACCCCCTGTTGTCTCTTGGTTTGCTGCGAAGCTTGTTCAGGCCAGCTGACTCAGGATCGACTCGGTGACTGCCTTGATGGAGATGGAGCCATCCACGGAGATTACCTTGGCGCCGCTGGCTTTCTTGAAGTAATTGACTGCGGCCATGGTGCCGGTCTGGTCGTCGTAGTAGATGTCATGCCGTTTGTTGATCGCTTCCTCGTCCTGGTCGTCGGCCCGGGCGCTCAGCTCGCCGCCGCATACCCGGCAGATCAGCCTGCCGTCTTTCTCCACCGGCTTGATGGCCTCGAAGGCGATGTGATTGGGGTGGTTATTGTCGTTGGCGCAGAGACGGCGGCCCATGATCCGCTCCTTGGCGATCTGGCGGTCAAGCAGAATCTCCACCACATAGCTCAAGGGCATGTCCGCCTCTTGCAGCGCCTTGTCCAGCGCCTCGGCCTGGGCCAGGGAGCGGGGAAAGCCGTCCAGCAGCCAGCCTTTGGCCTTGGATTTTTTCAGGGTTTCGAGAACCATGGGGATGGTGATCTCGTCGGGAACCAGATCGCCGCGCTCGATAAAGGCCTTGGCCTTCATGCCCAGCTCGGTGCCGCCCTTGATGTGCTCGCGGAAGATGGCGCCTGATTCAATATGGTCGATATTGTACTTGTCCTTGACAATGGCGCCCTGGGTGCCCTTGCCGCTTCCATTTGGCCCGAAAGCCAGAATGTTTACCGCCATGACGATTCTCCTTTATCAATACAGGGTATGTTGGCGGGAAACGCCGGATGCGCCCCGCTCCATGAACATAAATGGCTGCTGACTATATACCGAAAAATTGCTTGGGGCCAGAAAAAATATTCTCACAGGGGAGGGCGCGGGGCGGGAGGTTGTCCCGCTGGCTGGAGAGGCGGCGCTGACCAGGATTTTGCGAGGCTCTGAATGAAGCCTTGCAAAAGGGAGGCTCGGGTGTTTGCCTGGTTCAGCTGGCGTTATGCAGGAGGCAGAATTCTTTGATTAGCAGCTTGCGGGCGACCAGTTCCAACTTGAAATAAAAAGGGCTCTGCATGAGGATTTGGATGGCTTTTTGCGGGGTCATGGCCTTCTCCTTTACTGGAAATCTTTCCTTGGCGGCAATCGGTGTATTTGCTTATCTCATCGGCTGTTTTGCCGGAAAACTTGATGGGGAAAATGGCGGAGCGGGAGGCCTGCGAAAAGAAAAAACGGCTTTTTCCCCGGTCTTATTCTTACTCATTGATACCATTGAGAAAATACAGCATACTATAATTTACTTGTTATGCATTTCAGAAGAAGGAAATCGTGAGTCACTATGCTTGAAATCAAAACGATCTTACTGTTCCTCTTAACAGCGGTAGCCGAAATAGTGGGCTGCTACCTTCCCTATCTTTGGCTTACGAAGGGAAAGAGCGTGTGGCTTCTCGTTCCTGCGGGCTTGAGTCTTGCGTTATTCGCGTGGCTATTGTCATTGCACCCAACCGCAGCGGGCCGTGTCTACGCAGCTTACGGTGGTGTTTATATTTTCGTTGCCATTCTGTGGCTCTGGGCAGTCGATGGCATAAGGCCCACAGCGTGGGATTTGGTCGGGTCAGCTGTGGCGCTTGTAGGCATGTCTATCATTATGTTCGCGCCGAGAAATGCATAACAACGCCATAACCGGCAGCAAAAAGCGGCGCTCCTTCGTCGCGTCACTTTTTGCTGCCGGTTATGGCGAACGTTACCGTGTCTGGACGGGGGCGCCACGAGTTCTATTCGTAAACCTTTGCCCAGATCCACGGCTCCTAACTCTACGAGGGTTGCATGCAGAAGATTTTGTTCGCTGTTTTCATGCTGGTCGTGATTCTATGTATCGGCACCTCCGGCTACATGCTGATTGAAAACGGTTCCTTGCTCAACAGTCTGTATATGTCGGTAATCACCATCACCACGGTGGGCTATGGGGAGATCATTCCCTTAAGTCCGGCGGGTCGGGTTTTCACCATCTGTCTTATTCTGGTCGGGGTCGGCTTTGTTCTCTATCTGGTGGGCGAGGTTACGGAGTCCATGGTTGAAGGAGGACTGCGGAAAATCATGGGGAGAAACAACATGGAAAAAAGGGTGGCGGCCTTGAAAGACCATTACATTGTCTGCGGCTTTGGCCGGATTGGCAAGGTGATCTGCAAGAACTTCAAAGAAAACAAACTTCCCTTTGTCATTGTGGAAAGCGATCCTCAGGAGGTGCAGAAGATAGATGAACTCGGCTATCTGGCCCTGCTCGGCAGCGCTTCCAGTGACGAGATACTGCTTAAGGCCGGGATCAGGGAGGCCAGGGGCCTGATCGCCGTAGTCTCCTCCGACGCGGAAAATGTCTATATTATTCTTTCGGCCCGGGGGCTTAACAGCAATCTCTTTATCATGGCCCGTTCCAGCGGGGCGGAAGGCTCGGAGACCAAGCTGCTGCGGGCTGGGGCCGACAAGGTGATTTCTCCGTATTTCATCGGGGCCTGCCGCATGGCCCAGCTGGTGGTGCGGCCAACGGTGGTGGATTTCCTTGATCTTACCGTGCATGGCGGGGAACTGGGCCTGCGCCTTGAAGAGCTGCGGGTTTCCGAGCATTCAGCCCTGGCCGGCAAGAGGCTGATGGATTCCGGGCTCCGCAAGGAGTATGATCTCATTGTTGTCGCCATCAAGAGGGAACAGGGAGAGATGCAGTTCAACCCCAAACCGCAGACCCTTATCCTGCCCGGCGACATCATGGTTGTGCTTGGCGAGCATGAGCATATCGCGGCGCTTGAAAAACAGCTGTGACCATTGCCAACCTGGCCGCGTTTGCAGATTTTTTCTTGTTGGCCGATAGGATAAGGGAAAGGTGCTTCAGGTTCGTTTTTTATTCTTCTCTGGGTGGCGCGCGCAATGGTAGATGAAAAACTTTTTAAAGGCGGGGTTGAGATCCAGGATGGCGCTTTTATTCTGCTGGTTGCCAAGGATCGTCTCCAGGCCGTGGTCACCCCGAAAAATATCAAAGACGGCGCGCGGCTGGACACCAATCTGCTTCAGCAGGAACTTGCCGAAAACGGAATTGTTGGCGGGGTGCTGCCGGTTCCTGAGCCGGCCGGGGGAGGCTCTTTTTTCGTGGCTAAGGGGGTTGCCGCGATTCCTGGTGACAATGCCAGGGTGAAGATGCATGTCAAGATCGGCATCCCCGCTCCGCAGCCAGCAGAGCCGGAGAAGGATCAGGAGGATTATCGCGAGCATGGCAACATCGTCAATGTCGCCAAGGATCGGCTGCTGCTGGAGAAGGTTCCTCCTGGTCTGGGCAAGGCAGGTCAGGATGTTTTCGGGGTCGGCATCCCGGCCAAACCGGGAAAAGACAGCAAGCTCAAGTATGGCAAGGGGGTTACCCTCTCGCCTGACGAGACCCAGATCTTTGCCGCCCTTGACGGCAAGTTTGTTATGGTCGAGGGCAAGCCCACGGTTTCCGGGGAACATTCCATTGTCGGCGATGTGGATATAAAAGAGGGGAACATCGTCTTTGGCGGCGCCACTCTGGCGATCAGCGGCGAGGTTCTGCCTGGATTCAGCGTCAAGTGCCGGGGGGATATCAAGATTGGGCAGGGGGTCAGCAATGCGGTGGTCATGGCTGGCGGCTCCCTGACGGTTATGGGCGGGGTTGTTGGCGAGGAGTCGAAACTGCGGGCCAAGGGAGATATTATGGTCGAATTCGCGGAGAGTGGCCCCAGTCTTGAAACAGCAGGCTATCTCCGGGTGAAGGAAGTGCTTCTGCATGCGCATGTCAGTGTTGGCAAGGATGTGATCGCCACCCAGGGGCTTGGCACGATCATCGGCGGCAGAATTACTGCCGCAGGCTCTGTGCATGTCAAGGAGCTGGGCTGTGAGGTCGAGGTGGCAACGGAGGTTTGCGTCGGGTTGGTTCCCTCTTTGCAGTTGCAGAAACGGAAAATTGACGAAAATCTCGATCTGTGGTCGGAGCGGCTGAACGAGGTGATCAAGAATATCAGCGCTCTTGAGAAGATCAAGAAAGAACTGGCTGGGAAATTGCCGGAGGATAAAAGCGCTCTGCTGGCCAAGTGCAAGGAATTAATGCCCAGGGCCATGGAGAAGGTCGACGCCCTGATCGAAGAAGACAAGGCTCTGGAACTGGAGCTTGAGCAGATGGTAAATGAGAGGGTCTATGTCTATGGGCATCTTTTCCCCGGTGTGATCGTGAAGATAGGCAATCTGGCCCGAACCATCACCCTTGAGGAAGAGCAGGCGGTTATCTGCTTTGATAAGGCGACCCACCAGATTCTGGTGCGGAAGATGAGCCGTGAAGAGCGGGAGGCCATGCCGGCCTGATGTCTCCTTCGGCAAGGGCGGGAGGCATCACTTCTGCCCGTAAGCCGCGCCCTTATAGCCGAAAAAAAACTTGAGTGCCTGGCGCACGGGGCGGGAAAATATCTTTTGCGAAAAAAACTGGCCGAGTACCTTTTTGTTGATCTCGCCCAGGGTAGGATAGGGATGGATGGCGGCAGCGATTTTTGCCAGCCCAGCCCCGCCATTCATGATTGCCACCCATTCGCCTAGGAGCTCCCCGGCCTGAGGCCCGAGAATCTGCACCCCCAGGGGCCTTTCCCTGTGGTCCAGCAGCAGTTTGATCCGCCCCGCGCTCTCGCCTGCGGCCAGCGCCCGGTCGTTTCCGGCAAACTCCTCGCTTAAGAGTGAATATTCAAGGCTGGCAGCCTGGGCGCGCTTCTCGTTCAGGCCAAGGCTGGCCAGCTCCGGCTGGGTATAGGTACACCAGGGCACATGGGTATAATCGGCTTTCTGGGGGAGATGAAATACGGCGTTGCGTAAAACTACCCCGCCTTCATAGCCTGCCACATGGGTGAACTGATAGCCGCCGCTGACATCCCCTGCGGCATAGATATGTCTGTGGCTGGTTCTGAGACGTTGATCTACCTTGATCCCTTGCTGGTCGAAAGGGATGCCGATTTTTTCCAGGCCCAGGCCCGCGACATTGGGGGTGCGGCCCATGGCCACCAGAAGCGCCTCGGCCTTAAGCGTTATTGTCTCGCCTCCCGCATTTTTTGTCACCACCTCCCGCGCACGGCCAAGATCCCGCACCCGGACAACCGCCGTGTTCATCTTAAAGACAACCCCCTCTTCCTCCAGTCTCTGCTTGACGATGTCAGCCAGGTCTTTGTCTTCCTTGTTGAGGATCTGCCCGCCGCGCTGGATCACGGTCACCTTTGTGCCCAGTCGACAGAAGGCCTGGGCCATTTCGACGGCGATGGGGCCAGCGCCTAAAATAATCAACGAGTCCGGCAGCCTGTCCAGAGAAAAGATCTCGCGATTGGTCAGGTAGGGTGTCTGGTCGAGCCCGGCAATGGGCGGCGCCGCAGGGGAGGAACCGGTGGCGATTACCCAGGCGCGGGCGGAGATGGTTTTGCCGCCCAGACGGAGAGCATGTTCGTCGGTAAACTCAGGAACGCCGACCTCGATCTTGACCCCCAGCCCACGGAAGCGCGCCATTGAGTCATGCTTCTGGATAACCCCGATCACCGCTTTGATCCGGGCGGAGACCTCCCTGAAATCCACCGGCGGCGGCACAAAAGCCGGAAGCCCAAAGAGCGGGCCGTTTTTCATCAGATGATAGACCTGCGCCGTTTTGAGCAGGGTTTTACTTGGCACACAGCCAAAATGAAGACAATCGCCGCCCAGCTCAGCCTCTTTTTCGATCAGCAGGGTTTTGACCCCAAGCTGCGCCGCCCCGGAAGCGACCGTGAGCCCTGCCGCGCCGCCGCCGATGATGCCGAGGTCGTAATCATAGTCAGCCATGCAAGGGCTCCTTTCTCAGACTTGTAATTTTGTCCGGTAAAATTCGAGAATCTTTTTGACTATGATGGGAAAGAACCCCAGAATCACAAAGGAAAGCAAGACCCCAGGCGAGATGATCCCGGCAAGCGATTCGATTTTCGCCAGTTCCTGGCCGGCATTTACATAGACAATGGTTCCGGCCAGCATTCCGGTTTGCGATACCCAGAAAAAGGTAAGCAAGGGCAT
>MGTC01000022.1:0-9093 GCA_001799255.1 Deltaproteobacteria bacterium RIFOXYD12_FULL_55_16
GATGAAATCGGGAAGCCGTTTAGAACGGATTTTAACATCAGGAGAGTTCGCCGTCACCGGCGAGCTGGGGCCGCCCAAGAACGGCAATGCCGAACTGGTGCGGGAAAAGGCCCGGCTGCTCAAGGGGAGTGTTGACGCGGTCAACATCACCGACTGTCAGACCGCCATTGTCCGTATGTCGAGCATCAGCGCTGGTCTGTTGACCCTGGCCGAAGGGGTGGAGCCGGTCATTCAGATGACCTGCCGCGATCGCAACCGGATCGGAATGCAAAGCGATATCCTGGGCGCGGCCGCTCTGGGGCTTAAAAACCTGCTCTGTCTGACCGGCGATCACCAGAAGTTCGGCAATCATCCCGGCTCCAAGGGCGTCTTTGACATGGATGCCATTCAGTTGCTTGGCATGGTGAAAGACATGCGGGATGAGAAGAAATTCCAGTGCGGCGAGGCGATCAAATCGCACGAGCCCAGGCTTTTCCTTGGCGCGGCAGCAAATCCTTTTGCCGCTCCTTCCGAGCAGTTCCGGGCCGCCCGCTTGGCCAAAAAAGTCGCCAATGGCGCTGATTTTGTTCAGACCCAGATCATCTACAATGTTGAGCGTTTCGCTAGATTCATGCAGGCGGTTCGTGATCTCGGGCTCCACAAAAAGGTTCATATCCTGGCCGGAGTAACGCCTCCAAAATCGGTGGGTATGGCTCGTTACATGAAGAGTTCCGTTCCCGGCATGGATGTCACCGATGAAGTGATCAAGCGGATGCAGGGGGCTAAAGATAAGGAAGATGAAGGTATCAACATCTGTGTTGATATTATCCGCCAGGTTCGGGAGATTGAAGGGGTGGCCGGGGTGCATATCATGGCCATTGAATGGGAGAGTGCGGTGCCGGAGATCGTCAGCCGGGCAGGGCTTGCTACCCGGCCCCTCTTTGCCGATGAGCCTGTTGCCCTTGCGGCTGAGGCGCCGACGGTAATCGAGGTTCGGAGCACGGTGACCAAGGATAGTGATGCTATCCTGGCAGCAGCCAAGGTCGAGGCAGAAAAGATTATCGCCGCAGCCAGGCTGGAAGCCGCTCAGTTCCGTGCTTCCGCCACGACTGGCGGTAGCGGAGCCGGGGCGGTTGATCAGGTAAAGACTGAAATAGAAGAAGCAGGAGAGGATGCGATGAACGAAAAAGAACGGCAAATGGCGCTTGAGTCGGTACGCCTCGGTCTTGATGCGCTGAAAAAGGCCTATGGCTTGTCGGACGATCAATTTGACGCCCTGGTGAAATTTGCCGGGGCAGAGGCTATTCTCAAGCGCGAGCCTGTACTCGCCGCTCCTGTTTCTGCAGCGCCTGTTCCGGTTGCCCCAGTAGCTCCGGTTGCTCCGGCTCCGGTGCCGGATGAGAGCATAGTCAGAAAAGCTGCCGAAGCGGCGGCTGAAGAAGAGGCCAAGAAGGCGGAAGCTGTAAAAAAAGCTGCTGCGGATAAGGCTGCGGCAGAGGCCAGGCAAGCTGAGGCCGCGAAGATGGCTGTCGAGGCAGCGGCAGCGGAAGAGACCAAAAAGGCGGAAGCCGCAAAGAAAGCCGTTGAGGCCAAGGCTGCGGCAGAGGCAAAAAAAGCCGTCGCTCCTGAGCCAGAGAAGGCCGCCCCGGCCGTTTCCTCTCCGAGCGCCGCCACAGTTGGCGCGGCTGCTCTCGCCCTTGAAAAAACGCCCTTGAGCGAACGGGCCGTCAAGGTTCCAGAAGCCTCCTACAAGCAGGCTTACACTGGCGCCATTCGCCAGACAGTCTTGGGCAACGAGGCCAGCGGGATCAAGGTGGGCGGGGCAGGGACTCTGCCGTTTCATCTTTTTGAAGGCGCGATGCCCAACAAACCCATGATCGCCTTTGACGTCCTTGATGTGAAACCGGATGAATGGCCTGATTCTCTGGCCCGTCATTATCAGGATGTTTATGATAATCCCCTGGCCTGGGCGCAAAAATGCGTTAAGGAATATGGCGCGGACGCTATCTGTATCTCCATGGTCAGCACCGATCCCAATGGCCTGAACCGGCCTGCGGGTGAGGCGGCAAAGGCTGCGGCCGAGGTGGTGAAGAATATCGAGGTGCCGGTTATTGTCTGGGGTTGTGGCAACGGCGAGAAGGACACGGAAACCCTGCGGGAGATCACTTCCCTCATCGGTGATAAGAAGGTTTGCCTGGCGCCGCTTTCCGACAGCAACTACCGGGCCATCGGCGCGACAGCCATGGCCTTCCAGTATCCCATGGTCGCCGCTTCGCCCATTGACGTGAATCTGGCCAAGCAGCTCAATATTCTGCTGGAGAATCTTGGGGTCTCTCTCGACTCAGTGTTGATAGATCCCTCCATCGGCGCCCTTGGCTACGGGATCGAATATACCTACTCGGTCATGGAGCGGATCCGCCTGGCGGCGCTTACCCAGAAAGATGAAAAACTCCAGGTGCCCTTTATCTGCAACCTGGGCCGCGAGGTCTGGAAGGCCAAGGAATGCCGCTTGCCTACCGACGAGATGATTGGTGATCAGGAGACCAGGGGTATCCTGATGGAGGCCATCACCGCATCCTGCATGTTGATGGCAGGCGGCGAACTGATGATCATGCGGCATCCGAGAGCGGTAGCTCTGACCAAGTCGCTGATCAATGGTCTCATGGATTGAGTTGCTGGAAATATCCAGGCATTGCCGAGCTTAAGGCTGAATAGTCTCACAGAGTTAAAGCTGAGTTGAGCAGCCTGGCTGCTCAAACGAAACTTATGCCCTTTGGGTTAAAGAGGAGAAGAAGAAAATGTCTAAGATTATCTGCTCAGCCGCCATTCGTGGGGCTCACAAGATTGTTGCTATGGCGGAAGCCAAGTTCGAGGAGGCCCTCAAGAAGTATGGCCCCGAGCAGGAGGTGCATTTCCCTAATACCGCCTATTACCTGCCGGTTATTTACAGTATGCTGGGCGCCAAGGTGCAGAATCTGGGGGATATGAAAGATATTTTTCAGGAATGCCGAACCCTTCTGCCGGAACAGGTGAGCAGCAATATCTGGCTGCCGTATCTCGCCCCGGCCCTTGACGCGGGGATGGCCACCTTTTTTGCCGAGGAGATGTTTGAGGCCATCCGCTATCTGGAAGCTCCTGATTTTTATACCAAAACCGAGGATCCGCTGGAGAACAACATCTGGCTGGGCGCTGCCGATGATGTCATCTTCCGTAAGCGCGGGGTTGAGTTCGTAGACGGCACCGCCCCCGGTTTTGCCGCGATTATGGGCACCCCGGATGACAGCGCGGTTGCCTCAAGGATCGCCCTTGAACTTCAGGAGAAAAACCTCTACATCTTCATGCACGATCAGTCCAACGGCAAGAACATGGCCGAGCGTCTGATTGAAAACAAGGTGCAGGTTGGCTGGAACACCCGCCTGGTACCCTTTGGCAAGAGCTATACCTCCGCAGTCTTTGCCATCGGCTTTGCCTGCCGGGTGGCCATGGCCTTCGGTGGCATCAAGCCCGGCGACTACAAGGGCAATCTGATCTACAACAAGGATCGAACCTTTGCCTTTGTCATGGCCTTTGGCCCGGTTTCCGACGAGTGGTACGCCAATGCGGCCGGGGCCATCAACTGGGGCTTCCCCACCATCTCCGACTACGACATCCCCGAGGTGCTGCCCACCGGGATCTGCACCTACGAGCATGTGGTCAGCCGGGTGCCCCACGAGGAGATTGTCCAGAAGGCCATCGAGGTGCGCGGTCTCAAGGTCAATATCACCAAGATTGACATCCCCATGTCCTTCGGCCCGGCTTTTGAGGGCGAGCGGATTCGTAAGGACGATCTTTTCATGGAATGCGGCGGCGGCAGAACCTCTGCGGTTGAGGTTCTCATTTCCAAGGATATGTCCGAGGTTGAAGACGGCAAGGTCACCATCGAAGGCCCGGATATCAAGGACATCGAACAGGGGAAAAACCTGCCCATCGCCATCCTGGTCGAGGTTGCCGGGCGCGGGATGCAGTCGGATTTCGAGCCCATTCTCGAGCGCCAGTTCCATCACCTGATGAACTACATCCAGGGCATCATGCACATGGGGCAGCGGAACATCATGTGGATCCGCATCGGCAAGGCGGCGGTGGAAAAGGGTTTTTCCCTCACCCATCTGGGCAAGGTGCTGCACGGCAAACTGCATCAGGAGTTCGGCGCCATTGTCGACAAGATTCAGGTCAAGATCTACACCGTGCTGGACAAGGTGGAAGAGGTTCAGGAGCTGGCCCGCAAGGTTTATGCGGAGCGCGATGAGCGCTTAGGTTCCATGACCGACGAAACCGAGGAGGTTTTCTACTCCTGTACCCTGTGTCAATCCTTTGCCCCGAGTCATGTCTGTGTCATCACCCCGGAGCGGATCGGCATGTGCGGCGCTTATAACTGGCTGGACGGCAAGGCCTCCTTTCAGATCAACCCTACCGGCCCCAACCAGCCCATCGACAAGGGTGAGTGCCTTGACGAGAAACTTGGCATCTTCAAGGGGATCAACAATTTTGTCGAACAGACTTCCCGTGGGGCCGTGCCCGAGCTGGCCCTGTATTCCCTGATGAACAGCCCGATGACTGCCTGTGGTTGTTTCGAGGCTATTGCCGCCATGCTCCCCCAATGCAACGGAATTATGGTGGTCAACCGTGATTTCAGCGGCATGACCCCCTCCGGGATGAAGTTTACCACTCTGGCGGGCATGGCTGGGGGCGGCGCGCAGACTCCAGGGTTCATCGGGGTTTCCAAGCATTTCATGACCAGCCCCAAGCTTTTTGTCGCCGAGGGTGGGCTTACCCGGATGGTCTGGCTGCCCAAGATGATGAAAGAGGAAATCAAAGATAAGCTCATGGAGCGGTGCAAGGAAATCGGCAGGCCGGAGTTTTACGAGATGATCGCCACCGAGGAGAACGGCACCACGGAAGAGGAAATCCTCGCCTTCATGAAAAAGGTCGGTCATCCGGCTCTGGAAATGGAATCTATTGTTTAGGGGCTGTGCGAAAATAACTTGTATTATTTTATCTTACCGTTACGGCTCCTTATGCCGTTTTGGCAGGATTCGATGTTTAACATTTTGCTCAACGGCTTAAAAAAAACAGAGTTGAAGTCAGGACTGGGAATCTGGCCGTCGGCTGCTATGACTCAGTACTTGCTACTTCAGCACTCAGCACTTTATGTGGGAGGAACAGACAGATGGCTTTAACAGGTATTCAAATCCTCAAAATGCTTCCCAAGAAGAACTGCGGGGAGTGCGCTATCCCGACCTGTCTTGCCTTTGCCATGAAGGTGGCTGCCGGGCAGATGGAAATTGGCGAATGTCCCTATGTGAGCGATGAGGTCAAGGAGCAGATCGGCGAGGCCTCTGCCCCTCCGATCCGGACGATCAAACTCGGCTCCGGGGACAGCGCCTATACCACCGGCGGCGAGACCTGCCTGTTTCGCCATGAAAAGCGTTTTGAGAACCCCACCGGAATCGCGGTGCTGGTCAGCACGGAGATGAGCGAGGCTGAGGTTGATGGCCGAATCAGCCGGTTCAAGAATCTTCGTTATGAGCGGGTTGGCGTGCTGCTCAAGGCAGATCTGATCGCGATCAAGGACACCTCGGGCGATGGGGCTGCCTTTACCGCTCTGACTAAAAAGGTGCTGGATGGCGCTGCCGATGCCGGTCTTATCCTTATGAGCGACAAGGCAGACAATCTCCAGGCTGCCGCTGTGGCCTGCGGGGAGCGCAAGCCTCTGCTCTACGCCGCTACCGCTGACAATGCCGAGGCCATGGCCGCCGTAGCCAAGGAGGTCAAGTGTCCTCTGGTGGCTAAGGGAAAAAACCTTGACGACACCGTGGCTGTTTCGGAAAAACTGCTGGCTGCCGGGCTCAAGGATCTCATGCTCGACTCTGGGGCCCGCACGATCCGGGCCGCTCTGGAAGACAGCGTGGTGGGGCGGCGTTCCGCTATCCGCGCCAAATTCAAGCCCCTGGGCTTTCCGACCATCGCCTTTCCCTGCGAGATCTCCGCTGATCCGCTGATGGAGGCCATGGTCGCCTCGGTGCTCATTGCCAAATATGCGGGCATTGTTGTGCTTGCTGACTTGCAGGGCGATACCCTTTTCCCTCTGCTGCTGGAGCGGCTGAACCTCTACACCGATCCGCAGCGGCCCATGGTGGTTGCGGAAGACATTTACAACATCAATGGCCCCACCGAGGATTCCCCGGTTCTGATCACCTGCAACTTTTCGCTCACCTACTTCATAGTTTCCGGCGAGATCGAGGGGAGTAAGGTGCCAAGTTGGCTGTTGATCAAGGATACGGAAGGGCTTTCGGTTCTCACCGCCTGGGCGGCAGGCAAGTTTGGCGCGGATATGATCGCGGCCTTTATGAAAAAATCCGGAATCGAGAGCAAGGTTAAGCATCGGGAGCTTATTATTCCAGGCTATCTTGCCTCCATGAAGGGAGAGCTTGAGGAAGAGCTGGTCGGCTGGACCATTACCATCGGCCCCCGTGAGGCCGGACATCTGCCGGCTTTCCTTAAGGAATGGAAGCCAGCGGCTTGATTTTTAGTGCTGAGTTCCGAGTGCTGAGAGCCGAAACAGCAGGAGTATTAGTCTCATAAAAGTCCCCTTTTTTCAAGGGGCAATCACTAACCGACAGGTTTCCTGACGATGAACATCACAATCAACGGTTATGAAATAATCGCCGAAGAAGGGATCACCATTCTGGAAGCGGCAAAGCGGGCGGATATCCATATCCCGACCCTTTGCTATGTGAACAAGGGAACTTCAGACATTCCCTGCGGGATCTGCGTAGTCAGCGTGGAAGGGGTGGAGGCGCCGCTGCGCTCCTGTATAACCCCTGTGGGCGAAGGGATGCGGATCACCACCGAGTCCAAGGAGTTGCAGGCCAAGCGCGCTGAACGCATGACCCTTTTGATGGAGACCCATTTCGGCGATTGCAAGGCGCCCTGTAATCTCACCTGTCCTGGGCAGATCAATGTGCAGGGCTATATCGCCCATGTGGCGAAAGGCCAGTATGAAGAGGCCCTGCGCCTGGTCATGGAGCGCAACCCCTTTCCCTTTTCCGTGGGCCGGGTTTGCCCCCGGTTCTGCGAGACCCGCTGCCGCCGGATTCTCGTGGATGAGCCGGTGTCTATCAACCATCTGAAGCGCTTTGTCGCCGACTGGTGCATGGCCCATAAAATCGACCTGCGTATTCCCCGCGACCCAGCCACTGGCAAAAAGATTGCCGTTATCGGCGGCGGTCCTTCCGGCCTGACCGGCGCCTACTATCTTGCCCGGAAAGGCCACGATGTCACGGTATTTGAATCCGCTCCCAAACTTGGCGGCATGCTGCGCTATGGCATTCCCAACTATAAGATTCCCCAGGATGTGCTTGATTATGAGATCAGCACCATTTTGCGCATGGGAATCAATGTTCGCCTGAACCAGAAGTGGGGTGAGGATTTCACCCTGCAATCCCTCAAGGATCAAGGCTACGAGGCGATTCTCATTGCTACCGGCACCCCGGTGGACGAGAGCCTGGATATCCCGGGTTGCGCCCTGCCCAAGGTGATCCTGGCCACAAAATTTTTGCGGGACATGAGTGCGGGTAAATCTGGCAACTATGGCAGATCAGCTGTAGTTTTTGGTGGCAATAACGTGGCCATGGAGGTTGCCCGCTCCCTGTTGCGCAAAGAGGTTGGCCAGGTAACCATTATTTATCCCCGGGCCCAAAGCGAGATGCCGGCCAACCAACGCAATATCCGGGTGGCGGAAAAAGAGGGGGTTCAGTTTTTACTCATGGCCTCGCCGGTGAACTTCAGCGACACCGAGAACGGGATCAGCGTGCAGTTGATTCGAACGAAACTTGGCGAGCCCGACGAGAAAGGCATCCGCTATCCCGAGGCGATTCCCGGTTCTACGGTGAATATCCAGGCCGATACCGTTATTGTTGCCCAGGGCTTAAGCGCCTGTCGCGACAAGTTTGAGGGCGGCGACCTTGAGGCGACTCTGGAGTTGACCCCAAAATGCAATATCAAGGCCAATCCGAGAACCTCATTGACCAATCATCCTGGCATTTATGCGGCTGGTGATGTGACCAGCGGCCCCCGTTCGGTGATTCAGGCCGTGGTCGCGGCCCGGCGGGCTGCGGAAAACATCCATAATCAGGTCATGAGTATTACCAGAACGGTACCCGAAAGCCGATTCAACTTCAGCCGGGGCAAGGGCTTCGATGATGTTGATCTGCGCAATTTTGAGGGGGTCAACGTCAAGCTGCGGGAGAAGATGCCCTCCCGGCAGCCCCAGATCGCTACCCAGGATTTCTGCGAGGTCAAGCTCGGGTTTTCGGAACAGATGGCCATCACCGAGGCTAAACGCTGCCTGTCCTGCGGCTGTCGCGCCTTTGACCGCTGTGATCTGAAAAAACTGGCCATCGACTTTGGCCTTGATCCGAGCCGAACCGGGATGGCAGCCAAACCGATCTACACGGAAAAGATCGCTCATCCCATGATCCTGGTGGATTTGAACAAGTGCATCTATTGCAAGCGCTGCCAGAACAGTTGCGAATACGATGCCCTGGAAATCAGCGCCGACAGGATCGATGATAATGGCCGTCCTTTGGGGTTGCGTTTTCGCTTCAAGGAGAACTGTGTCAACTGCGGCGCCTGCGTGGATAACTGCTCTACCGGCGCCCTGAACAAGAAAGACGTCCTGGTGCCGGTGGTCAACGAGGCTGTCCGCGAGGTGCGCTCCACCTGTCCGTACTGCGGGGCAGGTTGTCAGATCATCCTCAAGGTGAAGGGCAACACCCTGATGGAGGTTACGGCGGATCCTGACCTGGCGCCCAATTACGGCGCTCTCTGCGTCAAGGGCCGGTTCGGGCATAATTTTGTCCAGCACAAGGATCGCCTGACCAAACCCTTGGTGCGCCGTGGCTCCCAGCTGGTGGAGACAAGTTGGGAAGAGGCCCTGAATGTGGTGGCCAAGAGATTCTTCGACCTCAAGGCTATGTACGGCCCTGATTCCATTTCCGGTTTCAGCTGTGCCCGGGCCAGCAACGAAGAAAACTATCTGATGCAAAAATTTATGCGGACAGCGATCGGAACGAA
>MGTC01000022.1:9149-12306 GCA_001799255.1 Deltaproteobacteria bacterium RIFOXYD12_FULL_55_16
TATTGGCCTGCGCATTCATCAGGCCTTGGATCGTGGGGCAAAACTGGTGGTGGTAGATCCTCGCCGTACCCGGCTGGCCGAAAGAGCCGATCTCTGGCTGCGGATCGTGCCGGGGACCGACGTCGCTTTCTTAAACGGAATGATGCAGGTTATTCTGGAAGAAGAGCTTTGGGATCGTAAGTTTGTTGAGGAACGAACCGAAGATTTTGATGAACTTGTCCGTCTGGTCAAGAAATACACCCCGGAAATGGTAGAAAAAATTACCGGTATTAACGAAGCTCAGCTTCGTCAGGCCGCGCGGATGTATGCCGCAGAAGGCAGACATGCTGCTTTCTGGGGCATGGGCATTACCCACTATGTCACCGGCACCGACCGGGTTAAATCCATCGCCAATCTGACCATGCTTTGCGGCAAGATCGGGAAGGAAGGCACCGGCTGCAATCCGCTGCGGGGGCAGAACAATGTTCAGGGGGCCTGCGATATGGGGGCGCTGTTCAATACCCTGCCCGGTTACGGGGGCCTGGAAAACGATGAGCTTTTTGACCGCTATGAAAAGCTCTGGGGGATCAAACTGCCCCGGCGTCCAGGCAAACCTGCCACCGAAGTCTGGGATAATGTTTTGAAGGGTAATATCCGCGGCCTTTATATCTTCGGAGAAGATCCGGTAGTGGCTGATGCCAATATTTCCCATGTGCAGTCGGCCTTGGAAAAGGCTGATTTTGTCGTGGTTCAGGATCTCTTTCTGACCGATACCGCCAAGATGGCGGATGTGGTGTTGCCAGCCGCCTGCTACGCGGAAAAGGACGGCACTTTCACCTGCACGGAACGCCGAGTGCAGAGGATTCGCAAGGCGGTTGAGCCGCCGGGTGAGGCCAAGCCTGACTGGCTGATCATTTCCCTGCTTTCTCAGCGGATGGGCTACCCTATGCACTATAATTCCGCTTCGGAAATTTTTGACGAGATTTGTCAGTTGTTGCCGCAGTACAAGGGGCTCTCTTATGAGCGCCTGGAAAAAGTCGGTCTGCAGTGGCCGGTGCCGGATCAGGATCATCCTGGCACCACGGTTTTGCATGTTGACCAATTTACTCGGGGCAGGGGGCTGTTCATCCCGGAGGATTATTTCCCTCCGGTGGAACTGCCTGATGAGGAATATCCACTGCTGTTTACTACCGGTCGCGATCTTGCCCGCTATAACTTCAGCAGTATGACCGGCAAGACCAGGGAGATCGATGAGATCAGCCCGGAGTGTTTCGCTGAGGTTAATCCACGGGATGCGGAGCGCCTGGGCCTTACAGAGAAAAACTGGGTGCGGCTTACCTCGCGACGCGGTTCGGTGGAAATGCGGGCAATCATCACCGACCGGACCCAGGAGGGCACTATCTTCAGCACCTATAATCATTTGCAAACGCTGGTGAATATGCTGACTCTGGACGCCCTGGATCGTCTTTCCAGGACTCCGGAGTATAAACTGTGCGCCATTAAGGTAGAAGTGTTGGGGGATGAGTTGCCGGGCTGAATTTATTAGAATTCAGAATTCAAAAGCCAGCATGAGAAAGCCAGTGACAACATTATTCTGAATCCTGAATTCTGACTCCTGAATTCTGAATTTCTAAGTAGTTACCTAATTTTAAGTGGAGTTACACGATGGGACAGCAAAAGATAAAATCAGGGACGGTAATGGTCGTCGGCGGCGGGATCGCCGGAGTTCAGGCGGCCCTTGATTTAACCGAGCTTGGCTACTATGTCTATCTGGTAGAAAAGTCTGCGGCTATTGGCGGCGCCATGGCCCAGTTGGATAAAACCTTTCCTACCAACGACTGTTCGCTTTGAATACTCGCGCCTAAGCTGGTAGAGGCCGGTCGGTCTCCCAATATCGAAATCTTAAGCAATGCTGATTTCCTTTCCCTGGATGGTAAACCGGGCAATTTTACCGCCAGGCTGCGGATGCGCCCTCGCTATATCGACAAGGACAAATGCACGGCCTGCGGGCTGTGCACCAAGTATTGCCCCAGGCATCTGGTTGATCCGTACAATGAGGGTCTGGCGGTTACTCGCCCGATCCACATAGATTATGCCCAGGCAGTGCCCGCCACCTATTATATTGATCCGGAGGCCTGTCTGTATTTAAAACACGGAGTCTGCCAGATCTGTGTCTGTACCTGCCAGAGCAAGGCCATTGATTTCAGCCAGAAGGCCGAGGAAAAGGAGCTGCAGATCGGGGCGGTGATCATGGCTCCTGGCTTTGGTCGTGTTCCCGATGCAACTCTGGCCAAGTACAGCTATGGCGTGCATCCGGATGTTATGACCAGTCTGGAGTTCGAACGGCTGCTCTGTGCCTCCGGGCCTTTTCAGGGTGAGGTGAAATGCCTTTCCGACCGCCGGCATCCCAAACGGATCGCCTTTATTCAGTGTGTGGGTTCCCGGGATCTTGGCTGCAATAACGGCTATTGTTCTGCGGTTTGCTGTATGTATGCTATCAAAGAGGCCATGGTTGCTAAAGAGCATGATCCTGAGGTAGAGATCACCATCTACTATATCGATATGCGGACCCAGGGCAAGGGCTTTGATGCCGCCCAGAAAAGGGCCGAATCCATGGGGATCAGGTTTGTCCGGGCCAGGGTGGCTGATGTCATGCCCTGGGGCAGAAATTTAAAGTTGACTTATTCCACCATGGAAGGGACGCATAGCTTTGAACCCTACGATATTGTCGTGCTCTCCGTTGGTCTTGATGCTCCGGCCGATGCCAAAAACCTGGGTGAGATTGCTGGTTTCGCTTTAAACGATTACGATTTTTGCAAGACTGAAACCTTTGCCCCCTTGCTTACTACCAGGCCTGGTGTTTACGTCGCGGGTGCTTTTCAGGGGCCCAAGGATATTCCGGAAAGCGTTACTCAGTCCAGCGCGGCGGCAGGCTTAGCGGCCGGGCTTATCGCCAAGGATCGCGGCAAGGCCCTGGTGCACAAGAGCTATCCTGAAGAACAGAAGACCGGCCAGGAGGAAGAGGTTCGGATCGGGGTTTTTGTCTGCCATTGTGGGATCAACATCTCCAGCGTGGTCGATGTGGCCTCGGTTGAACAGTACACCGAGGGCATGGAAGGCGTGGTCTATCATGCCCAGAGCCTGTACAGCTGTTCGCAGGACGCCCAGGAGGTGCTTA
>MGTC01000023.1 GCA_001799255.1 Deltaproteobacteria bacterium RIFOXYD12_FULL_55_16
GACGCTGTACACCCCGGCAAGATATTCATGGGGCGGGGGGATGCCCGCATTGCTTTCCTCGCCGTCTCCGAAATACCACTTGAACCTTACCGGCTCCCGGAGTCCGGTCACAATCGGTTCCAGTTGCACCTCCATCGGGCCCATTCCCTTACGGGGCAAAGCCAATATCTCCACGCCGGCTTGCATTCTTTCCCTGCCCTCGGAGTAACCGTTCACTTTAGAAGACGAACTCAGCGCCCAGAACTACACTGGAAGCCGGATCGGCTTTTTGCCCGTCTGGCAGGCGATAAACATCGCCAGGGATGAAATAGCCGCTTTCCAGAAAACCGTGCAGGCGCTTGGTAATGGGAAAGTTCAGATTAAAGTCCAGTTCCCAGCCAATGTCCCTGGTCAGTTCGGTGAAGGATGCCTCGCCGCGGCTCCAATCCCTGACCGGGCCTCGGCCTTGAAGCACCGATTCGGTGGTCAGGAGCCTTGCAAGCGAAAACTCGCCCTTGACCCCGACAACGGGCTCAAAACCCAGAATGCCGCGCAGAAAAGTGACATTTGCCAGGTTGCTGTCAGCGAAGAAGTATCCGGCATGCAGATCCTGACTAAAAATGTTGCCGAATTTCCGCCGTTCCCTGCACAGGAAAAGCGCGCTGAAATCATTGACATCTCCGGCACCGTCCGCCTTTTCCTCAACGCTGTTGCCGGAACCACGGCCAAACTCAAGTCCCATTGAGAGATTCCCCGGAAAACCCGCCGACGGCAGATAATAATCACCCCGCATCAGAACGGCGTAGGCGTTGTAGTCTCGAGTTGCAGTCGCTGAACCCGTGAGATAGACCAGATCGCCGGTAAACGAATAGTCCCCTGCCTTGCCGCTGATCGCCATCCCTGCCCACAGCGGTTCGAAACCGCCATCCCGCGACACGGTATCCTTATTAAAGTCCTTGTCAAGATTCAGGTCGGGGTCGCCCTGGGCGCCTCGGTCGAAGACCTTCAGCAGGTAAGGCTCGAAGGAGATATTTTTGCCAGGCTTGAAGTCGAGACTCAGCAGCCCGCCATCAAGCTTGTTGGCCATGCCGAGAACAGCGCTCCGGTCTCCGGCCGGATAGGTGAAATCAGTATAAGAGCGCCAGCCGCCGTTCACCGCGATATAGGTCGCGTTCAAGGTGGCCTGGCCCAGGGGTGACCAGTAAAAGGGATAGACGAGCTTCAGTGCGTCCGCCGGCCCCTCGAAAACCACGCCACCGTTGCCCACCGCCAGGCTGTGGCGACCGGCCTTGACCACAAAATTGCCGGTGTACTGTACATATAGCTCCCTGACCAGGGCTGCGGTCACTGTCTGAAACTCGCTCCAGCGGTCAAGGGTGCCTTCACTCCCCTCTTTCCAGTCAAAGACGAAGTTCCCCTTATCCAGCACGAGAACCGAGGAAAGAGCCCCATATTCGGCATCAATCTTGAGCTGGAACCGCTGGTCAAAATAGGATGAGTTGTCAAAGTTCCACGACTGGTTTGGATTGTTCAGGTTCAGGTTGTCCCGCGAATTGGCGCGGAGCTTGTACTTGCCGGAAAAATCAAATTTTACCTTTTCCGCAGCCTCTTCAGCCTCCTTGGCCGCCCGGGCATCCGTTTTTCTTTTCCAGGTCTCGATCTCGGTGAGCCGACGCCGGGCTTCCTCATCCCGGCCTGCGGCAGTATCCAAGGCCACAACCGGCGCACCCCATTCATCGGCGGCGACTTCGGGGACAACCGCTTTCGGCGGCGTAACAATCTTACCTTTACCGCCCACCAGGGTGCCGATAACCGCCTCCAGATCCGAGACTCTTTTTTCAAGTTGCTGGATATAGGCCCTGGTCTCATCCGGTGCTGGCCGCGCCTCCGCCATCGCCTCAGCAGGGAGAAAGGTGATCGACAACAGAGAGAGCGCGGCCAATCCATGGTATATCTTCATCATGATTTAAAGCTCTACTTGCGCGGATTATTGTTTTTTGTGGCTGCCGGCGCCGAGGCCGTAGAAAACAGGCATATCCTTCTCCTTGCCATCAAGCCCCCTGATTTTATTTACCTTCACCTTCCGCTCAACACCATGACATTCAAGACAGACCAGTTTTTTCAACAGGGGCTTAAAGATATAGGGATCCTCCGGACGGATCGCGACGAAAAGGCTGATTTCCGTCTCTTTCAATGGGCGCTGGATGAAATTCCGCAACGGGCCGTACGGCTCGATTCTCGTCTTTTTTAACATCTCGGCCATTGCCTCGCATTCGCCAAACCCTTTTTCTCCAGTAATCGCCCTGGTAAAACAGTCAAGCACCGTCTTTTCATCAAAAGAGGCCAGGTTTTGCCGCTCCATGTACTCTCTGGCCAGCCGAACCTGGCTTTCATGGCAGGTACCGCAGGTGATTTTCCCGAGTTGGGCGCCCGTCTTTTTCGACATAAGGCTGGGAAACAGGCTAACCAGCCGTTCACGCATCACCCATTTGACTTCCTCCGGCTTCATCCCCTTGCTTGCCTCCGCAGCAGTCCAGGTCACCAGGATTTTATTCAGTTCCTTGACCAGCACCTGCCGGTCGCTGTTGCTTAATTCCGTCGGCCTGAGCCCGGCGAGCATCATCCGTACCTCCACACTCAATGGCAGGGCGGGTGGCGCCGCCTTAAGATCCTGCACGAGTTTCGGCCAGTCCGAGATATCATCCCTGGTGAACTCGGGCACATTCAATTCCATCACGTTCATGTGAACAGTGTGGGGATGGGGATATTTCTTCCCCGCCTTGTCCGTCGGCGTTTCATCCACCTCCACCGCCGCCACCTCCACCGCCAGCGCCGGGGAGTACAGGGCGACAAAAAGCCAGAGCAGACAACACCTGCCGATCAAGCGATTGCGCTTTCCCATACCAAATTCTCCTTACCAGTCTTCTGTTCACGACCAAGATACTCCTCTTCGGCTACGAGGAATGCCATGGTGATCTGCGCCACCGCGCGATAGAATCCGTAACCAGCCTCATTAATCACGGCCTCGCAACATTGGCTCGCCCAGCAGCCAAGATGCCGATTCATGAAGTCCTGCTGCAAGGCACGACACACCTGAAGCGATATCTGATCGTCCTCCTCGCAGAACAGTTTTTCCAGCCCGCAGAGACGGGCCATGAATTCGAGTTCCATGCCAAGATGATCGGGCATCTCAATACACTCTTCACTCATCTCCATCACCGCATCTTTGTAAAACTGGGCCACGGCCATGGTGACCCGTCCTCCCAGCCGTTTTTGCTCGTCGCGATACACTGCCTCATGGGGAAGAATCCCCGAAGGAAGAACAAAAAGGGCCGTGTACTCACCCTCCATCTCTGCCACCGGATCGGCCATCGCCTTGAGTTCTTCGCGGAACGTGTTGATCTCCAGCCTCCAGGTCGACGACGCTTCATCATCGCCCTGAAAAAGCGCGGCAGCGCCTTCCTCTTTAATCAGAGCCAACAGGGCCGCAGTAGGAGGCCGCAAGAAAAGGTCGGCCAGAAAATGGTACATCTCCCGGCGCTCTCCGGTTGCTGTTTGGTCTTCTTTCATGGTTGCTTCAAGTCTCCATAGTTGCGAAGAGATTTTTGAGGGTATTCTGCTGCCGCCGGTGTAGATCCATACAGAGTGGGCAGATGCCGTCCACGCCCTGGCCGATGAAATCAATACGGCAGACACGGCATTCCTGGTGAGGCGCGGCAAAAAGTTCAACATCAGCGGTGGTCAGCATTCTGCCCAGCAAGACATCCTCATGCCGTTCAACAGCCCCCTGCCGACAGATTTCGATGCAGATGCCGCAATTTACGCACAGATCCGCCCGAAACGCGAGACTGAGCATCTCGCTGGTTTTATTCCATTTCAAAGCGCCGACAGGACAGATAGCCGCACAGGCGCCGCACGCCGTACAACGGGAATTCACCGCCAGAGGCGCAGTTATTGACTCACAAGTCGGGATGCTGATCGACTTAAGCTCATATTTCTCCGCCAAGGCTCGCAACGACCCAAGAAGGGCTGCCCGTTTACGATTTTCCGGCCTCTCCTGGCTGACCGGCGTGGAAGCGCCTGTTTTAGCCTGTTCCGTGGAGAGCGCCGTGTTCATAACCTCCACCGCCTTTCCCCGGATGGCGCCAAGAAATTCGCGCCGGGAATCATTTTGCCCGGCAATGCTGTTCCGGGATAAAGGCTGGAGTGATATCCTGGTGATGGATATTCTTTCTCCACCCGCTCCGAGCAGATCATAAAAATGACCGCTCCGCGTCAGGAGACTGGAGAGAGAGGCGACGGACTTACTCATCTGGCATTCTTCGCAGAGGGGTTGCCTTATTTCCAGCCGGATCATCGGGTTAAAGTGCAAGGGCTGCAACAACAGACGTTCGGTCAACCGGCCAAGGCAGGAGACGAGCAAATCAGCATCTGTCTCACCACGCCAACAAGAGATGCGGCAACTCTCTTTCCCCGCCAATCTGCCCAGGTCAGCGATGATCTCCTCATCGTCTTCTTGCTTGCGCTCAAAGGCGCCGGTGGGACAGACAGCATAGCAGACTCCACAGTCAAGACAGTCCAGCCCGATCTCCGGTCCGGCGCCGGAAAGAGTGATCGCTCCGGCAGGACACTGGTCAGCGCAAAGAGTACAATCGCTTTTCGGCGTCCTGCAACGGGTGCAGAGAGCAGCCTGAATGGTAGTGGCGTGACCGGTCATCACCTTCGTTATTTTTTCAAAAATCATCATATACAATCCTTAACTGCGAGAGAAAAAGGAAGGCGGCCCCCTTTCCCAAGGGGGAGCCGCTTCGTGGGGTTGAGGAGAAGATCGTTTTATTTGCTGTAAATCACCGAAGGGTCAGTGGTGGTTTCTCCACCGATAAAGCCAAGGGAAACCCTTTTAGACCGTTTCTCATTGACGAGCCGGATCAGATCGCCCATTTCGCCGAAGAACCTGGTTCTGGCGATGCAGGTATCCACGCAGGCGGGCTTGAGTCCCTTTTCCAGCCGGTGGACGCAGAGGGTGCATTTCTCCATCACCTTGGCCTCGGCGTTGAATTGCGGGTGGCCGTATGGGCAGGCCCAGGCACAGTACCGGCAGCCTATACACTTGTCCTTGTTGATCAAAACGATTCCGTCTTCCTCTCTTTTCGTGATTGCCCCAACCGGGCAGGCGGCCAGGCAAGCCGGCCGACCACAATGCATGCAGGGCATAGGCACAAAGTAAACCCGGACTTCCGGCTTGGCCTTTGCATCCTTGAACTCACCCACCTCCACTTCGGTCACCCGGTTGTAATCAACTCCCACCGGGGTATTGTTTTCCGCCTTGCACGCCATGGTGCAGGCATGACAGCCTACGCAGTATTCGAGATCCACCCAGAGGGTATACTGCTTTGCTCCTTTCTTACTGAGGCTCGCGGCAGTGACCTCATCCGCTATGAAAGCTCCACGTTCTGACATAATTTATTCCTCCTATATCCTTTCTACCCGCAAGGGTGTGCCATAGCTCTGGGTACCGCCGCCCACCGGATCGACCAGCACCATGTTCTTCAGTACCGGGTCGGCCATATAGAGCGGGTTGATATGAAAACCGGCGCCGACCCGCTTGTCGTTGGCCTGCTCCTTGCCGCCCATGTACCACTTCCTGGCCCCGGCCCCGAACCGACCATAGGACTGGCTGACTGAGAACAATCCCGGCCTGATTCTGCTCGTCACCCGGATCTGAAACTTGAACCAGCCGCCGCCCAGATAGTTGGGATAATACTGCTTGAGGTTCTTGCGATAGTTAGGGTACTGATCGGACTCAATCGCCTCACTGGAAGGTGATTTCACCTTAACCCAGTCACCGGTCTGGACGTTGAGCCGTTCGGCATCGGCCGGGTTGATCTCGGCGTAATTCTGCGGCTTGATCGAGGCCAGCCAGAGGTTGTTCATGGTTCGCGACTGGGTGTGGAACACCTCCTTCCAGGTATGAAGCTGAAAGGGATACTCTTTGTAGATGGCCGGATCCAGGGGCTGCTCCTTGCAATCCACGATAGTCCGGTACATGGGCAGACCATCCATGTAAGTGCCGGTCATGGCATTCTTGTAGGTGGCGACCTTTTCCTGGTAAGTCATCAGCAGCCTCACCTTGCGACCGCCATGGAAGGCGGTGTAGTCGCCGGAGGGCCAGGCTTCGTACTGGTATTTCGGCGCGGGATTCTGGAACTTGCCACCCATCTTGGACAAAGGCTTGTTTGGATCCAGACCATCGGTAAAATCTTTATTTTTGTAATACTCGTTCCAGAACTGCCACGAGTTATCAAGATCCACCCCCTTGCCGCCGCCGTCCTTGCCAAAGGTGGGCAATCCGCATTCCTTGGCGATCATGATCAGAATATCATCGCCCGTTCTGGTGTCGGGCCTGATAGGCCGGTAATCATGGGTGAGCGGATCAATACCGCCCACCACCGGCTGCCTGACCCCCCACACCTGGGTCTTCACCGGCGGGTAAGTCTTGAAGCCGCCGATCCGCTCCAGGTACTCGGTATCGGGCAGAACGTAGTCACAGAGCGCACTCGTCTCACCCATGTAAGCATCAATGGAAACGGTGAGCGGCATCGCCTTGAGGTCGAGAAGCGCCTCGACTGTCTCCTGGTTGTACGGCATGGTGTAGGCTGGATTGTTGTAATAGTTGAGATAGGCCTTGATCCGGTAGGGATACCCCATCCTGACGCTGGAAAAGAAGTTCGGCGTTACTCCACGCAGAACACTGTAAGCAGAATACCATGGCCTAGTGGCAAGGGGTTTTTTGCCGTGATAAACAGCCTTGGCCGTGTCGGCCCGAATACCGGAGGGCTTGCGCCCATTCTCGGTTTTGACATCTCCCTTGTAGGCAGCGTGGCCCGAGATGTAGCCGCCCTTGCGGTCGATGTTGTCAACCAGCATGTTGATGATGCACAGCGCCTGGCCATTGTACCAGCCATTGCTCTGCTGCACCGGGCCGCGAAACATCTCGATGGTCGGATGCTTGGCAGAGGTGAACTCTCTGGCGATTTTGGCAATGGTGCCGTCGGGAATGTCGCAGACCGCTTCGCACTCGGCCAGGGTATGCTCCTGAGCCCGTTCCTTGAGCAGCCGGAACACGGTCTTGTATTCCACCCCGTTGACCACGGCAGAGGCATCAAGATCGGCCAGGCCGGTCGCCTCCTGAAACATGGTGGGCTTGCCGTTGATCAGCACCACATAATCGCTCTGGCCAAGCCCGGCATCCTTGCCGCTCAGAAAGGTCTTGGGTTCTTTGCTGGCGCCGACCAGATAAGTCATGTCAGTCCAGGTTCGGTACCCTCGCTCCTTGGCGACCTTTTCATTGGGCAGGGTAAGGTATTCCTTCTTGTAGCCGTTATTGGCCAGGATCCACTGAATCATGCCCAGCAGAAAATAGGCATCCGAGGCCGGCTTGAGGGGCACCCATTCGCCGACCCCGTTATGGGTAGCCTTGGCCGCAGCGTTGGAAAAACGGGGATCCACCACCACGTGCTTAAACTTCTTCGCATCAGGGCCGACCCTTTTCGCAAACTTCTGCAGGTAGCGGGTTCTGGTCTGCATCGGATAATCCGCCTGGGTAATGTTGGAGCCCACGCTGATCAGATAATCACAATATTCATAATCACAGTAATTCCCTATTTCATAGGGCGGCAAATTCAAGGTTGCCTCTACAACACTGTAGAAGGTGCCGGCACAGCGGCTGCAATGGTTGAGCATATTCGGCACCCCGGCCGCATTGAGAACGAAGCGCGGGGTGAGCGGTGTTTGCTCGTTACGGCCGTGGGCCCAGACGAACTGGTTCCGTTTCGGACCCCAGCCCGCTGGCGGCGCCTCGTCCATAAAAGCGGAGTCTTCCGGGCCAATAGGCTTGTCGTTGTTCAAAATCTGGCTCAGGCCCTCCACCTTCCGATCCTTTTCTCCCGGCACATCCTGGAAGAGCAACCCGCCGTGGCTGATTTCCTTAATCGCCTGATTCCAGGAGATGACCTTCCATTTGCCGGAACCACGCGGCCCCACCCGCTTCATGGGATGCTGCAGCCGAAAGGGGCTGTAGAGGGCGAAAATGCCGGACTGTCCCTTTGGGCAAAGCGACCCGACATCCTTGCCATTGGCACCGGCGTCGAGATCCGCCTCCACGGTAATATCCCCCTTGGCGATGTAGTCATAGGTGTTGGGATGGTAGGGATTGCCGGTCAGCCGTACCAGTTCCCCGTTCACCACCTTGGCCTGAATGCCGCAACCGCCATGACACATGAGGCAAACGCTGCGGACGATCTTCGCTCCTTCGTCACCCGGGTTGGGCTGAGAGCCGGTTTTGCCGATCATCTCCTTCCAGCCCTTGGCCTCGGCATTCTTGAAACTCCCGGCCACAGCCGTGGCCGCAAGTGCAGCGGTAGACATTTTGAGAAACGTCCGCCTCTTCATTGCCTTAATCATTTCCGTTTCCTCCTTGATGGTATTTTGTGTTGTCTGTGCGGTCTTACGGTTTATCCCCTTGCTGGCTTCTTCAGAAGCTCACCCGTATAGATAGGCACGGAGAACTTGATCATGATGGTGTACAACAGTGCGCCCAGGGCCCAGATTCCCGCGGCAATCATGCCCTCGGTCGCGCTGGGCCAGTATTCGTAGATCTCTCCAAGCGCATCCGGAATAAACCCAGGCACGATGAGACCCAATCCTTTCTCGATATAAACGCCGACAAAAATCAGGATCGCCCCGATATTGAGCAGCAGCAGATTTTCACGCAAGCGCGGGATGAGAAAAATAACGAAGGCGCTCACGTTGAAGGCCAGGGCAGTCCACATCCAGGGCACGAGCTGGGCCTTGCCGTGCAGGCCGAAATAGAGATATTCGAGCGGCG
>MGTC01000024.1:0-39709 GCA_001799255.1 Deltaproteobacteria bacterium RIFOXYD12_FULL_55_16
ATCCGCGAGGATCTGCTGGAGCGCGCCCCGGAAAACCTGCCCACCATGTTCAAATACAAGACCCACGCCGACAACGGCTCCATGTTCAACACCCCGCCCTGCTTTTCCATCTATGTGGTGGGGTTGGTTCTCAAATGGCTCAAAAAACTGGGCGGCATCGCAGCCATGGAAAAGATCAACCAGGAAAAGGCGGCCATCCTTTACAAGGCCATCGACGCCACCGATTTCTACCGGGGCCACGCCAAAGCAGGCTCCCGCTCCAACATGAACATCACCTTCAACCTGCCCACCCCGGAACTGGAGGCCCAGTTCATCAAGGAGGCCACAGCCTTAGGGATGGACGGACTCAAAGGCCATCGCTCCGTCGGCGGCTGCCGGGCCTCGATCTACAACGCCTTCCCCAAGGCCGGGGTAGAGGCGCTGGTTGCTTTCATGCAAGAGTTTGAGAAAAAGAACGGTTGATATTTTTGCCACGAAATCCACGAAAGACACGAAAAATTTTGGCTTGTAACCCCGCTTGATCCCAGGATCAACCCCATGGCAGACAGATACAACCCAACAACCTGCTTAAAACTTTCGTGTTCTTTCGTGGGTTTCGTGGCTAATTATTTCTATGCACTATGAAGGCGCCCATATCATCCGCCCACCCAGCGAGGCGGACAGCATCATCCTCCAGGTAACGGTGGGCTGCTCCCATAACCGGTGTACCTTTTGCGGCACCTACAAGGAAGAGCGTTTCCGCATCAAGGATCAGGCTATTGTTGAGGCGGATCTTAATTTTGCTGCCCGCTACTGCCTGCGGCAATCACGGGTTTTCCTGGCTGATGGCGATGTGCTGGCTTTAAGCCAGCGGCGGCTGATCGAACTGTTCACCAAGATCAGGCAACGTCTGCCCTGGGTGAACCGAGTCAGCCTCTATGGCAATGCCAGGGCCATCCGGAATAAAAGTGTGGCCCAGCTCCTTGAGCTGAAAGAGTTGGGCCTGCACCGGGTGTACCTGGGGTTGGAAAGCGGCTACGATCCAGTGCTTAAGGCAATCGACAAGGGCGCAGATGCCACGCAGATGATTGAAGCCGCCCAAAGAGTACGGACGGCAGGGCTGTTTCTCTCGGTTACTGCCCTGCTCGGTATCGCCGGGGCCGCACTCTCCCAGGAGCATGCCAAGGTCACCGGCCAGGTATTGTCCGCCATGGAACCCAACCAGACCGGTATTCTCACCCTCATGCTGCTTGAAAACACTCAACTCTATCAGCTTGCAACAGCTGGAAAATTTCAACTTCCAGGCCAACACGCTTTGCTGCGTGAACTGCGCACCATAGTGGAGCATCTTGACCTGAAAAAAGGCCAGCTCCAAAGCAACCACGCCTCCAACTACCTGGCGATCAACGCCAGAATGCCTCGGGACAAAGAGGCGGTGCTTGCGGCCATCGACCAGGCCCTGGCCGGGCATACCCCTCTTAAACCAGAATACCTGCGAGCCCTGTAATGGAAAAAACCGAATTAAAAGATCTTACCCTGGCCCAGATGCGTGAGTGGGTCAAGGCCCAGGGCTGGCCCGCCTTCCGGGCCCAGCAGATCTTCGCCTGGCTTTATCGGCCAGGGATCTCCGAATTCTCCCAGATGACCGACATCTCCAAGGAGGTCCGCGCCCAGTTGGCGGAAAAAGCGGTAATCAGCCGCCTCACCCCGGCCATGGAGGAGCGTTCCCAGGACGGTAGCGTCAAGTACGGCTTTCGCCTGACCGACGGGGCAGTCATCGAGAGTGTGCTTATCCCCGAGGACGAACGCTTGACTCTGTGCGTCTCCTCCCAGGCGGGATGTGCCATGGGCTGCAATTTTTGTCTCACCGGCACCATGGGCTTTGTCCGCAACCTGACCGCAGGCGAGATCGTAGGCCAGGTCCAGGCTGTCACCGAGATTGTTCAGGCCCAGGGCAGAAACCGGATCAACAACCTGGTCTTCATGGGCATGGGCGAGCCGCTGGCCAATTTCGACAACCTGATCAACGCCCTCAACATCCTTATGGAGCAAACCGGGCTTGATTTCTCCAGCCGCCGGATCACCATCTCCACCTGCGGCATCATTCCCAAGCTCAAGGCTCTGGGCGAGGCAGTGACGGTCAATCTCGCCATTTCCCTCCATGCGGCGGAAGATGAAACCCGCACTCAGCTCATGCCCATCAACCAGACCTATCCGGTGGACGATCTGCTTGCCGCTTGCCGCGCCTATCCCCTGCCCAACCGCCGCAAAGTCATGATCGAGTACATCATGATCAAGGATCTTAACGATTCCGTTCGCCATGCCCGGTTGCTGATTAAAAAGCTGCACGGCTTGCGCTGCAAGGTCAACCTCCTGCCCTACAACGAAAACAAAACCTTCCCCTACCAAAGCCCGGATCGAGACCTGGTTGAGCTTTTCCAGAAAACCTTGCGGGATTCGGGCATTACTGCCTTGATCCGCGAGTCCCGAGGCGCGGATATCTCTGCGGCCTGCGGCCAGCTTGCGGCGGAGGCAGACGAGGAAGAATAGAGCAAACCCATTGCCTGCAAAAGCGTTTTCAGGTTTTTCCATTGACTTCCCAACACCATTGGGCATAACATTTCGATAAAGAAAACAGCACGTCTTACACTTTTTTACCCCATAAAATACGCAAGGCCGGATAGTTCCCGACTCAGAAAATCAGACCCCAGCCCAAGGAGAATCCCATGATCCATTTCACCCCCCGCCGCCGTAACCTGCTGGCCCTTTGTCTTGTGGCCCTCCTTGTCCTTGGCGGCTGCGCCACCTACACCCGACAGATCGTTCTCCGCTACGACCCCGTAACCACTACGCGCTTTGGCGGCGGCGATCTTTATCTGGTAAATGCCGATCTGCAACCACCAACCGCTTCCGGGGCTTGGGCCTTTGGCAACACGAAAAATGCCGAGGGCGTGATGCTCGACACCCTGTGGAGCGGGGTCTCCCCTGCCGGTCTGGTGCAGAGCGCCTTGCAGCGTGAGCTTGACCGCACCGGCTATCAGGTGATCCCGGCCCAAAAAACGCCGGATTTGTCTAACAAGATGGTGGAGATCACCGCTGTAACGGTGAATGTCGATCAGGTCTCCAATATCTCCCGGATCAACGCCACCTGCACCATCAGCGTTTCGTTTACGGTGACGAAGAACGACCTGCCGGTGCGCAAGCTGCACTACGAGGCAAAGGGAAGCGACCTGTCAATCAAGGATCGCGACCGGCTGGCTGAGACCCTGCTCCGCACCACCTTGCAGGATGTGATGAAGCAGGCTATTCCGGATATTGTGGCTATTTTAGAACAGTAATGCAGAAACAAGGAGTTTATTTAAAAAGGTTGTGCGCAATCCCGGAAGTTTTGGCAAACGTAATAAGGCTGAGGAAGTTCTCAAAGTACTCACCTGATAAAAAACGGCAGGCGATAAGGAGCAGGAGATGCTTGATAACTGGAAAAGATGGCATCTGGTGGTGGGGGTCTGGATATTGGCGTTAATGGCGTTTCCTGTTTGTGGCCGTGCGGCAGAAGCTATGAACACAGGGATAAGCCCCGGAAGCGAGGTCACGATGAATGTTACCGGAGATGACTATCTTCTTGGGCCAGGGGATGTGCTCTCCATTTCTGTATGGAAAAATGCTGACCTGACCAAGACAGTGCAAATATCGCCGGACGGGATGATTTATTTCCCCTTGCTCGGCCAGATAATGACGGACGAGATGACCGTGGCGCAACTCACCCAAACGTTACAGGAGAAAATAGCCCCGTTTGTACCAGATCCGCAAATCTCTGTTGAGGTGCAACAGGTGAATAGCCTGGCGGTGTATGTGATTGGAAGGGTAATTCATTCCGGGCGGTTTGTATTTAACGGAAATATCAATGTGCTGCAGGCGCTTGCTATGGCAGGCGGTCTTAATCCCTTTGCAAAACGTTCTGAGATCAAAATCATCAGGACGGAAAAGGAAGGGGTCAAGGTGTATCCCTTTGATTATAATGCGGTAACCGAGGACAACGCCCTGGCGCAAAATATCCAACTGAAACGCGGCGACACAATCGTTGTGCCATAACGATGCTAGCCATCCTGGATGTTGGATACTCTATGAAACTGGCAACCTTTCTTTTGTCTTTTCTGTTGTTGTTTGCTCCCTGGCTTACGGCCTCGGCTCTTGCCGATGAACGCAAGGTTATCCCCTCAATAACCGTTCAGCAGGAATATAATGACAATTTGTACTTTTCTTCACAGATACGAGATAGCGATTTTATTACTACTGTCTCGCCAGCCCTCGAATTAATCAACAACACGGAGCGTTTACAAGCAGGGATAAAAATGCAGCTGAACGGCGTCTATTATCATAAAAACCAGAACCTGCACAGTATTGACCCGGATTATTCCGGTACGTTGCGTTATGCCATGTCACCCAGGGCAAATCTATTTACTTCGGCAGGATACCGTCGTGATTTACGGGTTGATCGTGATTTTACGCAAACAGAGTTTCTGTTTGGCGCTGTTAACCGCACTCGATATATTTATCGATTAGGAGGAGATTACGCCCTGTCTGAAATTATGGACGGACAATTGCAATATTCTTTTAACGGTGATTATTATGAGGGCTCAAACTATTCCGATTACAAGTCGCAGGATATATCCTTTTTACTCAGTAGAGATTTATCCCGGATTGTTCCCCGAACCACTGGCAGAATGAATTTAGGAATTACAAAATTTAACACCGCAGGCTCGGAAGTAACCAATTATTCCGGCACGATCGGGACAAAGCGGCGTTTAAATGAGCAGATCAGCTATTTTGTCGATATCGGTCTCCGTTACACCCAATCAATCGCCAATACCATCTCGGTTGCCAACGGGAATCCCTACGAAGAAGATGCCGACAGCTCTGGGCTATCTGGTCAGGCTGGCGTATCCTATCTCAATAACGTCAAACTGGTTTTTTCGCACGGCGTCACGGCAACAAGCGGCAGAAGCGGAACCATAGAACGAACAGCGGCGCAGGCTAATGTGAATCGGAGATTGACCGGAATCATCCGGGTTGATTGCACCGTCGGATATTTTATGGACAAATCAATGCAGGACAAACTGTCTGCACTTGTAATTGACGAAAGATACCTATGGTTTCAACCGAAAATATTCTATGATTTCACCAATCAAATTGCGCTTGAAACTTCGTATAATTATGAGATGGTGAATAATAGCGAGACAAACACCGATGCGTATCGAAATCTTGTTTTGTTAAGGCTAGTTTTTCAGCACCCACTGTTTAAATAGTGGCAACTGCTCACCATGAGGCTAATACGATGCGTCGTGAAACAGCTCTCCCCCTCTCCCTGCTTCTCGCCCTTCTTCCCCTAACCAGCGATGCGGATCTGCGCCCGATCAAGAAGCTCCGGGCAGGGCTGCCCCCCTATGCCGTGACAGAAAAGATCGTTCGCCACAATGAGCAGGTTGTGGCCAGCAGGCCTACCGACAAGCCCTTGCAAACGCCAGGCACCCCGCACCTGACCTGGCTGGCGGATTGCGATGCCCGGGTGCAGGCAACCTTGTTCTATCCTGAGCCGATTGATACAATTTATACGGTTCGCAATCCCGGCAATCAACTCTCGCTGTCTGCCGGAGCTATTGACTACGGGGTCAACGAACTCCTTACCCCTGTTCTGCTTATCACTGGTAACACCAACAGCGACAGCCTCCGGCTGTTCGTCAAAGGGTATAGCCATCTGGGAGCGGATCTGCGGCGTGATCTGGATGGCTTGCGCCTTTCTCTGGCGGAAACAGACCCTGGAGCTGGGGCAATGACAGAACTCGCCCTGGTGGAAAAAAATGTTGATTTTCAAGTAGCCACGGCCCTGAAACGGTACAGGGAAAGGATGGAAAGCGGCAGACTGGTAGTGATCGGGGCGGTAATCGACCTGAACAATCAGTACAGACTCGGGTTTAATCGTTTACGCATTATCAACATCAATGGTGAAACCACACCGGAAAAATTGCGGGTCATGCATCATCTCATCCGCTTGGACAAACGACTGCTTGGTCTGGTTGGTCGCCAGCCATGGGAAGAGGAGAACAAGGAGACCAAGGTCACCAGAAAGGGTAGTACCGGAAAGAAATAACGTCACATTCGTTGTCGACTGCACAGATACCTCGGTAAGCCAACCCAAAAGCCCCCCGGACGGGTTTCCGTCCGGGGGGCTTTTCTAACCAGCAACCTTAATATTCAGCGTTTAGCAGCCAAAGGCCTTCTGCAACGGCGGCACGGTCTGTTTCTTGCGGCTCATCATGCCGTCTATCCACATGGAGTTACCGGCAATCTTGCCGCCGAAAGCCTGCTCAATAACCGCAGGCTCATCAGAAACAACCAGCAGATCGGTGCCCTCTTTCACAACATCGGTAAGCATGAACAGTACGGAATGACGGCCATCCTTCTGGAGATCCTCAAGAGCCTTGTACAGGTCGGCGCGAATTCCGGCAACCTGATCGATGGTGGCGAGTTCGAGCTGGCCGATGCCGACCTTCTTGCCGTTCATGTCGAAATCCTTGTAATCACGGAAGACGAGATCTTTCATGGGGATACCGTCGATGGAAGACTTGGCCTTCAGCATCTCCATGAAGAGCGCATCGGTGTCGGCAACGCCGGCAATTTCTTTCAGGGCAGCAACCGCAGCCTTGTCAGGGGCGGTGCAGGTGGGGGACTTGAAGTTCACGGTGTCGCTCAGGATGGCGGAAAGCATAACTCCGGCAATATCCTTGGGCAGGGCGACATTGTTGTTCTTGAACATTTCGTACAGCACGGTGCAGGTGCAGCCGACCGGCTGGGCATTGAAAACGATCGGGTTGTTGGTGGTAATGTCACCGATCTTGTGGTGATCGACAATAGCAACAACCTCGGCGTCCTTGATGTTTGCCGGAGCCTGCCCGATATCACTGAAATCGACCAGGGCAACCTTCTTACCCGCAGCGTCCGTCATGGTCTGGGGCGCGGCCAGACCGAAGTTTTTGAGAACCGTGACGCTCTCTGGGTTCAGCTTGGCTGCCTCAATCTGCATGCAGGCAACGGCGTCGGTACCGGTAGCCTTCAGATAATGGGCGTAGGCAATGGCGGCGGCAACGGAATCGGTATCGGGATTTGAATGGCCAACAACACAAACAGACATGGTGATCCTCCTTGAATTTTTTTATTGCAGCAAAAATATCCTGTTACAGGACTATGACCTTTCTAAAATCAGAATGCTCAAAACTTAAAACGGGCAAAGAATAGTGTTGTTAAGATAGAGAGTCAAGAAGAAAGACGAGAAAATGCCTGGGATGGAATTATTTATGTCCTGGTTTCTCGTCTTCGCGCCGCTGTCTAAAAGGCAGATGCGGGGTATGCACCCCCTCCCGCAGCATGAAGAAGCTGGTTTCAAGAAGCTCGACCCCGGTCAGCACCCCGACCGTAAGCACAGCCAGAACCACGCCCCCATGCTCATAACCCAGCCCGATGGCCGAGCCGATGGCAGCCAGCATCCAGATTACCGCAGCCGAAGTAACCCCCTGCACCAAGCCTTCCTTGGCCATAATTACCCCCGCGCCAAGAAAACCGATGCCAGTGACAACCTGACCCACCACCCGGCTGGGGTCTGCGCCCGTGCCTTCAGTGATCAGAGCGCCCAGCGCGACAAAGACCTCGGTGCCAAGACAGATGAGAATGCTGGTGCGGATGCCCGCCGGTTTGCCGCGCAGTTGGCGTTCCAGGCCGATGATGCCGCCACAGATAAGGGCAACGGCAATGCGCTGCCAGAAGATCGGCGTGTAGGGATCGAACAGTGGCATGGTCAGAGGTTCCATTACGGTTGAACCTTAAGGTCAACTATGTGGTGACACCACCTTTTTTGCCGATTAAAAATAAGCCCCAGGATCTTTTCCCTTGGAATCAACTTCAGGATATTGTTGATCTCCTTGGCAGAGTTTCGACCATATTGTGTTACTACCAGGATTCCGTCTACAAGCGGGGCAAAGGTAATCGCATCCGCCCCCTCCTTAAGGCTGGGAAGATCAAAGATTATATATCGGTTTGCGTATCTCTCCTTCATTTCGGCGACAAGGCTCTTCATCTGCGGCGAGCCCAATAATTCAGTGGTATCCTGAAATGTCTGCCCACCAGAGATAAGGGTCATCTTCTCTACCCCTGGCCAACTGATAATTTCATTCAAGGAGCAATCGTTAAGAAGAAAATCCCCCAATCCCCTGTCTGATTTATACCCGAAACGCTTATGGATATCCTGTTTTTTTAAATCGCAGTCCACGAGCAGAACCGTCTGGTTAAATTCTCTGGCAAGGGTAATTGCCAGATTGATGGCGGTGAGAGTCTTACCCTCACCCGGTTGTACGCTTGTCACCATCAAGGTGTTCCAGCCCCTCTCTTTGGTTCTTTGTATAATCTGCGCCCGGAGAACTTTATAATTATCTATTTCGGTAGCGCCCGGAGTAATGCAAACGCACTTGTTTTTCATCAGTGCGTCCTGGTTGCAGAGAACTTGAGAAGATTTTGCATAGGCTGGCGACTGCCAGGACTTTTCCTCTCCGGAAGGACTTGATTCTTCGCCCCATATATCTTCCTGATGCTTTCTTCGCTCCCCGTCAAAGGCTTTCCGTAAACTCATCGCCACAGCTCCTTCTCCATCAAAATACCTCAAGAATAGGTATCCAGCCTCTTCCGCTTCAGTTGACAAATCTTAACGCCAAAAGAGCAATAAAAGCCAGGCCAAGATTCAGCAATAGAAGAATAAATTGCAATCTATTCATTTTTTGAGCCTGAAGTCTTTCCTGCTCATGAAGAATTTCGGGGATAACCACTAAAACAGGAAAAGAGGTAGCTTTAGCAAGATCCTCGGCATTCAGGATTGATTGATCATTGAATTCCACAAGAGCGGCAAGCCCTACCCCTGCGCCAACGCCCAGGACAATGCTGACAAGAACGATGAGCAACCGATTGGGTTTATATGGTTTTTTGGGCAACTGAGCAGGCTCGACAACGGTAAGTCGCCCGCCTTTCTGATCTTTTTCAAGTCCCTGGGCGACTTGAGCCTCCATGTATTTTTGCATCAACTCATTGTAATTACGCAACTGATTATCACGATCGTTGAGCAAGGATTTATAGGTCTTTTCAACCCATGGCGTTGCGGCAATCGAGACACGATAATGGGAAGATCTCTGCTCGTTTGCCGCGATTTGTTTGTTCAGAGAGGCAATCTCCGCCTTTATACTGGCCAGCTGTGCCGCCAGGATTATATAAGCTGAATTATCAGAGATTTCTTCCTTGCTCGCCTCTTTTTCCGCGATAATCTTTTCAATCTCGGCTTTAACCAAAATAACATCTGGATATTGATCAGAAAAGCGCGCTTTCAGATTGGACAGCTGAATCCGCAACTCCTCCAGTCGTTTTTTCTGCATTTCCTGTTTGGGAATACTTGCCAGTTGTGACTCAAGGTAGCCCTCCCGTTCCCGAGATGTTCTCATCTGCTCGAAAAGCCTGTCGCTATTCGTTTCTGTATTTTGCAGACTCTGCATATTGACCTGCAGGAGTTCGGGCAGCTCATTGAGATGTTGCTCCTTATAATCTGCGATTTTCGCATCAGATTCAGCCAGAACTTCTGTTATCCGATTAACTTCCTCCAAAAGAAAACTTGAGGCGCCAGACACCGTTTTTTCACGGTCTTTCAAATATTCTTCAAGGAATAATGAGGTAAGGACTGAGGCGATCTTTTGGGTTTGCTCCGGCTTTTTCCCTTGGTAGGAAAGAGTGAAGGCGATGGTTGCCGGAGAAGCCTGGCCGGTTTTAGGATCAACAACATCGGCCTTAATAAAATTAAGAACGATATCACCTTTCATCTTCGCGGCTATTTCATCAGGACTTATCTTATTCTGAAGCTCGGGATAGAGATGAAACTCCTTGATTATCGCCAGAATACGCGAGGTGCTGATGAGGCGCTGGTAAATTATCCCCAGACGTTGCTGGGCATATCTTGTCACCGTTGTCCGCACAAGATTAGTTGGTATTTCTTGCTCTTCAATAAGGATCGTGGAGGTGGAGCGATAAATGGATGGTAGGAGAAAAACCGTGGCCACAGTTGCCCAGAAAATGGCGCAACTGGGGAGAATCAAATACCATCTCCGCCTTAACAGCACCGCTTTCAAGTCACTCAAGCTCTTAATCTGGGCAGCCATATCCTCAAACTCCTCTTTCTAACCCGGAAAAACATCATCGCCACTTGAACACCAGATACTAACGTTATTATCGGCGAGTCCGCTGATATCTAAAATTTTCACGGATTCAGGTTCGAAGTGCAACTTTTAATGTTTACTTGACGCAGCATGTTTTCATGCTGAAGAATACCTTATACCTGCTTCTATATCCAAGTACTTTCCGCAGTTGACAGTTGAGCCGTTTTTCCACCTGCTTTGCCAATTCCCTGAGTTATCAACAATTCCAGCCCGATGTCTTGACAATGAAAAAGAGCATACTTATTGTTGGGTACGAACTTGAAACCTCTTTTAAAAGTCAAGTTATTGCAATAAGATACAACTGATTCACATATCCAAAGGATTTTATTGTGCCGAAAAGGAGATAAGGGTGGCGGAGCAAGTAGAAAAAGAAGAGATCCTTGAGCATGACAGCTTGAGGAAAGAACAGCACGAGGCGGATGAGATCTCCGTCCAGCTGGCAACGGCTCTGGAAAGAAACCGGGAACTGGAGGACAAGCTGTTGCGTATGGCGGCGGAGCAGGATAATTTTAAAAAAAGAATGCAGCGGGAACGGGAGACAGCGCTCAAGTATGCGGAAGAAACCATCCTGCGGGAGATTCTTCCTTCTCTTGATAATCTTGAACGCGCCGTAGAACAGTGCCGTTGTTCCCCTGATGCCGTAGCTCTTCTGACCGGGGTGGAAATGACCTGTAAAGGGTTGCTCAATACCCTGGAAAAATTCGGGGTGCAACCCATGGCCGGTGAAGGGCAGCCCTTTGATCCCAATTTCCATGAAGCCGTTGCCATGGAGACCAGCACGGAGGTGCCGGAAAACCGGATTCTGCAGGAATTTCAGAAAGGATACATGTTTAAGGACAGACTTATCCGGGCGGCCAAGGTCGTCGTTTCAAAGGGTAACGTTGAAGAATGAAAAGGATTGTTTATCCAGCTAGATAAGGAGAAATGAGATGGGAAAGATTATTGGTATTGATTTAGGAACAACAAATTCATGTGTCGCGGTGATGGAAGGCGGCGAGCCCAAGGTTATCGCCAATGTGGAAGGCAACAGAACCACGCCTTCGGTGGTGGCTTTTTCCAGCAGCGGCGAGCGGCTGGTGGGCCAGGTTGCCAAACGGCAGGCGGTTACCAATCCAACCAAGACCCTGCATGCTATCAAGCGGCTTATCGGGCGCAAGTTCACCGATGCGGAAGTAAAAAAGAGCATCGAGATCAGCCCGTTCAAGATCGTTAACGGCAAGGAAGGCGATGCGGCGGTTGAGGTTGACAGCAAGGTTATGACCCCAGCTGAAATCTCCGCCATGGTTCTTACCAAGATGAAGCAGACTGCGGAGGAATACCTGGGCGAGGAAGTTACCGAGGCGGTAATCACTGTGCCTGCTTATTTTAACGACTCTCAGCGTCAGGCTACCAAAGATGCGGGCCGGATTGCCGGGCTCAATGTGCAGAGGATCATCAATGAGCCTACTGCCGCAGCCCTGGCCTATGGTCTGGACAAAAAGGGTGAAGAAAAGATTGCCGTGTTCGACCTGGGCGGCGGCACCTTTGATGTTTCGGTGCTGGAGATCGGGGACGGAGTTTTCGAAGTAAAATCCACCAACGGGGACACCTTTCTTGGTGGTGAAGATTTCGACATGCGCATTGTCAACTGGATTGCCGATGAATTCAAGCGGGATCAGGGCATTGATCTGCGCTCCGACAAGATGGCCCTGCAACGCCTGCGGGAAGAGGCGGAAAAAGCGAAGATGGAGCTTTCCACCACCATGGAAACCGAGATCAACCTGCCCTTTATCACTGCGGATGCCTCCGGGCCCAAGCATCTACAGATGAAACTCTCCCGCGCCAAACTGGAAGGTCTGGTGGATGATCTGATCGAACGCACGGTCAGGCCTTGTCAGATTGCCCTTAAAGATGCAGGAATCAGCGCGGCGGACATCGACGAGGTGATCCTGGTTGGCGGTATGACCAGGATGCCCAAGGTGCAGGAAAAGGTTAAGGAGATTTTCGGCAAGGAACCCCACAAGGGCGTGAACCCGGATGAGGTTGTGGCCATCGGCGCTGCGGTGCAGGGCGGAGTACTCAAGGGCGATGTCAAGGATGTGCTGCTTCTCGACGTTACCCCGCTGTCTCTGGGCATCGAGACCCTGGGCGGAGTGATGACCAAGCTCATCGAGAAGAACACCACTATCCCGACCAAGAAGAGCCAGGTTTTCTCCACAGCGGCGGACAGCCAGCCTGCAGTTTCCATCCATGTCTTGCAGGGTGAGCGTGAGATGGCGACAAACAACAAGACCATCGGCCGTTTTGAGCTGACTGATCTTCCTCCGGCGCCTCGCGGGGTGCCGCAGATTGAAGTCACCTTTGATCTGGACGCCAACGGCATTCTGCATGTTTCCGCCAAGGATATGGGTACCGGCAAGGAGCAATCCATCCGGATCACCGCCTCCAGCGGCCTTTCCGAGGAGGAGATCAAGCGAATGCAGAAAGACGCCGAAGCCCATGCCGACGAAGACCGCAAGCGCAAGGAACTGGTCGAAACCAAGAATCAAGCCGACTCCATGATTTACGCCACGGAAAAGACCATGAAGGATCTGGGCGACAAGGTTGACAGCGAGACCAAAGGCAAGGTACAGGTCGAGATCGACAGCCTCAAAAAACTCATGGAGACCGATGATGTCGAAGCGATCAAGAAGGGCCTTGAATCTTTAACCCAGGCCTCTCACAAGCTGGCGGAAATGATGTATGCCCAGGCAACCAAGGACAAGGCGGCGGAAGAAGCTGGTCAGACCGGCGGGGCAAAGAAGGATGATGATAATGTGGTGGACGCTGATTTTGAAGAAGTGAAGTAAGCGTTTCTGTCGTTGCGATATTTTTTAAGCCCAAAAGGGGGAGGCAGCTTGCCTCCCCCTTTTGGCATTTTTTATACTATCCGCACAAAGCGGTACCTCATGAGCCGCCGCAACCAAGGCGGGCAAAGGCCTCCGGGAAAATAAAATTATTATCGTGGTCGCCGGTGTGGCAGCGCAGACAGGTTTCCCTGGTTGGCTGGCTCGGTTTGCCGCTTTGTGGCCGGAGAGCATGCTGCCTGCTCGGGCCATGGCAGGTTTCGCAGCCAACCTGACGCAGATCATTAGCCAGGTTTAGTACCACTTCTCCAGACTGGCCAAAAGCACCCGTCACATGACAGGGAAGGCATTGTGCATTGAACTGTTGCCCTTTGCCCTCCAGGGTGCCGTAAGCTAAGGCATGTCTGGTGGTGAGCCATTTCTTGAACTGCTGGGTATGGCAGCTCTGGCAGGCGGCGCTTCCGGTATAATTATCCGGAAAAATCGCTTTATTCTGGGCCAGAGAATTTACGGCCCTGTCCTTGGCCGCGAGCTTGCCTAGCCTGTTCACCTCGCTGGTGGTCGCCTGGACAATGGCCAGTACCGCCGGGTTGTCGGGCAGTTCTTTCCGCATGACCTCAAAACGATTGCTGAAGGAAGACAGTCTGGCCTGGCCAAGGTTTTTGGCGTTTTGTGCCGCCGTAAGACTGACAAGCTCCTGCTCCAGCCTTTCACGTTGGCCGAGCATGGCCTCATAAGCCGCGAGCACCTCAAGCTGATCCTTGAAGACCAGCCTTGGCTCCCCCTGTTTACGGTAGCGGCCTATCTGCCAATCCAGGCGATCCAACTCATTTTTTTTCTCCAGCAGCAGATTCTCCGGGCCTGGATCTTCCCATTTTTTTGCCTGCGTATTCCAACGCACATCCAGAATACCAACAAATTTTCCCTGCTGCTCAACCTGGGTAATAAGAGTGTTGTTGATCTGTTTCGGCGGCAGATTGCCTGGTATGTTCCCGCCTTGCAGGATGAGGTGTATTTCCGGATATTTTTCGGCAATTCTCTTGTTTATTGCCGCAGGAAAGCTGGAAAGCAGGATCAGCAGATCAGCCCGGCCTTTCAACAGGGCGATTTCCCTGGGAAGAACCTCTTCCCAGGGAAGAATGACGGCGTTGTCTTTTTCCGTCAAAAGAGCATCCGGGCCATGGTTGCTGGTTAGGCCGACAACGGCGATGTTCATTCCGGCCATGTTCAGCAGGGTGTGGGGCTTAAAATATGGTTTGCCCTGGGTGCGGCTGACAAGGTTGGCACTTAGCCAGGGGAAAGCAGATTTCTGCTGGAGACTGAGAAGAAAGGGCAGCCCTGCGGCAAGATCCTGCCTGGCAACACCGACTGCGGCAAAAGACATTTTGTTGTATGCCGAAACAATGCCCTGCGCTGTGGCGGTAAGCTGCAAAACCTGCTCCGGCGGAATCTTTTCCTCCTTGAACAGCAGGGCGCCGCTGTCCAAAGCCAGCACCCCGGTTTTTTTCTCCCGCAAGTCAAGCAGCTGTTGGGCTTTTTTGGGCAGACCGCCCAACTGATTGCTTTGTCATCCGCAGGGTTCGGTTTCGCCCCGGACATCGTTGGCGAAAAAAAGCGTTAGCTCACGTAGGCCCTTTGCCTGATTGATTGCGCCCGCTTTTTTTTCTGCGGCTCCGCTGATACCAGCCAGGGTGAGCAAGGCCAGGAGAGTGGAAAATAATAAAAATGTTTTCTTCATGGATGCGGTTTTCCTTTATGGTTACTTTTTTCGATCTCGCAGCAACTGCCGCCATTTGCCCAGCCGATCCCGGATGACTGCTTCATGGCCCCGGTTGGCGGGCTGGTAATAGATTTTCCCCTCAAGCTCGTCCGGCAGATGATGCTGATCCACCAGGGCATGGGGGTCGTCATGCGCATACTGGTAGCCTTGCCCGTAGCCAAGATCCTTCATCAACGCGGTCGGCGCATTACGCAGATGAAGCGGCACCGGCAGAGTGCCTGTGCGTCTGATGTCGTGCCGCACCGAGTTATAAGCGGCATAGACGGCATTGCTCTTGGGGGCGGTGGCAAGATAGGTAACGGCCTGGGCCAGGGCCAGTTCTCCCTCTGGTGTTCCCAAGGTTTGATAGGAATTTCTGGCATTCAGGGCAACCGTGAGAGCCTGTGGGTCCGCGTTGCCGATGTCTTCCGAGGCGAAGCGGATCAGGCGGCGGGCCAGATACAAGGGTTCCTCCCCGGCGGCAAGCATTCGGCACAGCCAGTACAGGGCCCCGTCCGGATCGCTGTCCCGCAGGCTTTTGTGCAGGGCCGAGATCAGATTGTAATGCTCCTCGCCATCTTTATCATAGCGCAGACTTCTGCGCTGGATGGCTTCTTCCACTGTGGCCAGGGTTATCTGCCGCGAGCCTTCGGCATCCGGTTCGGCAAGATTAGCGGCAATTTCCAGGCTGTTCAGCAGGCTGCGGGCATCGCCGTCCGCAATCCTGGCCAGATGGGCAGCCGCCTCCGGCGCAAGGGCAATCTGCCAGGAGCCCAGCCCCTGTTCCTTGTCCGTGAGGGCCCGCTGGATAATGGCCTGCAACTCCTCCTGGCCCAAGGGCTCAAGCACCAGCACCCTGCATCGGGAGAGAAGTGGAGCGATAACATGGAAAGAGGGATTTTCGGTGGTTGCGCCAATAAGGGTCAAGAGACCGCTTTCCACATGGGGGAGGAAAGCGTCCTGTTGGCTTTTGTTAAAACGATGGATTTCATCCACGAAAACAATGGTGGCAATGTTGCGCTCATCCTTGGCGGTCTGGGCCTGAGCCACAATTTCCCGGATCTCCTTGACCCCGGACAGCACGGCGGAAAAGAAGGCGAAATCAGCGCCGGTCATCCGGGACAAAATCCGAGCCAGGGTGGTTTTGCCGGTGCCGGGCGGGCCCCAGAGCAGCAGGGAGGGCAGATATTTCTGGCCGATAAGCCGCCGGAGAATCTTGTCCTCGCCCAACAGCTGCCTTTGGCCGACAAAATCATCTATCGTTTGCGGACGCAGGCGTTCAGCCAGGGGGGCGGTATGATGGGCGGGTTGTCGGGCCATGACTCTTTGCACCCAGAAGGTCTCTGTTTCGTTTGTGAGGCTCAATAGTCAATCAATTTCAGAAAAAGCAGTATGCCAAAAAATGGCCGGAATGTCATCAGTTGACAGATATTAACGATAAAGCTGAGTTGAGCAGCTTGTCTGCTCAAACGAAACTTATACCCTCTGGGTGCAAATACCTATTCCCGCTCCAACCTCACCATGGTTTCCTGATGCGCGGTCTGCGGAAACATGTCCACCAGGCGAACCTCGGCCAGCCGGTAGCCGGCCTGGGTGAGACCTGCCAGATCACGGGCCAGGGTGGCCGGATCGCAGGAGATGTAGATGATCTGCCGCGCCTTGAGATCTGGCAACAGGGGGATGAGTTCGGCGCAGCCGGAACGGGGCGGGTCGAGGATAAGACAGTCAAAGATCGCTTCTTCGGTCAGCAGACGTCTGGCCGCCCTGGTGGCACTTTCCTGGCTGAACCGGCAGCGTTCGGCTAAAGCAGCGGCGTCGGCATTGCGCCCGGCGCTGCGAATGGTGGAGCGCTGCATATCCATGCCGGTTACCTCCCAACCCAGCATGGCCAGGGGAAGAGAAAAATTACCCATGCCGCAGAACAGATCCAGCGCCTTGCCGGGCTTCATCTCCCTTGTCCAGTCAAGCAACAGCCTGATGCAGTTTTCATTTTGACCAAGATTTACCTGACAAAACCCGCCCGGTTCGAGGGCAAGGGTCAATGGCCTGCCGCACAACCCGGCAGGCAGGGGAATTTCCACCATGTCACCAGGGGGCGCCTCCCCTTTTTTGGTAAGGCATGGCCCCCTGGCCTGGCCTGCCACAGTGAAGATCACCGACGCCAGCCCTGGCAAGGCCTGGCAGAGATGCCTGGCGGCTTGCTCATCGGCAGGCCTGGTTTTTCTGTTGTAATGGACGAGCAGGATGACTGAGCCGTGGGCGGGATTTTCGAGAAGCTCGAGAGCCGAGGCCTGGATCAGCAAGTTCTGAAACTGCCTGCTGGCGTAAAGATCGGCAAACACCGAGTTGATGGCCTCCCCGGCCAGGGGGCAGCGAAAAACAGGGATCAGGCTGTGGCTCTGCCGGCCAAAGTACCCCGCCCTCCCCTGCGCCACCTGCAACCTGATCCGTTGTCGGTAGCCCAAGGTCTTGGGCGAGGCCAGAGGAGAGGCCAAAAGGCCGGAAAGCTCCTCCTCCCGACATAATCCGGCCCGGCAAAGCGTTTCGGCCAGAATAGCATTTTTCAAGCGAAGTTGTTCGGGATAGGCCGCGTGCTGAAAATCGCAGCCGCCGCAAGTATCATACACCGGGCAAGCCGGGGTTACCCGCTGCTCCGAGGGCTGGAGCACTTCCAGCAGGTCTGCTTCCAGATAGTGCCGGTGCCGATGACGGGGAAATACCCGCACCACCTCCCCAGGCAGCACGCGCGGAACCATGACCACCTGGCCATCCGCCAGCCGCCCCAGGCCAAGCCCACCCTTGATTACCTTCTCAACCGTGAATTCCACGGGTTTACTCATCGGCTGCTCCGCATAAGAATGGCCGGCACAGGGTACTGCCCCATACCGGCCATTCTTGAAGGGCAATCCTGCCCATTAAAACCTAATAATTTTTATCAGCATAGGCAAGCCAACCGCCTGCTTCCACGAGTTTTTTATCAAACTCATTCATTTTAAAAGAAATTACCACCTTCTTGTCGCCCTGGGCAGTAAGTGTGCCGGCAACCAGATCCACCGTAATCTCCACCACCTCACCCAGGCCAAAAAGGGTCTCAATCTCCTTTTTCGGCAACTCGATGGCCAGCATGCCGCAGTTGTACATGTTCTGCCGAAAGATGCGGGCAAAACTCTCGGCAATGACCACGTTGATGTCGTTGACCTCAAACACCCAGACCGCATGCTCCCTGGAGGAACCGCAGCCGAAATTGGCCCGGGAAATGATAACCCCCTTGCCCTCTATATCCCGGCGCGGATCAAAGCCCCCGAGCTTAAGATCTTCCAGAATAAAGGGTTGCAGGGCCAACTTGGTGTTTTCGGTCAGGTACTTGGCCGGGATGATTTCGTCAGTATTGATATCGTTTCGGTCAAGAAACAGCGCTTTGCCGCCAAACTCTTTCATTATCGTTTACTCCGTTATCGTTGGGGTCAATTTCTTTTTCAGGAGCTTCCGCGGGTCGGTGATGTGGCCCTGCACCGCAGTGGCCGCAGCGGTAAGCGGACTCATCAGATGAACAATGCCGCCCTTGCCCATCCGGCCATTGAAATTCCGGTTGGTGGTGGAGGCGCAGATCTCTCCCTCGGCCAGAACCCCGTTGCTCATGCCCAGGCAAGCGCCGCAGGTCGGGTTGGTTACACAGAAACCAGCCTCCATGAAAATGGCGATAATCCCCTCTTCCAGAGCCTGGGAATACACCTTGGGCGTGGCCGGTGAAAGAATGCCGCGTACAGTGGCGGCAATCTTTTTGCCTTTCAAAATCCGGGCCGCAGAGCGGAGATCCTCAATGCGGCCATTGGTGCAGGAGCCGATATATACCTGATCCACAGGGGTGCCCTCCATCTCGGCGACGCTTTTCACCTCGTCCGGTTTGTAGCCGAAGGTCACCTGGGGCGCCAAGCCGGACACATCAAGAGCCAGCTTCTGAATATAATCCGCGTCAGGGTCGGAATGCCAACGGGCAAAATCCTGCACCGCCAGCTCAATAGAGGCATAGTGATTTTTGATAAACGGCCAGAGATATTGGGCGGTCACCATATCTGGCAGACAGATGCCGCAGGTGGCTCCAGCCTCGATGGCCATGTTGCACAGGGTCATCCGCGCCTCCATGCTCATGGCCTCAACCACCGGCCCGACAAATTCCATGACCTTGTCCGTCGCCCCGTTTACCGTCAGTTCCTTGATAATAAACAGGATCACATCCTTGGCAGAGACGCCGTCCTGCAGCCTGCCGGTGATAGTGATTCTCATGGTTTCCGGGGTGCGGAAGGAGCAGACCCCTTTCAGGATCCCCACCTCCAGATCGGTGGTGCCAACGCCTGCGGCAAAGGCCCCGAAGGCCCCGTGGGTGCAGGTATGCGAATCACCCATGATCACCGTGTAACCGGGGCGGACAAAACCCTTTTCCGGAAAAAGAGCGTGGCAGACCCCGTTGGCGCCGATGTCGAAAAAATCGCGAATCTTATGGCGCCGCGCCCAGTCGCGAAGGATCTTACCCTGAATTGCGGTTTTAGAATCTTTGGCCGGCGTCACATGGTCGATAACCGCCTTGATCTTTTTAGGATCAAAGATCCGATCCATCCCCCGGGATTCAAGATCGGTAATAGCGATAGGGGTAGTTATTTCGTGGCACATGACCACATCGATATTGAGGATGACATTCTCTGCGGTGGGAGTGTCGCGCAGGTGAGCGGCAAAAATCTTTTCAGCTATGGTTTTACCCATTGTTCATAAGCCTCCGTGAGGGGTGCCTGAGTATTGTTTGCGGGGGATCCTGCTTACGGTGAAAAAAATATTTTTACCATATACCAGCAGACCTTAGCCACGATAAATGCAGGCCATAATCTTAAAAAGTTCAGACGAGTCCATCAACGAGCGCATACAGCACATACTCTTCGCCGCCGATAATATATCTGTTTTTCAGCAGAAAATGCTGATCCATAACATGCGAGTGAACCGGGTTGTAATAAACAATCGCAACCTGCCTCGGTTTCCTGTGCAGCGATTTCTTCATGTTCTCCACAACCGCCGCAAGGATGACATCATCAAAGGGGTTGAAAAAGAAAAACACATTCTGGTCGTCTTCGATCTCGTAATCCGTTACATCCCCCTCGATCACCGTGATCTCCAGCCGGGTACCTATCGTCTTTTCGACAAGGTTGATATTGCTTTCCGCTATGCGGCATAAGTGCGGCGAAAACTCGATGCCCACCGCTTTTTTCATCCCCCCTAAAACAGCGAGCAACAGGACTCGCCCTTTGCCGCAGCCAAAATCAACCAGCACACCTTCCGGCGGGAGTGGTATCGCCTTCAGCAGCCGGTTAAAGGACAAGGCCATGGTCGGCTGATAGAAAGAACCCCGCTCCTTGTTCGCCCCGGTAACGGTAAGCTCCTGCAAACTGACTCTATTGCTCGTGTCAGTTCCGTATTTGAAGTCAAAATGACAATCAAAGGCCCGGTTAGCCATGATGCTTATTGTCCGAGCAACCCCTTTTTTCTTGAGATGCGACCAGATTGCCAACAAATGCATGGATCTACCCCGCGTGATCTCTTCTTATCGCCGTCCAGGCTTGACCAGCCCGGAGATCCGCGTGCCGATCTCGCGCAGCCTGTCTAAAACCGCATCCTCATCCATGGTGAGCAGCCGCCGATCCCGCATCACCAGCCGGCCATTGATCACCGAATGTACCACATCGCTCCCCTTAGCCGCATAGACCAGATGGGAAGGGATATTGTACATCGGGGTCAGGTGCGGCTTGTTCATGTCCAGCACGATGAGATCGGCCTTCTTCCCCGGCTCCAGGCTGCCGATCCGGCTCTGGGCCCCCAGCAGCCTGGCGCTACCCAGGGTGGCCATGCGCAGGGTGGTCTCAGCGCTCATCACCGTGGGGTCGAGACGATGCACCTTATGCAGCTTGGCGGCAGAGTCCATCTCCCCGAACATGTCCACATCGTTGTTGCTGGCCGCGCCGTCAGTGCCCAGGCCCACCGTGACCCCGGCCGCCAGCAGCTCCACCACCGGAGCCACGCCCGAGGCAAGCTTCATGTTGCTTTCCGGGCAATGGGCCACCTTAACGCCCCGCTCGGCGAGCAGGTCGATCTCCGGCTCGGTCAGCACCACGCAATGGTCGGCCACCACCTGGCTGTCGAGAATTCCCAGTGCATCAAGATGCATGACCGGGGTGTGCCCATATCTGGCCCGGCACCCCTCCACCTCCTCCTTGGTTTCGGAAAGATGGATCACATAAGCGACCCCGTGCCTTTCCGCCACGGCCTTGAGACGCTTGAGCAGATCCGGGGAGCAGGTATACACGGCATGAGGATCAACGGTGATGGAGATCAGCGGATGATTGCGGTATTCGGCCAGCAACTCCTCCAGATAGGCGATGCCGTTTTCCGGCGCCCCGTAGTTGGGCGAGGGGAAATCGTACAGCACCTCGCCCAGCCAGCCGCGCATCCCGGAATCCGCCGTGGCGCGGGCCACCTCCTTGGCAAAAAGATACATGTCGCAAAAGCTGGTGGTGCCGGATTTGATCATCTCGGCCATCGAGAGCAGGGAGGAGTGGTAGACCATCTCGCCAGTAAGATTGGCCTCCACCGGAAAGATGTACTCGGTAAGCCAGGTCATCAGGGGCAGATCATCGGCCAGCCCCCTAAAGCAGGCCATGGCCGCGTGGGTGTGGCTATTGACCAGACCCGGCATGACCAGACCATGGGGCTGGACGAGTTGCTCCACCCCAGGGTACCTGGCCATCAGGGCGGCCCGCTCCCCCACCTCGATGATGGTATCGCCGGCAATGGCCACGGCGCCGTCTTCGATTACGGTATTGTTTGCATTCAGAGTCAGAATCTGGCCGCAGACCAGCAGGGTTGGCTTGGCGTTCATGGGGTTCCTTTTCATAATATAATCGTTCACCAGGAACAAAAAATACCGCTCCATATGAAAGATAAACGTTCAGCAGTGCTGCAGATGCGTACCCCGGAGGGGCATAAACTCCAGAGGTCTGCGAAGTGTGCTATTGCACATAAGCAGGCCGATGACAAAGCAGATGTGGTGCTGCTGAACGTTTACCTACATCTCGGATAAAATGGCAAGCAGCAATCGCGCCAAGCGATCTTCTGCCCCTTTAGTTTCTGCGATGATCTCTTCCAGAATGATGGGCTTGAAATTATCCGGATCGTTGACGTTTGCCACCACCGAGATCCCCAGCACCCGCATCCCGGCATGAATAGCCACGATTACCTCCGGCACGGTGGACATGCCCACGGCATCGGCGCCGCATCGCCGGAGATAGCGGGTTTCTGCCGGGGTTTCCAGACTGGGGCCGGAGATGGCCACATAGACGCCGGTGGTTACCTGGGCGATTTCATGCCGGGCCGCACAGGCCAGGGCCGTGTCGATCAGGCCTCGGTCATAGGGGGCGGAGAGGTCGGGGAAGCGAGGCCCCCAAGCATCAACATTAGGCCCACGCAGGGGATTATCCGGGATGAGGTTGAGATGGTCGCGCAGCACCATCAAGGTGCCGGGCGCAAAAGCAGGGTTGAGGCCGCCTGCCGAATTGGAGACGATGAGGGCCTTTGCCCCCACCAGAGCGAGGGCCCGAATCGGCAGACTCAACTCACGGGCCGAGTAGCCTTCATAATAATGAAACCGGCCCTGCAATACCGCCACCGGCCTGCCGCAGAGCCTGCCAAAAATAAGATTCCCGGCATGGCTCTCCACGGTTGCCTTGGGAAAATTGGGAATCTCCGCATAGGGCAGGACAACCTGCGCCTCAAGCCTGTCTCCTAAAGCACTCAGGCCGGTGCCGAGCACCAGGACAATCTCCGGCAGCTCCGGCATGCGCTCCCGCAAAAACCGCACCGCCTCATTCACCCTTTGCTTGAAGATTTCCATCGCCATTTATCCTGGATAGTTACAGGGCATGCTGCTCGACAAATGCCTTTACCGCTCCGACCTCAGCCGCGATCACCTCACAGCGGTTTTCCTTCTCGGCCAGCGCGGCAAGGCTTTCCGTCAGTTCAGGCTCGTGGCCAATAGCGCGCCCTACCGCTTCGCCAAACTTGGCCGGATGAGCGGTGGCCAGACAGATCATTGGCACCCCCGGCTCCCGGCCAGCCAATCCGGCTCTGACCCCCACGGCGGTATGCGGATCAAGCACATAGCCATGCAGCTTGTAAAAATCACGAATGGTGGCGTTTGTTTCCTCTTCGTTCACGCTGCGCGAGGCAAAATCGGCCCGAACCCGTTCCTGGGCAAGTTCGTCAAACTGAAGGCTGCCGCTGGTGGCGAAGCGCTCCATGTCCTGACGAGTCCGCTCGGCATCCTCGCCGTTAAGATAGTAAAGATAGCGTTCAAAATTACTGGCCACCTGAATGTCCATGGAGGGGCTTGAGGTTTGCGCCACCGCTCCCAGGGAATAATCGCCATTTAAGACAAAACGGGTCAACAGGTTGTTCTCGTTGGTGGCCAGGATCAGACGGCGGATTTGCTTGGGCAGCAGGCGACGGGCCACATAGCCGGCAAAGATATCGCCAAAATTGCCAGTGGGTACCGAAAAATCAACCTGGGCCACGTCTTCGCTTGCTGTTATCTTGAGGGCGGCATAAACATAGTAGACCACCTGGGCCACAATCCTGGCCCAATTGATGGAGTTGATCGCACCCAGCTGATGCTTTTCTTTGAAAGGCAGATCATTAAAGATGGCCTTGACTATCGCCTGACCATCGTCAAAGGTGCCGCGCACCGCCAGATTGAAGACGTTGGCGTCGGTGACCGTGGTCATCTGCAATTCCTGGATGGGGCTTACCCGCTTGTGGGGGTGCAGAATGAAGATATTGATCCGCTCCTTGCCCCGCACCCCGTAGATCGCCGCGCTCCCGGTATCGCCGGAGGTAGCGCCGAGAATGTTCATCTTGCCGCCGGATTCCTTGAGCAGATACTCAAAAACATTACCGAGAAACTGCAGGGCCACGTCTTTGAAGGCCAGGGTCGGGCCGTGAAAAAGCTCCATGATATAGCAGTCGCCCTGCCTGACCAGCGGAGTGATCTCCGGGTGGTTGAAGGTCTGGTATGATTTCACAACCAGAGCGCGCAGATCGTCCGCCGGAATATCGTCGATAAAAAGGCTGAGTACCGCAGAGGCCAGATCAGGATAGCTGAGCTGCCGCCACTGGGCCACGGTTTCCGCAGAAATCTCGGGGATTGCCGTAGGCAGTAGCAGGCCGCCATCGGTGGCCAGGCCCATCATCACCGCCTGCTTGAAAGATATGGGGGCAATACCGCCCCGGGTACTGATGTATTGCATTACAGATCACCTCTAATCGCTCTTGTCTCTGTCAATCTACACTCTGCATTTTTAATTCTTCACTGTACTCAAGCAGGCTGGCGCTTTCCATCTCTGCCGGAACAGGCAGACCCATCAGCGCAAGAATAGTTGGCGCAATATTGGTCAGGGTGCCGCCATCTCGCAGACCAAGCCCTGGCGGGGCGCCGACCATGACCAGAGGCACCGGATTGGTAGAGTGCGCCGTAACCGGGCCGCCCGTTTTTTTATTGATCACGACCTCGGCATTACCATGATCCGCGGTGATGAGTACCACCCCGCCAATCTCGGTGAAACGCTCGACCACGCGGCCAATACACCGATCCACAGTTTCAACCGCGCTGATGGCCGCAGCCATGATCCCGCTATGCCCCACCATATCGCAGTTAGCGAAGTTGAGTACCACCAAGCTGTAGGGATTGCCCTCCAGTCGGCGCAGCAGTTCCTCAGTGACCGCTGTCGCGCTCATCTCCGGTTGTAGGTCGTAAGTGGCTACCTCACGGGGGGATGGGAGCAAGGCCCTGTCTTCCAGAGGATATGGGGCTTCGCGACCGCCATTGAAAAAATAGGTGACATGGGCGTATTTTTCCGTCTCGGCGATACGCAGTTGCCGCAAGCCATGGCTGCTGACCTCTTCCCCCAGAATATGTGTAAAGGAAACCGGCGGAAAGGCAACGGGCAAAGCAAAATCTTTTTCATATTCAGTAAAGGTGAGGCAATCTGCCAGCTGGGGACGATGCGGCACAGAGAAACCAGTAAATTCCCGGTCGATAAATACCTGGGTCATCTGCCTGACCCGATCGGCCCGAAAGTTGAACAAAATCACCGAATCCCCATCGTTGATGGTGGCTACCGGCTGGCCGTTGTTCATGATAACCGTGGGCTTGATGAACTCATCGTTTTCGCCACGCTCATAGGCCGCAGCCACTGCCGCGCTGGCGCTGGTGGCCGTATGTTGGCCTAAACCATCCACCATGGCCTGCCAGGCCAGGGAAACTCGATCCCAACGATTATCACGATCCATGGCATAATAGCGGCCACAGACCGAGGCGACCTGGCCCACGCCAATTCGGGCCATGGCCTGGTCAAGCTCAGCCAGGTATCCAGCCCCGCTGCGAGGCGGGGTATCACGGCCATCCATGAAGGCATGGAGATAGACCTTGGCAAGACCTATCTTTTTTGCCATCTCCAGCAAGGCGACCAGATGACGAATATGGCTGTGCACCCCGCCATCAGAAACCAGGCCAAGAAGATGCACCGCTGTCCCCTGCCCTGCGGCACGGGCAAAAATTCCGGTCAGCGCCTCATTTTTAAAAAAATCTCCGGTTTCAATGGCCAGGTTGATCCGGGTGAAATCCTGGTAGACAATGCGACCGGCGCCGATATTGAGATGCCCCACCTCGGAATTGCCCATCTGCCCTTCCGGGAGGCCTACTGCGCCATTGTGGGCAACCAGGGTCGTGGCGGGCTGGCTGGCCTGCCAGCGGTCCATGTTGGGCGTGCGGGCAAGATGGATCGCGTTGCCCTCCCATGGCTCCCCAATCCCCCAGCCATCGAGGATGGCCAGCAATACCGGCGTGATCTTCTGCATCGTTTCTCCAGAGACTTCAGGGCTCAGACGACTGCTGCTTCCGGAGCGATCTCCACTCGGGGGGCGTCGTGCCACAGGCCTTCAATGTTGTAAAAGCTGCGGTCTTCGCTGTAAAAGATATGCACGATCACATCGTTATAATCGAGCAGAACCCAATGCCCCTCGTTGAGACCCTCGGTGTTGCCATCCTTGACATTTTTATGCCGCAGAGCCTCATCCACCGCCTGGGCCAGGCCTTGCACATGCCTGGTGGAACGCCCGGTCATGATCACAAAAAAATCGGCAATAGAAGACAGGCCCCGCACATCAAGAACGACCAGGTCCTCCGCTTTTTTCTCCAGGGCGGCCAGGGCGGCAAACCGGGCCAGCTCCAGACTTGACGCATCCTGAAAATCCTTATGGACCTTTTTCATTATGACTCCTTGTTGGGGTAAAACCCTTTTGTCCGCCATGAACAAAAGGGAGCACTATCATAATCTGACAACGGGCAATCTGGCAACCGGATAGTTCCGCAGGCGCAGCCAGTAAAACGGCGCTGCTGAAGCAGAAGAGATATAAAAATGCTTACTTATGATACCCGGTTCCAGCCTTGATGGAAAACGCCCGGTACAACTGTTCCAGCGCCAGCAGGCGGGCCATCTCGTGGGTAAAAGTCATCCGTGAGAGCGACAAGACATAATCCGCCTTCTGGATAAGCTCCGCCGCAAGCCCGGTTGGGCCGCCGATCAGAAAGACCAGCTCCCGAACCCCCTGATCCTCCCAGCGGCTTACCAGCTCAGCCAGTTCTTCCGAGCTGAGCTGCTGACCTGCCGGAGCAAGGGCGATCAGCCTGACTGCCCCGCCTGAATGCGGCACACTGCCAAGAAGTATCTGCCCCTCCTCCTGCTGCAACCGCGCCTGATCTTCCCTAGCCACATTCTTCTTTTCTTTGAGCACCGGCAGGTCAAGCTGGACAAAACGCCTGAGCCGCCCGGCAAAATCATCAATCCCGGCGGCAAGGTACTGCTCCTTGGTTTTGCCCAAAAGCGGAAGAATGATCCTCACCGCCTTTTTCCTATTTGCCTGGCTGCGATTTAAGAATCAGCGCGAGCCGGGCGCGGAATTCCGCATAACCCATCTCCCCTTTAATCCCAGGGCAGGATTGCCTTATGGTCTCAAAATTGTCCTGACTGTCAAGCATGCTCGGATGCAGGGGCCATTGACTGCAACGCCAGGGCTTGCCGGAATGCACCGTGCATCCTTCGTTATAAAAAATGCAGTGACCGTCCACGGTTTTCATCTGCACCACCTTGCCGGCAAGGCGCAGATATTTATCCTGCACCTCGGCCAGGGGCAGATGCAGATAGGCGACCAGCCGCGCAACATCCTCGGGGTTCAAAGAAACCGTGGTTTCCCCCTGACAGCAATGGCCACATTGACGACACTGAAATATTTCCTGTTCCCCAGACATCTTCACCTCACCTGTCCTTGCCTTGTTTTCACGACGCTATTAGTAACAGACTGCCTGATGCCTTACCCGTGATCATTGCCATATTCTTTGCGTTGCCGTTCCTTGAGAATAATCTTGATGGGGATGGAATCAAGCTTGAGCCCAGCCCGGAACTGGTTCAGCAGGTAACGAAGATAGGAAAAATGCACCCCCTTGGGATAGTTGGTAAAGATGATAAAGGTGGGGGGCTTTGAGGAAATCTGGGTCGTATAGTAGAACTTGAGGCGGCGTCCCTGGTGCATGGTCGGATTATGGCTTTCCAAGGCGGCCTGCAAGATTCGGTTGAGCTTGCCGGTTGAAAAGGTGCCGCAATACTGCTTGTAAATCTTTACCACCGTGGGCAGCAACTGATTGACCCCGGCCCCGGTAAGGGCGGAAATTTTGAGCACCGGGGCATATTCGACAAAACTCGTGGCCCGGGCAATCTCCTCCAGCAACTGTTTCTGCCGCTTCGCCTCCCCATGCAGCAGATCCCATTTGTTCACCAGGATCAGACAGGCCCGGCCCCGTTCAAAGGCATAGCCCAGCACCTTGGTGTCCTGTTCGGTGATTCCCTCCCCGGCGTCGATCAGGATCAGCACCAGATCGCAGCGTTCCAGAGCGCCCAGGGCCTGAAGCACGCTGAATTTCTCCAGTTTCTCCTGCACCTTGCCCTTGCGTCTGATCCCCGCCGTATCGATGAGCAGAAACGGCTGTTTGCCAACCGTGAGCAGGGTGTCCACCGAATCCCTGGTGGTGCCGGGGATATCCGAGACCACCATGCGTTCTTCGCCCAGCAGCCGGTTAATCAGGGAAGACTTGCCCACATTGGGCCGTCCCAGGCAGGCCAGACTGATGGTCTCCGGCGGGATGTCGGTGGATTCGGGAAAAACCGGCAGGGTTTCAAGCAGGGTCTCAAAAAACACTTTGACCCCATAGCCGTGCGCGGCGGAAACCGGCCAGAGCCTGTCCACCCCCAGTTCGTAAAATTGGGGGAGCAGCTTTTGCTCAAGCTCCGGGCTGTCCACCTTGTTGACCAGGAAATGCACCGGTTTTTTCGACCGCCGCAGATAATCGGCCACCTCAAAATCTTCCGGCAGAACCCCCTCCTTGCAGTCCAGCAAGAAAAGAATCACGTCCGCCTCCCGCATGGCCTGCATGGTCTGCTCGCGGATCAGGCCGGCCATCATTTCCCGCCCGTCTCCCTCGATACCTCCAGTGTCAACCAGGATAAAAACCCGCTCCTCAATAGTCACCTGTTCATAATGACGGTCGCGGGTTACACCAGGAGTAGGATCGACAATGGCTTTACGATGCTTGGCAAAACGGTTAAAAAGGCTCGATTTGCCGACATTGGGGCGGCCAACCAGAGCAACGATGGGGTATCGGGTCTGCATTATTGTTTATTTTCCCTAATAAGATTGAGGGCCTGTTCCACCACCGCACGCAGGCAGGGAAAATCCCGCCCCTGCGGCTCAGCCAGGTGTTCGTGCAGGGTGGCGGCTGCGGGGTTGATGAACTGCCGAAAAAACGGTTTTCCCCTGTTTTTAGCAAGAAAGGCAAAGGCCCCCAGAATCTGCAGGTTACGCTGCAGAGCCAGGTAGTAATATCCCTCAATGAATCGCCCCCGGTCAAGGGGAAGGTGAGAGGCAAGGGCATCCAGGTAACAGCCGAAGAGGACTTGTTGCCGTTCTTGGGCTAACCCGGCATAGGGATCGAGAAGCAGAGAGGCGAGATCATACCCTAATGGCCCCAATCTGGCACCCTGAAAATCAATAATTCTGATTTTTCCCTCACATACCATGAGGTTGCGCGACTGAAAATCACGGTGCAGGATGAAACAGGCCGGTTCCTCCATAGCCCGCTCCGCTAAAAAGACAAACTCCCGGCCAAGCCCCTGGGGTAAGGCGTTCATCCCCAGAAAATCCTCGCACAGGGCCTTCTGGAAATAGCCTGACTCCCTGGTCAGCATGAGCGCGCGGTCATAGCGGGGAGTATCCCAGCACCACTTAGGCTGAAAACCATGGCGCGCCTCAGTCTGCAAATGAACCAGGGCAGCCAGGGCCTGCCGGTAGCAAGCGGCCACCTCCGGCGCTTCTGTACCCTGCCTGAGAACCAGATCATGGAGTTTGCTGTCGCCAAGATCCTCAAAAAGTATAAGCCCGCACTCCTCGGCAAAGCCGCAGATCCGTGGCACCGCCACCCCAGACTCAAAAAAATGACAACCTATCGCATGTGCGGCCCGGGCCTCGGCCAGGCCCTGAGGCTGGCTGGTGCCCGGCAAAACGGCAAGCTGGGAACCTTCGCCCACGGCAAGCCGGTAAAACTGCCGGTCGGAGCCGTCCCCGGACATCTTCTCCACCACCTGAATCTCCGGGGAAACACCCTGGGCGGCCAGCAGCTTGGCCAGGGCCTGCTTTTGCTGATCGGTAAACACCTCATTCCCCCCCGATGATGATACTGTCGGCCACCACACTGCCGGGGGCAACCCTGGCCCCATCCCAGACCACAACCCTGGTCAGGCTGGCCCCCGCGCCAATTATCGCGCCGCTCCCGACAGCCACCCAATCCTGCAAGGAAACCCCGGCCCCAAGCAGCGCCTCTTTTTCGAGATAGAAAGGACTGACCACTGGCGCAGAAAAAAATCCCGGCAGCCGTCCTTTCAGGAGGATATCCTCATGCAGTTGCAAATAATCCGCCGGTGTACCCATGTCGGTCCAGAAATGGCCTGAAACAACCAGGGCCCGGATAGCGCCCCCGCTTTTAAGCAAGGCCTCATAGCAGTCAATGAGGTTATAAAAAATGCCCTCTGGAATCAGGGAGAGAACCGCCGGATTGACAACCTGCACCCCGGTGAAGGCCAGCAGGCGCTCACCCTCCTCCGCCGCTCCAGAAAAACCCACAATCCTGCCCTCGCTGTCCACCCGCACCTTGTTGAAACGCGGGCAGTCGTGCAGCACCATGGTCACCTCCGCGCCAGAGGCGCGATGGCTCCCATAGACGGCGGCCAGATCAAGGTCGTGGACAATATCACCGTTGACCGCCAGAAAAGGGGCTTCGCCAAAATGGCCTTGCGCCAGACGCAGGCCGCCACCGGTGCCAAGCTCCAGCTCTTCCATCTGAACCTGAATGCCGTCCTGACCATGAAGCATGGCCTTGATCTGCTCTCGAAGATGATGGGCGTTGACCACAACCTCCTCGACCCCGCTTTGACGGAGCTGGGCCAGGGTATGCGTCAAAAGGGGAACCCCAAGCACTGGAAACAACGGCTTGGGGCGTTTAAGAGAATAAGGCCTTAGGCGGGTTCCAAGGCCTGCGGCCAGAACCATGGCTTTCATAAGATGTATCCTGAGTTCCGAGTTCTGAGTTCCGAGTGCTGAGTGCTGAGTGCTGAGTACTCGGCACTCAGCACTCAGCACTCAGCTTAACGACAAGGTTCCGTCCGCCAGCTCCTCCACCCCGACCACGACAATCCCGGCCCGGTTCGCCGCTTCGAACACGGCCTCGTGGTCAAAGAGCAGGGCCTGGCCGGTTTCCACCGCCAGGACAGCGGCCTTGACTTCAGCCATGCTCTCGATGGTCTTGATGCCGATGGCCGGCAGATCGAAACGAAAATCCTGCCTGGGCTTTTTCACCTTGACGACCACCGCCTGCTCTTTTCCCAGAGCGCCGCCCCGGGTGATGGCGGCGTCCGTGCCTTCAATGGCCTCCACCGCCAGCACAGTCCGGTTCCTGACCACCACGCACTGCCCGATATCAAGAGCGCCGATGGCCCTGGCAATCGGCCAGCCAAAACAGATATCTTCCCGCTGTTCAGCCGAGAGCTTTTTCTTGGTGAGAACCCCTTTGGGAAAAAGCAGCTCCTTAAGGTAGAGAGTGGATTCCAGCACCCGAATGCCTTCTTTTTCCAGGGCCTCGGCCACCGCCCGCAAAATCGCGTCGTCCTGCCGGACGTCTATTTTGTTCCACAAACTCAGGCCCTTGAAATCAGGCCAGACATCCTTGAAAATCCTGGTTTTGGTAATGGCGCCCAGAAACACAGCCTCCACAACCCCATGTTCCCGGAAAAAACTGATGATCCGGCCAAGCTGGCCGAGCTTTACCCAGCAAAACCGATCGGCGATGCCTTCAAGCTCAGGCCAGGACTCCCCCTGGTGCGCGACAATCACCACCTCACGCCCAGCTTTCCTGGCCGCCTCGGCAAAGAGTTTCGGGAACTGACCGCCGCCGGCAATAATCCCGATTCTATTCTTCGTCATCACCGGCCATGCGTACCGCCCCACGTTTCGAGGTGGCAAAGAAATTCACCAGCCTGGCTACCGGCTCACAATCCGGGAACTCTGCTATGGTCTTGGCAAGAGCATCCTGCAGGAGCAAGTCCGGGCTGCGAAAAATAATCTTGTAAGCCTGCCCCAGTTTCTTGATCTCCTCTGCGGTAAAGCCAGAGCGTCGCAGGCCAATCCGGTTGATGCCGGTAACCCGCATCTGGTTGCGCACCCCGGCCATGATCACATAGGGCGGCACATCCTTGCTCAAGCCAGACATCCCGCCGATATAGGCATACTCGCCGATCCGGACAAACTGATGTACGGCGGTGAGACCGCCGATGATCACCCGGTCGCCGATCTCGACATGCCCGCCCAGGGTGGCGGCGTTGGCCATGATAACCTGATTCCCGACCACGCAGTCATGCGCGATATGGGTGTAGGCCATCAACAGATTGCCGCTGCCCACCGTGGTCACCCCATGGCCGCCAGGGGTTCCGCGATGGATGGAAGCATACTCCCGAATCTGATTATCATCGCCGATAACCAGCAGGGTTGGCTCATTGTTGTATTTCAAGTCCTGGGGCGGGCCGCCGATATTGGTGAAGGAACCAATGGTGTTGCGGGCGCCGATGGTGGTCAGGCCGGTGATCACGGCATGGGGGCAGACCACGCAATCGGGGCCGATCACCACTCCTTTCTCGATAACGGCATAGGGGCCAACCGTGGTAGAGGGATCAACCTTCGCCCCGGGATCAATAACTGCGGTAGGATGTATGTTCATTGCGCCTTCGCTTGGCTTTGGTTAGGTGGTTTTTATCCAATTCCGGCATTAAGCTGGATAGTTACAGGTGGTGCAACAAAACAGGGGCTGGAGATTTCTGGCAAAAGACTCAGGCAAAGGTGGCCATGAGCTCGGCTTCGGCCACGAGCTTGCCATCGACAAAGGCCTTGCCCTCCATCTTCCAGAATCTGGCCTTGCGCTTGCTCACCGAAAGTTCGTAATGAAGCTGGTCGCCGGGCACAACCTTTTGCCGGAACTTCACCCCGTCAAGACCGGCAAAGTAGACAAGTTTGCTGGCAACCGTCTCGGGATCGCTGACATAGGCAAGGATCGCCCCGACCTGAGCCATGCCTTCAAGGATCAAGACCCCTGGCATAACCGGTTGCGCGGGGAAATGCCCCTGAAAAAAATTTTCATTCATGGTCACGTTCTTGTATCCCCGGATAGACTCGCCAAGATGCATCGCAACAATGCGATCCACCATAAGAAAGGGATACCGGTGCGGCAAAATCTTCAGAATTTCAAGAATATCAAGCTGTTGCAAATCAGAGTTCATACCAATCCTCCTCTTTTTTGAGGCAATCGCTGTCAATCATCGGCAGAAGTGCCGATAAAAAGCTGCGCTTGCCTCGGGTATCACTTTGTAACTCTTTGTGTAATCATCGGCAGCAGACCGAAAGAGTTCACTCATTGCCGCCGTGGTTGTCAGTTTCGTCTGGCGTCATTGTCCGGGACAACTCAGCCACCTTCTTTTCAAGTTCCCGCAGCTCCTTGAGCATCTCCGGAAGTTTTGCAAAGACAGCGCTGGAGCGCAGCCAGTCTTTCTGGGGAATCGCCGGAATGCCGCCCACCATGGCGCCAGACTCCTGGCTTTTAATCACCCCTGATTTGGCCGCAATCATTACCCGATCCCCAAGGTGGATATGCCCGGCAAGACCGACCTGCCCGCCAATAACCACATTGCTGCCGGTGGTAACGCTGCCTGACACGCCCACCTGAGCGACAAGCAAGGCATCCTCCCCGATTACTACATTATGGCCAAGCTGCACAAGATTATCAATCTTCGTTCCCCGTCTGATCCAGGTCTTGCCAAAGGTGGCCCGATCAATACAGGTATTGGCGCCGATCTCCACCTCGTCATCAATCTGGACTATGCCAACCTGCGGCCGCTTGATATGCCTTCCCAAGTCATCGCTGGCGTAGCCAAAGCCGTCACTGCCAATCACCGCCCCGCTGTGAATGACAACCCGGTTGCCAAGCCGGCAATGGTGGCCAATCGTTACATTGGCATACAGCACCACATCGTCGCCAATAACCGCATCATCATAAATAACCACCCCGGGATGCAGCGTTACCCGCTGTCCAAGCCGGATCCGGTTGCCAAGATAGACCAGCGGGCTGATGGCGACCTCGGCGGGAATCAGGCAATCATGGCCGACAACCGCCCGCGCATCAATGCCGGTAGCGACAAAAGGCCTTTCCAGAAACAAGGCATGGATGCGAGCTGCGGCCAGATAGGGATTTTTCACCCTAATCGCCGATCCGCTGATCCCGGTAAGCGCAGGCGGCACAATGATTGCCGAGGCCTTGCACTGGTCAAGCCGAGCCCCGTGTTTCAAATCAGCGACAAAGGTTATCTCGCCCTCAACAGCGTCATCAAAATCGGCAAGGCCGCCAATAAGCACCTCGGGGTCGCCAACCAGCTCCCCTTTAACCAGGAGAGCCAGTTCCGCAAGACGTTTTTTCTCACCAGACATAACCTCTCCCACTTACTGTCTGCCGGAGGCACGACAAGATTCAAAACCATAAAAAAAGACGGGCTGCCTCCTTGTTGTCAAAGGAAACACCACCCGTCTTCATAACCCGGTGTCAACGTAGAAGATGTGCGCCCTCAGGAAAGGCCGCTATTCTCCGTTAATCCTGGAACGCAGAAGTCCAGACGGTTTGAAGGTCACGACCTTGCGGGAATCAAGAATCAGCTCGTCACCAGTCTGGGGATTTCTGCCCCGCCGGGCATTTTTCTTTTTCACGTTAAACTTGCCAAAACCACTGATCAACAGATCCTCGCCGCTATTCAAGCATTTTTTGGCAATACGCAAAAAAGCCTCTACGACCTCGGCAGACTGAGCTTTGGTGAAGTTATGATCTTGATATACCTTTTGCACAAGATCCGCTTTTGTCAGGGTCATGGACACCCCCCTCCTTTATTATTAAAACCACAAAAAACTACGTCTCTGGCAATCATCGGCAGAAGTGCCGATAGCTCAACGGGTATTCATTGGTAACTCGTTGAGTTTGGATCACGATCCTGTTAACTTATTTTTTTTCGAATGCATCTTTAATTGGCCCACAACATGTTCAACCAACTGATAATTGTCAAGAAATATATTTCAAGGCGCCCTTGCCGGCATACCTGCCCGCAGCCCCAAGCTCGTCCTCAATTCGCAGCAGCTGGTTGTATTTGGCCACCCGATCAGTCCGGGAAGGCGCGCCGGTCTTGATCTGCCCGGTATTCAGGGCCACACTGAGATCAGCAATGGTCGTATCCTCTGTTTCCCCGGAACGATGGGAAATAATCGAGGTATATCCGGCCCGATGGGCCATTTCCACGGCATCAAGGGTTTCCGTAACCGTGCCGATCTGGTTGAGCTTGATCAAGATGGAGTTGGCAACCTCTTCCTTGATACCCTTGGCCAGAATACTGGTATTGGTGACAAAGATATCGTCGCCAACCAGCTGCACCCTGCCTGCCAGTTTTTTGGTGAGCTTCTTCCAGCCCGCCCAGTCCGCCTCGGCCAGTCCGTCTTCAATGGAGACCAGCGGGTATTTCTTTACCCAATCCTCATAAAAGGCGATCAACTCATCCGCTGATTTATTGGATTTTTTCTCTGCTGCCAGAACATAGCATTTTTTCTTCTGGTCATAGAGTTCACTGGCCGCCACGTCAAGGGCGATAAAGATATCCTTGCCCGGCTTGTAACCGGCCTTGACAATCGCCTCCAGCAAAAACTCCATGGCCTCCTCGTTGGAGCGCAGATTGGGAGCAAAGCCACCTTCGTCGCCCACGGCGGTCTGGAGTCCGGCTTTTTTCAGCACAGCCTTGAGGCTGTGAAAGGTCTCCACCCCCATGCGCAGGGCCTCGGCAAAGGAACCGGCCCCGGCAGGCATGACCATGAACTCCTGGATATCCACATTATTGTCGGCATGCGCCCCGCCGTTTAAAACATTCATCATCGGCACAGGCAGCACCTTGCCGTTCACCCCGCCCAGATAGGTATAAAGCGGCAGTCCGACCTCCTCGGCCGAGGCCTTGGCCACCGCCATGGAAACCCCGAGAATGGCGTTGGCCCCAAGATTCTTCTTGTTCTCAGTGCCGTCCAGCAGGAGCATGGCCTGATCGACAATCACCTGCTGGGTGGAATCAAGGCCGATGATCCCCGGGCCGATCTTTTCGTTCACATTGGCCACCGCCGTAAGCACCCCTTTGCCAAGATAGCGTTTCTTCTTGGTATCGCGAAGTTCCAGGGCCTCGCGGGTACCGGTGGAGGCGCCGGACGGCACCAGCGCCCGCCCAACCACCCCGGAATCGAGGAACACCTCCACTTCAACGGTGGGGTTGCCCCGTGAATCCAAAACCTCTCTTCCCAGCACCCCGATAATCTCTCCCATTTCTTCCTCCGAATAAAATTAAGCTGTCGTTCAAGAATCGCAGCGTTCTGAAAATCACCCCCCAACAACACTGGCCATACTGAAAATAGGCAGATACATAGCAATAACCAGCCCCCCGATCATGCCGCCCAAAAAACACATCATCAACGGCTCAATTGCCGCCGTCAGATTATCTACGGCCTGATCAACCTCTTCATCATAAAAATCCGCAATCTTGGCCAACATGATATCAAGGGCGCCGGTGGCTTCACCGACATTGATCATCTGCACCACCATGCCGGGAAAAACCCCGGTCTCTTCCAGAGGCTCGGCAATGGAGCGCCCTTCGCTGATGCTGTCCGTCACCCTGAACACCGCCATCTCAATCACCTTGTTCCCGGCGGTTCTTGCCACGACATTCAAGGCTTCCAGAATCGGCACCCCGCTTTGCAGCATGGTGCCGAGGGTCCGGGTAAACTTGGCCACTGCCACCCTCCGTAAAAGCGTGCCGACAACAGGCAGGTCCAGCATCATCCGATCCATCTGGATCCGCCCCTTCTCTGTCTTGTAGATCTTTTTCACTACAAAAACCAAGGCAAAGATCGCCCCGATAATCCAATGAAAATTTCCCTGGGCAAACGCACTAAGATCAACAACAAACTGGGTCGGGCCAGGCAGCGCGCCGCCAAAATCCTTAAACATCTTCTCAAAAACCGGCACCACGAAAACAAGCATCACCGCCATGACCACAAAGGAGATGCAGATACAGATTATCGGATAGGTCATGGCGCCTTTCACCTTCTTCTTGAGCGCCATGTTTTTTTCCATAAAGGCTGCCAACCGGTTCAGAATGGTATCCAGAATACCGCCGATTTCGCCGGCCTCCACCATGTTGCAATACAAATTGTCAAAGCAGTCGGGATGTTTTTTCATGGCATCAGCAAAGGTAGTGCCGGTCTCGACATCGGCCCTGATTGTCCGCAGCACCTTCTTGAAGGTTGGATTTTCCATCTGCTCCCCCAAAATCTCCAGGCTTTGCACCAGCGGCAAGCCTGCATCGATCATGGTGGACAACTGACGGGTAAAGATAACCACATCCTTGCCGCTTACTTTTGGCTTTAAAAAATCAAGCCCTTCGAACAGATCCTTAGGAGCTTCTTTCAGCAGGGACACGGTTATGCGCATCTTTTTCAGGTGCGCCTGGGCCATGGCTTCATTGGGCATCTCTACTCTGCCCTTGCGTTTCTCCCCGTAGGAGTTGACTCCCTTCCAGATATAAAACGGCATACCCCTCTCCCTCTCTTGCTGAGATTAAACCGACACTTATATCTTATATCTCAAGGTTTTCCCAAAAACAATAGTAACTGTTCGGCCGCGCCACAGATACTCAAAAGATGCCCCCAGATTCCACAACGCCAGCAATCTTTCTTGATAAAGACCCTCTCCAGAGTAAACGCCCTTCTTCTTTTTTTATTGACACAACAGGCGGGATAATTTAAATAAGCTGCTTCTTTACTGAGATATTGCCCCGGTTTGCGGCGGCTTCCTGACTACCCCAACATAGAGCGCCCAACCAGGAATAAACACGATTCCCGATCTGGGTTTTACACGGAGGATGACAATGGCAAAAGCGGCTCCCACGGATATGACCAGCAAATACACCACCGGTCAGTTTCAGCAGATCATTGACAAATGTGAAGGCTGCGATCGCACAATTGAAGTCGAGACAATCAGATATTGCGCCACCTACACCATGCCCGAAAGCAAATGGCGTCTGGGTATTTGCAATTTTGCAACCCATGTGAAACCAGAAATCAGCGTGTCCACCCTCAAGATAAACCCCTTGAAAGCCTCCAAACGTGCGGCAACAAAGGGTAAGAAAAAGTAGCCTCGTCTTGGCCCTACAGAAATACTAAAAGCCCTTCCGAATCAGGAAGGGCTTTTTTTTAAGTAAAGTCAAACAATTACAATATCGCCTTAGGATACAGGGCGCTCAACAATTTCTCGTCTTCCTTGATCTCCTTGAATCTCTCGTAAGCCTCCTGAAAATGGCCTGGCCTGGCCGCACTTTCTGCCACCATCCCTGCCGCCTGAGTCAAAAGTTCTTCTGAGCAGTCGTACACCGCCTGAAAAACCTTAGCAATCACCAGCTGCGGGTTTTTCTCATAAGGAGGAGGCGCCTTGGTGAGGGCAATAACCGCCTGCGACACCTCTGGTTCAGCAATGCATCTGAAAAGATCCGGGGCATCATAGATGTCCGCAGCAACCAGCATCTGCTCAATGAGGCTGGCATCCAACGAATGTAGCAACCCGCGAACCAGAGTCAGATCCCCCTCCCCATCGGAGGCCATGAACAGCTTGATGTATGGCGTAATTTCATGGGACGCTAAAGATCCTTTCCGAAAAACCGACTCCATCCAGTGCAGTTGCATCTCCGGACTTCTGGCCACAAATGGCAGGTATTTTTCATACCATTTCCGTTTTTTCACCACTGCCTCACCTGTTTATATGACCGTACTTTTCCGGCCTGACTCACGTTTTCAATGTTCTGCCTGCAAAAAAGGTTAACGGCGATCCCCCAGAAACCGGAGCAGCATGAGGAACAGATTGACAAAATCAAGATACAGGGCCAAAGCCCCCATGATCGCACCTTTCTGAATCGCCGCCTGCCCGTTTTCCATGATTCCGCCTGAGCCGATCCGGGTAATTTTCTGCACGTCATAGGCGGTGAGTCCGGTAAAAACAAGCACGCCAATGGCAGAAACCACCCAGGAGACCATGGAACTGCCCAGAAAGATATTCACCACCGAGGCGATAAGTATACCCACCAGCCCCATAAATAGAAAGGAACCCAGGCTGGTAAGATCTTTCTTGGTTACCGTGCCATAGACTGCCATGGAAACGAACATCCCGCCTGCGACAAAGAAGGTGGTGGCGACGGAGGTGCCGGTATAAAGCAGGATAATGGCGGAAATGGTCGCCCCGTTTAAAACAGAGTACCCCAGAAAGAGACTGGTCGCCATGCGGGCGGACATCTGCTCGATCCTGGCGGACAGATAGATCACCATGCCAAGTTCGCCGAAAATCAGGCCATAAAACAGAATAGTGTTACCAAATATAATCTGCTGCAAGGCCGGAGTGCCGGCGACCAGCAGGGCGGTAAGCCCGGTGAGACCAAGCCCCGCCGCCATCCAGTTGAAGACCTTGGCCAGGAAAAGGGTTGCCGCCTGAGAGCGGGACTGATCAATAACCATTGTTCTGTCATTGTTACTGCTGTACATAATTTCTCCTTGCGCTTTAGATTTTAAATTGAGAGACAGATGCTCTGCCCAATAATGATAAATCACCCAAATTTGGTAACCGTTCAGCAGTGCCGTAGATGCGCGTGTCTGTCAATCATCGGCGGTAGCAGTGCCGACAAAGAGGCCTGTCCTCTATCCCAGCGAAGCTGGATAAAAGCCCCTATACCCGGTCCCCGGATAGGGGCTCAAACATAATGGTATGCGGGCCAGGCCGATGACAAAGCAGATGCGGTGCTGCTGAACGGTTACCTATTCTTCGCTGATCATTTTCGCCACAACCTGCGTGGGCTCATATTCCTCCATGGCTATCTTGACTGCGGCGGTGATGGGCACAGCCAGCAGCATGCCGACTCCCCCCCACATCCAGCCCCAGAAGACAAGAGCAAACAAGACCACCAGGGGGCTGAGATCAAGACCGCGGCCCATAACTT
>MGTC01000024.1:39729-53846 GCA_001799255.1 Deltaproteobacteria bacterium RIFOXYD12_FULL_55_16
ACCACCAGATGAATGGAGACAAGCACTCCGGCAACTAACAGCGCCAGGCCCAGGGAGCCGAACTGAAAAAGGGCTACGAATACAGGAGGAATCGTGGCCATGAGGGCGCCGATATTCGGGATAAAATTAAGCAGAAAAGTAAGCACCCCCCACAACAGGGCGAACTGCACCCCGAACAGCCAGAGGGTAATAGCGGTCAGCACCCCGACCAGCAGGCTGATCAGAGTTTTGAGCCCCAGATACTCCTCGACCGCCAGACTGATCCGCCCGCCAACCTTGATAATTCGTTCTGCCCGCCGTTTGCCAAAAGAGTTATACAGCCTGCCTTGCAGGCCCTCACGCTCAGCCAACATAAAGATCAGAAACAGCATAACCCAGACCGTACTTCCCAGGAAATGAAAAAAAGACCCGCCTGCCGCCTGAAGAAACGGCGCCAAAGGCTCCAGCTTTTTACCGTCCATGCTGCCCAGGAAAGCCGCTGTCATTTCCTTACCCTGCTCCAGAGAAAGGCCAAAATACTGCAGGACATGAACGACATGCCCCAAGAGTTGCTGCTCTATAACCGGCATCTTGGCCACACACTCAAGGACATTCGCCTGCACAAGCCAACCAACGAGATAAATACTGCCCAGAACAAGCGAAACCACCAGCATAATCCGGAGCCAGCCAGGCACCCCGAACCGCCGGAGAAATTCCATGGGCATCCCCAAAGCGAAAAAAATGAGCAGGGCCACACTCAGGGGGATAAAGAGAAAGGAAAGCGTTTTCACGATGAGCGTGACAAGCACCAAAATCACCAGCCAGGCGGCTATCTCATGAACCCCAAACTTTTTTGCTATTGTATCCTGTTCCATAACAGGCTCCCCATTATTGAATAGCGAATGATTATTTCTCAAGCGACTCTAAATATCAATGGTGGTGCTAGCAAATCCGCAGTCAAGTAGGATATAGTATCTAGCGCGGCTGGGCAAATCACCCTTAATCTCTCTTGAGCGGCATCATACCATGAAAACCATAACTATTGCATGCCCAAGCTGCAAGGCCAAGAAAATGCCCGCAAGCAAACAATATCTCTGCCCGCGCAGCGGCAGATGCCAACCCCCTCTGTTTTATCCGGGATCAGGATCAATGCCTTGCCAATGAACATCCCGCCAAGAAACCATGGCCTCTGGGCCACATATCAGTCCTTGTCATCCAAAGCCCGCTTCGTCTTGCAGGCCTGCGCCCTGGCTGGAGAGCCGATCCGGGAAGCCGCCCTGGGTTCCTGCCTGTTTCCCCCGGCAGTCAGTCAGACCTGGCCCATGACCACGGAGAAGAAACTTCTGGCCACCCTGGCTGAACTTAGAGAAAAAAATCTTCTGGAAAATGGCTGCGCCTGCCGCAAGGAAATTCTTGAAATCGTGAGCCACGATGCCCAAAGACAGCCATATTTTTCCGTCCTGGCCGCCGCCATCAAACAGGCCTGGCCAAACCCGGCCCCGGAAGAAAATCCCGAGCCAGACTGCCTGTGGCGCCGCACCCTGCGCGACCTTCGCCTGGCTCTCCTGACCAAGGATGAAACAGGCTACAATCTCAATCTTCTCCGCCTTCTTGAACTCCAGGCAGAGTTTCCCCGCCGTTTTCCGACCAACCCACTGGTCACTCTCTGTGGCAACCCCTTTGACCAGCCATGGTTTGCAAAGCTTCCTCTGCATATCCAGCTTTACGCCCTGCACCAGATATTCTTAAACGGCCTGCTCCACCTTACGGAAATAACCCTGCCTCTGGCATACCTGCAAGACAAGCGTTTTCTTAAATCCCTGCCTGCAAAAAGCCGTGAGCCCTTCACCTATCTGCTGACCTCTCATCTACTCATCCAGGGGCAGATCCGAACCGTCTCCGCCTGGCTTAGCGGCAGCCAGCAGCAGGAGCCGCCGCTTGGGGTGCAGGGCTGGCTGCGGTTTCTTGCCGGAGAAACTGCTGCCGCCATTCTCTGCTATGAAGAAGATCTCCGCAAAATCAGAAAGGCCAACCAGAACGAACAGGCATATTTCACCGGAGTTGAAGGGGTATTATTCCTGATAGCCCTGCTCACAAAAGGAGATTATACCCTCCATCAGCAGGTCAGGAATATTATCAAGGATATTGAGGAGATTCAACCATACAATCTCTTTCTCCCCGCCTATCTCCTGCTCCTTGCCCTGGTGGAAGCAAGGGAAAACCGGCTTGATCTGGCCCGCGACCGCATCACGGCGGTCAGCCTTCTGCCCAAGCCGCACAGCATCACCACGCTTTTCCTGGCCCTGGTTACCTACTGGATCGAAGGAAAGCCCAACCCCGTCTGCCTGCCGTACCTTAAAGCCTTCCAGAAAAAAGCCGCAGCCCACGGCTACCTGTGGCTGGCCCGTGAATATGCCTCTCTGTTGCATCTGGGCGGAGAAAAATCTACTTCTCTGGCCATCAACCCAGAGCTGACGGAGGCCTGCGTCCTGACAACCATGATTATTCCGGAAGAACAGTGGCAACGCGCCCTGCGCGCCCTCAACTTCAGTTCGGCTCCGACTCTGAAGCCGCCCAGACCGGAAACCAGCTCACGACTGGCCTGGATGCTTGATTACCACAGCCAAGATAAGGTTATCCTGGCGCTGCCAAAAATCCAGAATCTCACCATTCGCGGACTATGGACCAAGGGCCGATCCGTAGCCTTAAGAAAGCTATTTCGCAATAACAAGCCCTCATTTTTAAGCCCGCAGGATCTCCTGGCCTGTACAACCATCACCGAGAAAAAAGACCACCGGGGTGTTTATTTCCGCTTTACCATGCCAGATGCCCTTTTGGCCCTGATCGGGCACCCCTGGGTTTTTCTTGCCGACTCGCCTAAAACTCCGGTCGAGATCCTGCAAGGCGAACCGGAGCTGCGGGTTGACCAGCAAGGGGACTCGCTGCTGATCCAGTTCTCACCCTGGCCGGACAACAGCGAGGCCATAATCATCCGGGAAAGCCCGACCCGTTTCCGGGTTTTCCCCATCACCGGAGACCATCGGCGAGTAGCCCAGGTTATCGGCCCCAATGGCTTGAACGTCCCCCTTGGCGGCAAGGACGAGCTTTTTGCCACCCTGGGCAACATCTCCTCCTTTATGATCGTACACTCAACCATCGAAGGAAAATCTCTGGATATTGCCGAGGCCGCGCCGGATTCACGCATCCACATGCAGCTGCTGCCTTACGGAGCCGGGTTCAGACTGGCCATGCTTGTCCGGCCCCTCCAGTCAGAGGGGCCATACCAGAAGCCGGGTGAAGGTCCAAAAACCATCATTGCCCACCATGACGGCAAACGCATCCAGACAAAACGCGATCTGGAACGGGAAGAGAAAAACGCCCTGTTTGTCGAAGAATCCTGCCCCATGCTGACCAAGGGCACTGACCTTGAACGGGAATGGCTGCTGCAGGATCCGGAGGAATGCCTGCAACTCCTTCTTGAGCTGCAAAACCTGCCGGAAGAGGTTCTCATTGAGTGGCCCGAAGGGGAACGGCTTACGGTAAGCCCGCCAGCCGAACTGAATCAGTTTTTGCTCACGGTAAAAGAACGCAACAACTGGTTTGAAATGAGCGGAACCCTGAAACTCAACGAATCCCTGGTTCTCGATATGCGCACCCTGCTCGAGCTGGCCAGTACCAACAGCAGCCGCTTTATCCCTTTGGGGCATGGCCATTTTCTCGCCCTGTCCCGGGAGCTGCGCAAACGGCTGGATGAAATCGCCGCCTTTGCCGAACTCAGGAAAAATTCGATCCGTCTCCACCCTCTTACCGCCCTGGCCCTGGAAGATTTCACCAGCGGAGTTGGGGATCTGCGCACGGATGAGCGCTGGCGGGAGCAGCAAAAACGGCTCAAGGAGGTTCAGGAATACAAACCCAGGCTGCCGTCCACCTTCAGGGCCGTGTTGCGGGATTATCAACTGGAGGGTTTCAACTGGCTGGCCCGTCTGGCCAACTGGGAAGTGGGGGCCTGCCTGGCGGACGACATGGGGCTGGGCAAAACCATCCAGGCTTTGGCCCTGGCCCTGAATCGCGCCGACCAAGGCCCGACCCTGGTAGTGGCCCCGACCTCGGTCTGCCCCAATTGGGAGGAAGAGGCAAACCGTTTTGCCCCCACCTTAAACGTCGTGCTCTTCGGCGGTCGGCAGCGGGAAAAAATGCTGGCCGGACTTGGCCCCTTCGATCTGCTCATCTGCAGCTACGGCCTTCTCCAGCAGGAATCAGCGCTCCTGGCTACCCAGAACTGGCAGACCATCATCCTGGACGAGGCCCAGGCCATCAAGAACTTCATCACCAAACGCTCGCGGGCAGCCATGCTGCTGCAGGGCCGGTTCAAGATGATCACCACCGGCACCCCCATTGAAAATCACCTCACCGAGCTTTGGAACCTGTTTCAGTTCATAAATCCAGGCCTTCTCGGCTCGCTGAACCAGTTCAATCAGCGATTTGCTATTCCCATTGAACGGGGCAACAACCCGGAGGCAAGGAAAAAACTAAAAAAGCTGATCAGCCCCTTTATCCTCCGCCGCCTCAAATCGCAGGTTCTGGAGGAGTTGCCCGAGCGCACCGAGATTTTATTGCAGGTGGAGATGGAAGAAAGAGAAGCCGCCCTCTATGCGGCCCTCCGGCAGCAGGCCTTGAAAAACCTGCGCCAGAAAGGCGGTCAGCCGGGAAAACGCTCCTTGCAGATTCTAGCCGAGATCATGAAACTTCGCCGGGCCTGCTGCAACCCGCGCCTAGTCCTGCCCGAAACGGACATCCCCAGCGCCAAGCTCACTATTTTTGCCAAGCTGGTTGCCGAATTACGGGAAAACGGGCACAAGGCCCTGGTATTCAGCCAGTTTGTCGATCACTTGAGTCTGGTTCGTGAACATCTCGACCAGGAGGACATCCCCTACAGGTACCTGGATGGCGGCACCCCGTCCAGGGAACGTCAACGTCAGGTTCAGGAATTCCAGACGGGCAATGGCGATCTGTTTCTCATCAGCCTCAAGGCCGGCGGGGTGGGCCTCAACCTCACCGCCGCAGACTATGTGATCCATCTGGATCCCTGGTGGAATCCCGCCGTGGAAGACCAAGCCTCGGATCGGGCCCATCGCATCGGCCAGAAACGCCCGGTAACCATTTACCGCCTGGTGGTAAAAAACACCATCGAGGAAAAAATCGTCCATCTCCACCATGAGAAACGAGCCCTGGCAGACAGCCTACTGGAAGGCACCGATGTCAGTCACGCCATGAATCCAGCCGATCTCTTACAGCTGTTACAAGAAAACTGAGCGGTATTACCAAAAAACACCTGCTCATTCTTTAACCCAAAGACGCCAAGGCGCAGCTTTATCTTTGCGCCTCTGCGCCTTGGCGTTACGTTTTTCAGTTATTACACATCCATCAGCCGTTACCGCGCCGGAACCCGATAATGGCGACCGTGCCCTTGCCTTCCTCACTTTCCAGCTTAAACGAGCAACCGGGGTGATCATCAATAATCCTTTTGGAAATAGAGAGACCCAAGCCGGTTCCCTGCTTTTTCGTAGTAAAAAAAGGCAGAAATATCCTTTTTTTAATCGCCTCGGGAATCCCCCCCCCGGTATCCGTCACCTCAACCTCCACCCGCTTATCCTGCACCCTGGAACTGACCACGACCTCCCCCCCCGGCGAGGTCGCTTCAATCCCGTTTTTCACCAGGTTCAGCAGCACCTGCTTTATCTTCTCCCTGTCCACCTTAACCACGACATCGATAGTGGATACAAGCCGGATATCAATCCCCTTGCCGCTGGAGTAAGACTGCGCCAGATCAACAACCTCCGTCAGAAGTTCATTCAGAAAGATTTCCGTCAGATCAAGCTGCGGGGGTTTATACAGCTCTTTCAGTCCGGCCAGCAGATGCTCCAGGCGGGTTACCTCATCAACGATAATCGTCAGTTTGGCCCGATCCTTCTCCACCGTTGCCTTTTTCAGGAGCTGCCGGGCGAACCCGCCGATCATGATCAGCGGGTTTTTTATCTCGTGATTGATCTCAGCCACCGTCTGCCCCAGCGCGGCAAGCCGCTCGTTCTGGGCCAGACGGTCTTCAAGATTTCTGGTGTCGGAAAGGTCTCTGACCACCCCGGTGAAGTAGAGCTGTCCCACAATATCTGCCACAGAGAAAGAGATGGAGGCGGGAAAAGAATCGCCGTTTTTACGAACCACCGCCAATTCCGTCTCATGCCCTATCAAGGTTGCCTCGCCGGTTCGGACATAGCGAGCCACCGCCAGCTCATGTCCCCCCCGGCACATGGGGCTCAGGATTCGCCCCAGATCATGACCAAGAACCTCTGTCCGCTCATAGCCGAACATCCTCTCCGCCGCCTTGTTAAAAAAAATTACCGTGGAATTCTCATCAATAGTGACAAAAGCCTCGTTGGTATTCTCAACCGCACTCTTGAGAATACGAAGCTGCTTCTGTGTCTCTGCCGCCGTTTTCTCAGCCATACTCCTCCGCCCGGTCTGTTAGAATCATAATAAAGGCCCTGCCGATGCTCCTCCTGCCCACACCTCTTGTCCTATGTTAACCCATGGTATAGAATCAAGCCTGATTTTGGAAGAAACAACTTTGACGCACTCGCAAAAAAAGAAAAGGCTAACAGGATCGTAAAACAAAAACAACGAGTTCCCAACGAATATCCGATGTGCTATCGGCACTTCTGCCGATGATTGACAGCGATTTCAACAATTTTATTTTCAACCTTTAACTGTCCCCGACAACAGGATGGCTATGAACTATACCCCCATTATCGGCACCCTTGGCTACATAGTTTCCCCGGATCAAACCCAGACCCTGCTTGTCCATCGCATTGCCCGTCCTGCCGATGTCCATCTGGGCAAATACAACGGACTGGGCGGCAAAATGCGGCAAGATGAGGACATCCTTACCTGCATCACCAGGGAAATCAAGGAAGAAGCCGGGATCGACTGCACAAAAATTCTGCTGCGCGGAACCATCAACTGGCCCGGATTCGGCCCGCACGGGGAGAACTGGCTGGGCTTCATCTTCCGGATCGACCAATTCCATGGCGCCCCATTTTTCAAAAATGAAGAAGGAACTCTCGCCTGGCACCCCCTTGAACAGCTTCATCTCCTGCCGATGTGGGAAGGGGATCGGTATTTCCTGCCTCTTGTTTTTGACGCCGACCCCCGCATCTTCCATGGCTATCTTCCATATCAACATGGCCAGCCGCTGAGCTGGAGCTTCACCAGAAGCTGAGGCCACGTCTTTTTACATCCTGGTCAGGCGCACAGGGTGTGCATATTTAACTTGCCAGAATCGGACACTGGTTACTATAGTATTTGTCGCGTGTGCGGACAGGAAAGAAAATCTTCCAACCCGGTTGCATTTCGGCTGCTCAACCCACTAAAGAGGTTGAGAGTACAAATCCAACCACCGCCATAACCGGAGAGGATCATGAAGAATTTTTTCACCAGGCAGGAAATGGACAATGATCACCAGCTCTTCAATAACTGCCAAATAGAGAGTGAACTGCTCAAGGAGCGGGTTTTTGAACTGTATGTCCTGTACATGCTGAGCAAGAAACTCAACCTCTCCCTCCAGCTTGATGACTTTTTCGACCAAAGCATGGATTTCCTGAAAGAATCCTTGAAGATCGAAGACTTCTGCCTGATGCTCCGGGAAGACGATGACGAAGAGCTGAAAATGTGGCAGACGGACAGCGCCAACAGCCAACTCCTCAAAGATGTTTCCTTCAAATTCGGCGAGGGTATTTCCGGTCTTGTTGCCCAGACCGGGGAACCGATCCTGGTTCAGGACGTCAGCAAGGATGATCGCTTTCTCCACTACAAAGGCAAACGTACCGATATCGGCTCCTTCATCTCCCTGCCCTTGCGCCTGAATGATGGTTTGACCATCATCGGAGTTCTCAACATTCACAAGAAGGAAGCAAACACCCTTCAAGAAAGCGATGTGGCCCTCTTCATGGCGGTGGCCAACAACATCTCCATCGCTCTGGGACGAATGAAGGCCTACGAAGCGCTCATGAACCAATCAATCCACGATGAGTTGACCTCGGTTTATACCAGGGGCTATTTCATCGAGAACTGCCACCGGGAATACTCCAGGGCAAAACGCCATGGGGAAAAGTTTGCCATTCTGATGCTCGACATCGACTACTTCAAGCTGTTCAATGACACCTATGGCCACCTGCATGGCGATAAGGGCCTGAAAAGCGTGGCCGCCACCCTGCAGGAAAATGTCCGCCTTGGAGATATTGTCGCCCGCTACGGCGGAGAGGAATTCATTGTCTTGTTGCCCAATACCGACAAGGACGGCGCCACGGTTGTCGCCGAAAAAATCAGAAGCGAAACCGAGCAGAAAGAGATTCCGCTCAACCGGGGCGCAGGGACACGGTTGACGATCACAGCCGGAGTCGCAGTCTATCCGGAAGACGGTGCCACAGTAGAAGATATCATCGACATGGCGGACCGATTTCTTTATCTGGGCAAAAATCTTGGCCGCAATCAGGTTGTCGGCAATCAGTAAGGGAGTCAGAGGATTAGTCCAAGCTTAAAAGCCGTTTATGATGGACTGGCCATCAAGCCCGTACTTTATTTTGTAAACCTGAGCAAAAATATTAAGGAGAAAAAATGGTCAACAAAGTCATTCTCATCGGCAATCTTGGCAAAGACCCTGAAGTCCGCTACTCGCAGGCAGGGGCAGCCATTGCCAGCTTCAATGTCGCCACTACGGAAATCTGGAAAAAACAGGATGGCACCAAGGAAGAACAGACCGAATGGCACCGGATCGTGGCCTTTGGCCGTCTGGGCGAGGTTTGCGGCGAGTATCTGGCAAAAGGCTCCAAGGTTTTCATCGAAGGCCGCCTGCAAACCCGCAAATGGGATGACAAGGACGGCAACACCAGATACACCACCGAGATCGTGGCCAGAGAGATGAAAATGCTCTCCCCCCGTGGCAGCAGCGGAGACTCATCACAGGGTCAGTACAACGAGCAACCCCCCTTCCCCGAACCGGTCATGGGTGAGGACGTTCCTTTTTAGGCGAAATAACACTATTATCCAGCACCGTCACCCCAGCGCTCTTTGCAGTCCTCGCTTGACGGAAAAAAGCCGTGGCCCAAAAGCCCTTGTCTGCTGGATTTCAGCTTCCGCCGGAATAACACCCCAGGGCAAAATAACGAAAACCAGGACAGACAGGCAGATCAAGCATGGATTATTATAAGTTGCTCGGGGTGGAAAAAACCGCGTCCCCGGAGGAAATCAAGAAAGCCTACCGCAAACTTGCCCTCAAGCATCACCCGGATCGCAACAAGGGGAACAAAGACGCTGAGGAGCAGTTTAAAAAGATCAGCGAGGCATACGCCGTTCTCTCCGACAAGGAAAAACGGCAGCAATACGATACCGTTGGCGCCGCAGGTTTTCAGCAGCGCTATTCACAGGAAGACATCTTCCGCAACGCCGATCTGGGCGATATCCTGAGGGAATTCGGCCTCAACTTCGGCGGGGGCCGCACCACCTTCCGGAATGCTGGCGGCGGGGGCGGTTTTGAAGAGATGTTTCGTCAGCCAGGAGCAAGGGGGCGCGCCAGCCATAACGGCTTTCAGAATTTTCACCAACAGCAGCAGGTGAAGGGCAGCGATCTTTCCCTGGAACTGCCGATCACCCTCAGTGAAGTACTGACCGGGGCCGAAAAAACCATCTCCCTTGGCCACGGCTCCGCAGCAGAAAAGGTTTCCGTCAGAATTCCCGCTGGAATCGAAACCGGCAAGAAACTGCGCATCTCCGGCAAGGGCTCACCCTCCCCCATGGGTGGACAGCCAGGCGACCTGTATCTGCTGATCAGGGTCGAACAGCATCCAACCTTTACCCGGGAAGGCTCCCACCTCAGCATGGATCTGCAAATACCATACAGCTCTGCGGTGCTTGGAGCGGAGGTTGAAGTGCCAACCCTGGAGGGCAAGCAACTCAAAGTCAAGGTTCCACCTGGCTGCCAGCCCCAGGCAAAACTGCGCCTGCGCAAACACGGCTTGCCAGACAGCCAGGGAGGTACACGGGGAGACCTGCTGGTAAAAATCCTGGCGGCGGTGCCAAAGACCTTGTCGGAGACACAAAAGGAGTTGCTGGACAGGCTGAAGGAATCCGGGCTGTAGAAAGCTCTCAGATCAGAATACCAATAAAGATCGTGGACATCTTGAAGATGTATTGCCCCGGCAGCCCTCCCCGCATGATGATATCATCCTCAATGCGGGTAAGAATCTGGGTCATGATAACCTCGTAGCCCATATTTAGGTAGCCGCCTTCCCCTGCTTCATTGGTGACAAACAACAACTTCCCCCCCTTATCCCTGTAAGTCTTCAACCGCCAGTTCACCTGACTGACATTATGGTGGAGCCGCTGCAAACGCTCCAAAGAAACCTGCAAACCACTCAGGAAAAGATCCCCCTCCCGAATATCATAGGCCTCTTGCATGCTTTTCCACAGGCCAAGGCTCAGCAGGTACACCCGGTCTGACTCAGCCGCCTCTCCCTGAAAGGCCGCCGTGAGGATCTCAGCGGAGGGCTTGTAGGCATACACCTGCTCCCCGATGGGCAGGGGGCCAAAAATGGCCTCGATCTTCTGCCGTTGCCGGGCAGGGTCTTTCTCATATCTGGGATTCTTGGCGTACAGGCGCACGGTGAATTCCCGCAGGGAGTTGCGATACTGCTGGATATGATGCTGGATAATACTGACATCTGTGGGGGTGAAAAATTCCTTGACGCCAGTGGTCTTACCTCCGGAAAATCCGCAGCCGCCAAGCCATAACAGAACAAAGGCCAGCGGAAGAAGGGCTGCGGTTTTGAGTATGCCCACGACAACAGGCCTTGGCATTAAAGACACCTCACGCCTGTTACAGATCTCCGCCGGTTATCTTGACCAGAGCCTCCCGATAACGGGAAGCGGTTTTCTCGATGATTTCCTGGGGCAATCTGGGCGGCGGCGGATTTTTCCCCCAATTGAGGGTGGAGAGATAATCCCGAAGAAACTGCTTGTCAAAACTCGGCTGCCCGGCGCCTGGCTGGTACTGATCCTGGGGCCAGAATCGGGATGAATCCGGGGTCAGCACCTCGTCGATCAGGATCAACTCGCCATCGCAGATGCCAAGCTCGAACTTGGTGTCGGCAATGATGATTCCCCGGCTCAGGGCGTAATCCGCCGCCTTTTCATAGAGGCGCAGGCAGATATCCTTGATCCGGGCGGTCTGTTCCCGGCCCACGAGCTTTTCCATCCCGGCCAGGGAGATGTTTTCATCGTGTGTGCCAAGCGCAGCCTTGGTGGACGGAGTAAAAAGCGGCTCGGGAAATTTATCCGACTCCCGCATCCCGGCAGGCAGAGCAAAGCCGCAAACGTCCGGGTTATGTTGATACGCCTGCCAGAACGAACCGGAAAGATAACCCCGGACAATACACTCCACCGGCAGAGGCCTGGCCTTTTTCACCAGCAGGCTCCGCCCTGCCAACTGCTCCAGATAAGGGGCGCAGGCGGAAGGATATTGGGCCACATCTGCCGTAATCAAATGATTGGGCACAATACCTTTAAGATAGTCAAACCAGAACAGGGAAAGCCTGGTCAAAATCGCGCCCTTGTCGGGAATAGGGTCATCCATGACCACATCAAAGGCTGAGATCCGATCTGAGGCCACCATCAGCAGATGGTCGTCCACCTCGTAGAGATCTCGAACCTTGCCGCGATGCAGCAACTGGAGATTGGCAAAATTCGTTTGGCTTATGGGGGTTGTCATAGAAGTATTCCTTATCAAAAAATTACAGCAGAACAGCAACCGTGGAGTTTCTCAGGGAGAGGTTACATTTTTCAACCCGCTTGTGCGATGTTTTTTTAAGTCTTTTTGCCTGGGATTACCACTCACGATACTTCCATAATCCCTTACCAGAAAAATTAAGCCATAGTTATTTCTTAGTGGCGCCAGGTCTCTTTCCACAAAGAAAACGCCCTTTTCCACTGCCTGCCGCAGACCTGCTGATCACGCACATTTCCCCTTGTCAAAAAAACGATCTGCGTTTAAGATTGGCCGCACCAAAAAGGCGGCGTAGCCAAGTGGTAAGGCAGTGGTCTGCAAAACCATTATTCAGCGGTTCAAATCCGCTCGCCGCCTCCAGATGACAATCAGAAAAGGGGTCAGCCGTTGTTCTGCGGTTGCCCCTTTTTTTATACCCAAAGGACATAAGTTTGTTGAAATCGTAAAAAGCCACGTGTCAGTCGTCGGCAGCAGTGCCGACATCACAACGGGTATTAATGTAAGTGCTTGATTTAGTGTGGTTGGCCTGTAAGCTTTTCAGGTTGTTACAAGTTCAGCAAGTTTCGTTTGAGCAGGCAAACAGCTCAACTCAACTTTAAAATTTCCTGAGTCACTTACCCGAAACACAACCCGCAATCCGGGCAGGTCGTGGTGGTGGTGGCAAAGGCAAAGCCGCAGGCCGGACAGACCGCCTCCATGGCCTCGGGGTTAAAAACCGCCTCGGCATGAGTCGCGTCATGCTCAGCCAGGACGGTAGCCCGGTGATGCTCCTCGGCAAGAATCAGCAGGGCATCCTGCACCTCTTCCTGCCGCACCAGAAGCTGAAACTTGGGCGCGCAACCGCCACTGGCGCACCCCTGACTGTCCTTACTGATCATGACCCCTATCTGGTCGGCCTCCAGCAGCGCCTTAAGGTGCTTGAGTTCAGCAAGAGCGGCCTGGAAAATGACGAGCAGATGATCATCCGGGGTCAAGGGCCCTTTCCGGCTCCGGCGGGAGGCACTTTTTTCCCTGACCGCCAGATCCGCTCCCAGTACCAGGGGTAAAGCGCAGGTCGCGCAGATTTCCATTTCCTGCCGGTACTCGTCCCGGCACTTGGGGCAGTATTTCAAATCGTGTTCAATCATGGTGATCGCCTGTAAAAAAGGAAAAGTTATCAGCTGATAGATTCAGCTCCCGATATATCCTGCGCCTGTTTTTTCACCTGTTCGATTCTCTTCGTTACGACATTATTGAAGCCAAGGGCTGAAGGCCTTTTTCTCTCATCACCTTCTTGCCTTAGGATGGGCCCGGTCATAGACCTCGTTTAAATGATCCATATTCAAATGGGTGTAGCGCTGGGTGGTGGACAGACTGACATGCCCCAGCAGTTCCTGCACCATCCGCAGATCTGCCCCCATTTCCAGAAGATGGGTGGCAAAGGAATGCCGCAGGGCATGGGGCGTTACCCGGGCGGCGATTCCGGCCCGCAGGGCGTAAAATTTCACCAGCCGCTCAATACTGCGGGTAGTAAGCCGCAGACCCCGGTGATTCAGAAAAACGGCCTTGTTTTCCGGCGCATCCCCACGGGCGATCCGTTCGCGAATCAACAGGATCCGCTGGGGCAGGTATTGGCGCAAGGCTTCCAGGGCCGGACGGCCCACCGGCACCAGCCGATCCCGGTTGCCCTTGCCGGTAACCCTGAGCATGCCTTCTTCCGCATCAAGACGCTCCAGATCAAGAGCGGCAAGCTCGGCAACCCGCAGCCCGGTGGAATAGAGGCTCTCAAGAATCGCCCGGTCACGAAAGGCGAAGGCATCCTCATCGCCCGGCATCTCCAGTAGGGTAAAAATCTCGTCTACGGTAAGAAAAACCGGCATGTGTTTTTCTTGTTTCGGCCTGGCAATGGGGGCAACAGGGTCATGCAAGATAATCCCCTCACGAATAAGGTGGCGAAAAAAGGTACGCAGGGCGGAGAGCTTCCTGGCCACGGAACTCCCTTTGTTTTTGCCGTTTAAGGCATAGACATAAGAGCGGACAGCACTGACCTCAATCTGGCGCACATCAAGGCAAGGTGCGACAAACAATGTAAATTCAGCAAGATCTCGCCCATAGCTCTCAACAGTCTTGGGGGAGTAGCCCTTTTCCACAGAAAGCCAGCGGCTGAATTGAGGGAGAAGATCATGCAGGGAGTGTGACATGGATATTTTTTTCAAAAAAATCGTTTTAATTCAGGCAAACATGATTATACAGTGCCCAGTCAACCTACTGGACTTTAGAGTTTCGCGATCTTTGAAAAAATCTGCCAGAAGCAGAAAAAAGTATT
>MGTC01000025.1 GCA_001799255.1 Deltaproteobacteria bacterium RIFOXYD12_FULL_55_16
TGGCCAGCGGGATTTCACCGTTAACGCCATGGCTGTTCCTCTTGCCTCTGAAACCGGGAGGCTGGCCTCGCTTACGGTTATTGATCCTCTTGGGGGCGTGGCCGATCTGGGGCAAAAACTTATTAAAACCCCGGCCTTGCTCAATCTGTGGGCCGATCCCTTGCGGCTGTTGCGGGCCTATCGCTTTTCGGCCACCCTGGGTTTTGCCATCGAAGCTCAAACCGAGGCTGCTATTGCCGCGCATGGCGAGTTGCTGACCAAGGCGGCTAGGGAGCGGGTGGCCTATGAGCTTGGCCTGATCATGGCCTCGCCTCGTGCCGGGCAGACGATCAGCCGTATGGCGGATAGCGGGCTCCTGTGGGTGGTCTTCCCGGAGCTTGCTGCGGAACGAGGGCTTAATCAGCCTGCCAGCCATCATCTTGATGTGTTCGGGCACAGTCTGGAGGCCTTGCGCTGTCTGGAAAAAATCCTGCCTGCCCCGGAGGCGTATTTTTCTGGGCAGGGTGGGCTGTTCAGCGAAATAGCCCAGGGGAAACGGGTCGTTCTGCTGAAATGGGCCGCCTTGTTTCATGACTTGGGCAAACCGAAGTCCTACCGGCTGGCCGGGGAAAAGATAACCTTTTATAATCATGATCAGGCTGGGGCCAAGATTTTTGAGACCATCGCCGAAAGGCTGCACTGGCCCAGGGATGACCGCAATCGGGTGGCCCGGCTCATCGCGCTGCACATGTGGCCCTTTCATCTCAGCAACGCGCGCTTGCGCACCGGGATCAGCCGCAAGGCCTGTCTGCGGCTGATCAAGGCGGCGGGTGATGATCTGGCCAGCCTTTTTTTGCTGGCCATGGCGGACAGCCTTGCCGGGCAGGGGGTAGGCAAGCCGCCTGGTATGGAGGAAAATCTGGCCCTGCTTTTGCGTGAGGTGCATGGGGTGGATGTGGCGCATATCCAGCCGGTATTCGCCAACCCGCCGCTGCTCACGGGGCATGACCTTATTGAGATTTTTGCCCTCAAGCCCGGGCCTTCTTTCAAGAAGATTCTTGACGGCCTGCTCGTGGCGCAGGTGGAGGGCCTGGTCTCGAACCGGGAGCAGGCCCTGGCCTGGGTGAAGATGGGTGTTTACGAGCGAAGAGCAAAAGCCGGGGCAGCAGGCGAATATGTTTGACTGTTTTTAAAACACTGTTGTACCCTTAACAGAACAGATGTCGCAAAAGAGGTCGTGATTTTAAATAAGCAGGTCAACCTCAGGCAAGCAGGTCGCAATCATGAACGAAAATACCCCGCAAGGCCCGTACTGTGCCCTCTTTAAATCGCTCACCAAACAGGATTTTCTGACCACGATCAATCATCATATCCTGAGTTTCCTTGGCCGTGACCCTCAACGGGCCGGGAGCAGGGATATTTACAAGGCTCTGGCTTACACTATTCGAGATTTTCTGGTCGAACACTGGGTTTCCACGCAAAAGGGTTATTACGCAAAAGGCAAGAAACGGGTCTACTATCTGTCTCTGGAGTTTCTTATTGGCCGGTCGTTGGGGAACAGCCTGATCAACCTCGGTTTTTATGATGAGATGGCCGGGGTTTTAGAGGAGATGGGCTACGACCTTGAGGAACTCAGGGAGGAAGAGGATGATGCCGCGCTCGGCAACGGCGGTCTTGGCCGCCTGGCCGCCTGTTTTCTTGATTCCCTGGCAACCCTGGGGGTGCCGGCGTACGGGTATGGCATCCGTTATGAATACGGCCTTTTTTATCAGCGCATCGTTGATGGGTTTCAGATGGAACATCCTGATGACTGGCTGCGCTACGGCACTCCCTGGGAGTATGAAAGACCCCAGAATCTCTACCCGGTAAAGTATTACGGCCGGGTGCAGCGGTATAAAAACAACCAGGGCGAGTTTGTCAGCGAATGGGTCGAGACGAAAGAGATCATGGCCATGGCCTGTGATGTTCTGGTGCCTGGTTTTAACAATGATAATGTCATCAATATGCGCCTCTGGACCGCCAAGGCTTCCCGTGATCTTGATCTCGGTTCGTTCAACCGGGGCGACTACATCACGGCGGTGCAGGAAAAGGTGCAGTCGGAAACGATTTCCAAGGTTCTCTACCCCTCGGACGATATCCGGCAGGGCCAGGAGCTGCGCTTAAAGCAGCAGTACTTTTTCGTGGCTGCCACCTTTCAGGATATCCTCCGGCGGCACAAGAAAAAGCATAACGATTTTGATTCGTTCGCCGATGAGATCGCAGTGCAGCTCAACGATACCCATCCTTCCATTGCCATTCCCGAATTCATGCGGCTTCTGGTGGACGAGGAGTCGGTTTCCTGGGAAAAGGCCTGGGAGATCTGCGTGGGCACCTTTGGCTACACCAATCACACCCTGATGCCGGAGGCCCTGGAAAGCTGGCCTGTGGAGCTGCTGGGCAAGGTGCTGCCCCGACACCTTGAGATCATCTACGAGATCAACCGCCGCTTTCTTGAAGAAGTTGCCCTCCGTTATCCGGGCCGGGACGATCTGCAACGCTCCATGTCCATTATCGAGGAGGGGCCGGTGCAAAGGGTGCGCATGGCGTATCTGGCCATCGTGGGCAGCCATTCGGTCAATGGGGTGGCTGAACTCCATACCCATCTGCTGAAGACCAGGTTGTTTAAGGATTTTCATGAGTTTTACCCAGGTCGTTTTAATTGCAAAACCAACGGCATAACCCAGCGGCGCTGGCTGCTTAAATGCAATCCCGGCCTGGCTGGACTGATCACTACCACCATTGGCGGGGAATGGGTCACCAATCTCGATTATCTGCGCAATCTTGAGCCCTATGCCGAGCAGGTGGAGTTTCAGCAGAAATGGGCCAAGGTGAAGGTCGAGAACAAAAAACGTCTGGCTGCTATCATCAGGCTGGAATGCGGGGTGACGGTCAACCCCGACACCATGTTCGATGTCCAGGTGAAACGGATCCACGAGTACAAGCGGCAGCTGCTCAACGTCCTGCATGTTATCACCCTGTACCACCGGATCGCCAACGGGGAGGACAATGATTCTCCGGCCCGAACCGTTATTTTTGCGGGCAAGGCCGCTCCTTCGTATTTCAAGGCGAAATTGATCATCAAGCTGATCAATTCGGTGGCCGAGGTAGTCAACCATGATTCCCGGATGAACGACCGGCTCAAGGTGGTGTTTATCCCCAACTATGGCGTGTCTGTCGCCGAAAAGATCTTTCCGGCCTCCGATCTTTCCGAGCAGATCTCCACCGCTGGTACCGAGGCCTCCGGCACCGGCAATATGAAATTTTCCTTAAATGGCGCTTTGACCATCGGCACTCTGGATGGGGCCAATGTCGAGATTCGCGAGGAGGTTGGGGCTGAGAACATGTTCATCTTCGGCATGACCACAGAGGAGGTTGAGGAAACCAAGCGGAATCCACGCCGCAATGCCTTTGACGTGTATCGCGACAACCAGGAGGTGAAACGCACCCTGGACAGCATCCGCAGCGGCTATTTCAGCAGGGGTGACACCAGTCTGTTTGCCCCGATCATCGAGGGCCTGCTAAATATCAACGATCCGTACCTGCTGCTGCTTGATCTGGAGGATTATCTCCGCTGTCAGAAAGAGGTGGGTGAGCTGTATCTGGATCAGCCGAACTGGATTCGCAAGTCCATCCTCAACGTGGCCCGGATGGGCAAATTCTCCAGCGACCGGACTATCCGGGAATATGCCAGGGATATCTGGGGGATCAAAGTGGACTGATTTTATGTTGCCACTAAACCCACGAAAGGCACGAAAAACTTCAGCTTTAAGGTCAGCAAAAGTTTCCGGCTTACAAAACCTTTCGTGTTTTTCGTGGGTTTCGTGGCTAAATATTTTACAGCCCTCAAGAGGGACAAGGTGGCGGGGCTGATCCGCGCTCGCCCCAAAAGGCATTGACTTTTCACCATATTGTTGATAGCTAGCAGGAGATTAAAAAAGCTTGGTTTCGCTTTTTTGATCTCCTGTTTTGCAATCTGGCATCTAAGCAGCCGCGCCATTTCTGATACTGGAACAAGCCATGACTCAAGATAATTCATCCTCCCGTTTTCAGGCAAATGGCCTGGCGACTCTCATTGGCAGTCTGCCGGTTACTGATCACCGGGAAGCGTTTGCCCTCATCTTTGCCCATACCCCCGACATTCCCCTGTGGCCGCAATTGCCGAGCAACCCCAAGGAAGGGATGCTCAGTCAGTTCAGCGAAGGGATGCCCGGCATCATCGAAGAGGCGGGGCGCACTTATTTCGATATTCAGACCGAGACCTTTGCCGAGGAGATGCTGGCCTATTTTGAGCAGTATCTTGCCGCCCTGGACGACCCGAGTCTTTTGCCGGGCTCGCCTTTTGCCGTAAGCCCGGACAGGGCCCAGGGCCTTTTTGCCCTGCAAGAGGCGGTGGCAGGAAAGTCGGTGGTTGCAGTCAAGGGGCAGATGACCGGGCCGTTTACCCTGCTCACCGGGCTTCATGACCGGGAAGGCCGGGCCGCCTATTATGAGCCGACCATCCGGGAAATGGTGGTGAAGGGGCTTTCTCTCAAGGCCGCCTGGCAGGTGCAGTTTCTGGCTCAGGCGCAGGCACCGGTTATTCTGTTCATAGACGAACCGGCCCTGGCCGGTCTTGGCTCCTCGGCCTTTCTCAGTGTTTCCGTAGACGAGCTTGGCCAGGAGCTCAATGAGATCATCGGCGCGGCCCAGGCAGCAGGCGGACTGGTGGGCGTCCATGTCTGCGCCAATACCGACTGGGAATTTCTCCTCTCCACCTCTCTTGATATTGTCAGCTTTGACGCCTACGGGTTTTTCGACAAGCTGGTCGCCTGTAAGGAGGCGCTGTACCGATTCCTGGAACGGGGCGGCATTATTGCCTGGGGGCTCGTGCCCACTGCGGAGAAGGAATATATCGAACGAGAAACAGCGGAGTCCCTTCTGGCGCGCTGGGAGGAGCAGGCCGCGCAGCTTGTGGGCGGCTCCTGGGATTATCAGACGTTGTTGCGGCAGACCCTGATCACCCCAAGCTGCGGCACCGGGTCCCTGCCTCTGGCTCACGCCAAAAAGGTGCTGGCCTTGACCCGGGATCTTTCCCGGCTGTTGCGGGACAAATATCTGTAGAGGCAGGCGTTGGTTAGCTACGTTTTTTTAATCATCATAAATTGAGTATCTAGCAATGGAAGAACTGAATCAGGTTTTGAAGCAACGTCGGCAAAAAGCCCAGGAGCTGGCGGAGCTGGGCGTTAATCTCTATGCCAACGATTTTCGGCCCGCCCATCGGATCAGCGACATCCTGGCGAAAAATGACAATCCGGATGCGCCGTTGGAAGAGGGGATCAAATCAGTGGCAGGCCGGATCATGGCCTTGCGCAGGTTCGGCAAGGCCGCCTTTGTCCAGATCCAGGATGAAACAGGCCGTATTCAGGTCTATGTCAAGCGCGATGGGGTTGGGCCTGAGGTCTACCAGATCTTCAAGAAACTTGATCTTGGCGACATTGTCGGCTTTAGCGGCGTCCTGTTTCGCACCCAGACCGGCGAGCTCACTATCGACGCGGCAAGTGTCAAGCCGATCACCAAATCCCTGCGCCCTCTGCCGGAGAAGTTTCACGGCCTTACCGATGTAGAAACCCGCTACCGCCAGCGCTATGTCGATCTGATTATGAATCCGGAGGTGCGTGACACCTTCAGGAAACGGGTGGAGATCATCCGCCTGATCCGTGATTTCTTGGTAAATCGGGGCTTTATGGAGGTTGAAACCCCGATGATGCAGCCTATTGCCGGCGGGGCTACGGCCAGGCCCTTCAAAACCCATCATAATGCCCTGGGCATGGATCTTTACCTGCGCATCGCCCCGGAGCTTTACCTGAAGCGTTTGTTGGTCGGCGGCTTTGAAAAGGTCTTTGAGATCAACCGTAATTTCAGGAACGAAGGGCTTTCTACCCGGCATAATCCGGAATTCACCATGCTTGAGTTTTACCAGGCCTTTGCCACCTACGAAGATCTCATGGATCTTACCGAGGAGATGGTTTCTTACGTTGCCGCTGAGGTCACCGGCTCCATGCTGGTGAGCTACCAGGGGCAGGAGGTGGATCTTTCCCCGCCTTGGAAGCGCTATACCATGGATGAGGCGTTGCTGGAGGTGGGTGGCGTTGACCAGGAAGTGCTGGCCGATCCGGCCCGCACCCGGCAGCTGGCCAAGGAAAAGGGCATCGCGCTTGCCCCGCTGGCAGGGCATGGCAAGGCCAAGACCGAACTGTTTGAACTGCTGGTGGAAGAAAGGCTGATCAATCCCACCTTTGTGACCCAGTATCCCACCGAGGTCTCGCCGCTGGCCCGTCGCAACGAGAAAAATCCCGAGGTCACCGACCGGTTCGAGCTTTTTGTGACCGGTCGGGAAATAGCCAATGCCTTCAGCGAGCTTAATGATCCCATTGACCAGAAAGAGCGGCTTGCCAGGCAGATTGCCGAGCGGGGCGGTGACGAGGAGATCTTCCCCGAGATGGATGAGGACTTTGTCCGGGCTCTGGAATATGGCATGCCCCCTGCGGCAGGGGAGGGTATCGGCATCGACCGTCTGGTCATGTTGCTGACCGATTCCGCCTCAATCCGGGATGTTATTCTCTTTCCGCATTTGCGTCCAGAAAGCAAGTAACACCTGTAAGCGATTACAGGGCACGACATCTGCTTTGTTATCGGTCTGCTCATGTGCAATAGCACACTTCGCAGTCCTCTGTCGCGCATCTGCCGCACCCTGTAATCGCTTACAGCCTCTATCAAATTGACCCGGCAAGGGCATTTTTTTTGGACTGTTTCTGTTAAGAGAGGGCAATTTTGAATTTTGAATGGTTTGTCTGTCTGCGATACCTGAAGGCCAAGCGCAAGCACGGCTTTATCTCGCTTATTTCGTTGATCTCCATTGCCGGGGTCATGGTCGGGGTTATGGCCCTGATTGTGGTTCTCGCGGTGATGACCGGCTTTACCTCTGAATTCAGGGATAAGATTTTAGGCATCAACTCCCATGTCGTGGTTCAGGATTATACCGGCAATATCAGCGACTACGAGAAGATTGCCGCAAAGGTTCGCGCGGTTGAGGGGGTGAGCGGGGTCACCCCCTATCTTTACAGCCAGGCCATGATCACCAGTGGCGAGGGCGGCACCGGCGCTGTGCTGCGTGGTCTTGATCCTGCCACCGCCCAGGGCGTGCTTAATCTGGAAAAGAATCTGCGCACCGGCTCAATCGCGGCTTTGTCGCCAGGGTCGAGCGAGGAGAGAAGGCCGCCAGGCATTATCCTGGGCAAGGAGCTTGCCGCCCAGTTGCATGTCTCGCTGCATGACCGGGTGCGGCTGATCTCGGCTTCCGGGCCTCTGACGCCCATGGGCGTGCTGCCCAAGGTCTCCACCTGTCAGGTGGTCGGGATCTTTGAAACCGGCATGTACGAGTATGATTCCGCCCTGGCCTATGTCTCCCTGGAAACCGCGCAGCGCTTCTTTGATCTGCCCGGCATGGTGCATGGCCTGGAGGTTAAAACCAGGGATCTTAATCAGGCGGACCGGATCGCAAGAAGGATCGAACAGGCCCTGGGGCCGAATTATTTCGCCAAGGACTGGATGCGGATGAACCGGAACATCTTTTCCGCCCTCCAATTGGAAAAGACGGCCCTCTCCATAATCATGGCCCTGGTGGTGATGGTCGCCGCCTTCAATATTGTCAGCACCCTGATCATGGTGGTGATGGAGAAGAACAAGGATATCGCCATCCTGAAAGCCATGGGCGCCACCTCCGGCAGTATCATGCGGATTTTTATCTACGAGGGCCTGATTATCGGTCTTACCGGCACTTTTCTGGGGGTGCTGGGGGGCTTGGGTCTCTGCGCGCTCTTAAGCCGCTACCAGTTTATCAAGCTGCCCGAGGTGTACCCGATTTCTACTCTGCCGGTGCTGGTCCTGCCCGCAGATGTCCTCCTCATTTCCCTGTCGGCCACGGTTATTACCCTGGTTGCCACCCTGTATCCTTCCTGGCAGGCGGCCAAGGTCGATCCGGCCGTGGCCCTGCGTTATGAGTAGAGGTTCTGGACTTTAGAGTTACAGCAATCCCTTCCCCACCGTCCGGGTGGGTTGAGGAAAAGCT
>MGTC01000026.1 GCA_001799255.1 Deltaproteobacteria bacterium RIFOXYD12_FULL_55_16
CACGCCATCATCGAAGATCTCCTCGCCCTGTCCCGGTTGGAACAGGAGCAGACCAGGCTTGCCCTGACGGAAGAAAAAATCACCACCCCGCTGCGCCGGGCCATCGAGACCTGCGGCCTCAAGGCGGCCGAGAAAAAGATCGGCATCGAACTCGACGCGCCGGCCGATCTCACCGCCGACCTCAACAGCCCCCTGTTCGAACAGGCAATCACCAACCTCATCGTCAATGCCATCAAATACAGCGACGAGGGCGGCCGGGTGCTGATCCGGGCCGGGGAACGGGATGGCGGCAAGATCGCCGTCGAGGTTCAGGATTTCGGGGCGGGGATCGCGCCCCAGCACCTGCCGCGCCTTTTTGAGCGCTTCTACCGGAGCGACGCGGCCCGCAGCCGCAAACTGGGCGGCACCGGCCTGGGACTGGCCATCGTCAAACACATTGTCCAGGCGCACGGCGGCGAGGTAGGGGTAACCAGCGAACTCGGCAAGGGCGCAACCTTCACCATCCTGCTCGCACCCAGAGGGCACAAGTTCTATTTTGAAGGAAGACTGAGAGGAAAACTTTAAAGATCAGGTCTGCCCGCTTGACGCAGTGCAATGGCTAATTAGCAAGCAACGATATCCTTCATGTTATTGAAAATAAGTTTCTTTAGAACCAGCGCCCCCCCTTGGCTCCAGAAGAATGGCAGTAAGTCAAGCAAGCCCCCAATGTTCCCCGATAATATCGCTTTACAATAATATCTCTACACCATACTATAATTTCATGATTTCGACATTCCAGGACAGCGAAACGGCAAAGGTGTGGCACGGCGAATTTTCACGGCAATTGCCCAATCAAATCCAGATTGTTGCCCGTCGAAAACTTAGAATGCTGAACAACGCCCGCGCCCTCGACGACCTGCGGATTCCTCCAGCTAATCGCCTTGAGCGTCTTCCTGGAAACCGGCAAGGGCAATGGAGTATCCGGATCAACGACCAATGGCGGGTCTGCTTTGTGTGGGCTGACGGCAACGCGGAGCAGGTCGAGATCTGCGACTACCACTAACAGGAGACAAGAATGAATAGACTGCCGAATATCCACCCCGGTGAGATCCTGCGGGAAGAATTTCTGGCGCCGATGGGAATCAGCCAATACAGACTGGCCAAGACCATCAGCGTTTCGGCCATGCGCATCAGCGAAATCTGCGCAGGCAAGCGCTCGATCACCGCCGACACCGCCCTGCGACTATCACGCGCCTTCGTCACTACGCCAGGATTCTGGCTCGGCTTGCAGGCTGACTACGACACCGAAGAAGCGGAAAAGGCGGCGGGCGAATCATTAACACGCATCCAGCCACTGGCTGCCTGACATGAAAACCGGGCAACAAAGTTGCCTTTCAGAACTATGCCCAATAGAAAAATAGTCGAGTAGCGTCCTCTGGATCCTGAAAGTAAGACATTCCATTGGAGGTAGAAAATGATATCGACAATAACCACCAAGGGCCAGGTTACGATTCCGATCGCCATCAGGAGGCAATACGGGATCGACCCCAACGATCAGGTCGATTTTATCACCGAAGGCGACAGAATTATCCTCGTGCCGGTAAAAACACTGCAAGATTTTCGCGGCATAGTAGCGGGCGGAGGTGATTCCGATTGGAACTGCAAACAGCTAAGGATGCGGTGGGCCGCCGGGTTGTCGAGGAAATGTCATGAACGCAAGTTTTCTCGATGCCAACATCTTTATCCGCTATCTCACCAACGATGATCCAAGGGGGCGACATGAATAGTCCGTCTATTCGGATGGCGCAATCGTCTGCCGCAGAAGCGCGCCAAGCGGTGCAGGAGTTTCATGCCGCTTTGGCACAGCCGGATGCGGAGCTGGTGATTTTTTTCTGCTCCAGCGAATATGACCTTGAGGTTTTGGCCGCAGAAATGAATCACCTTTTTGCCGGGGTGCAAGTAGTGGGCTGCACCACGGCCGGGGAAATCGGCCCAGCCGGTTATCGCTCGCATAGCCTGTCCGGGGCGAGTTTTGCCGTGGGCAGTTGTCTGGCCGTTAGTGAGGTGCTGGATCATTTGAGCCAGTTCGATATTACTCGCGGGCATAACTTTGCCCAGGCCCTGCTGCAGCGCCTTGAAAGCAAAGCGCCCCAGGCAGGCCCGGATAACAGCTTCGCCTTTATGTTGATAGACGGTTTGTCCATCCGCGAGGAACCGGTGGCGCATGCCTTGCAGTATGCGTTGGGCAAAATCCCGCTGATTGGCGGTTCGGCGGGTGATGATCTGAAATTCGCCAAGACAGGCATTTTTTGCAATGGCCGCTTTCACCTTGATAGTGTAGCACTGATCCTGATCACCACCTCCTTGCCCTTCAAGATCTTCAAAACCCAGCATTTTGTTTCCACCGATGAACGGTTGGTGGTCACGGAAGCCGACCCAGCCAGGCGCATTGTCACCGAGATCAATGGACTCCCGGCCGCAGAAGAATATGCGCGGCTGGTGGGCGTTGACGTGCATGATCTTAATCCCATGCGCTTCGCCGCTTCGCCCGTGGTGGTGGTGATAGATGGGACGGACTATGTGCGCTCCATCCAGAAAGCCAATCCCGACGGCAGCCTGACTTTCTTTTGCGCCATCGAAGAGGGGGTGGTGCTCAGGGTGGCGCATGGGGTGGATCTGGTGCATAACCTGGAGCAGACTTTTGATAATATTCGCACGGAGATCGGGCCGCCCCAGCTTGTTTTTGGTTGCGATTGTATTTTGCGCAATCTGGAAGTTTCCCAGAACGGCTTGAAAGATATTGTCGGAGAGATTTTTCGGCGCAACAACACCATAGGTTTTAGCAGCTACGGCGAACAGTTCCATGGTGTCCACATCAACCAGACGCTTACCGGGATTGCCATCGGCTCTGCCCTTAAAGCAGCCAGAGAGCCGCGTGATGACTGAGCAAGTACAGCCGGCGCCTATTGCCGATGAACAGGTTTTGCAGGCCGAGATCGCGCGGCTGAACAAGATCATCCAGGCCCTGATGAATCGCGCCGAACGCAATGCCGGCATGCAGGGCTCCGCTTTCAACCTGTTTCAGACCGCGATCACCCTTGAGGAACAGGTGCGCCTCCGCACCCGGGAGCTGGAGGCAGCGCGGCTGAACACCGAAAAAATAACCCGTGACTTGCGCGCAAGCGAAAATCATTACCGCTTGCTCGTCGAAAACGCCCCGGTGAGCATTCATGAGATAGACCTGGAAGGCAGGATAACCTCCATGAGCCGGGCCGGCCTTCTCATGCGGGGCGTCAAAGAGGAAGGCGAGGTGGCAGGCTCTTTATATCTGGACGCGGTAAGTGATACAGACCGGGAGCGCATAGCGGAACTGCTTGCCAGGGCGTATGCCGGTGAAACCACGCGCTTCGAATTTAAGGCCAGCGGGCCGCACGGGAAGATTTGCAAATCGTGTTTTGTTCCCATCAAAAACAAGCAGGGCAGCGTTGAAAAACTGATGGGCATAACGGAGGACATCACCGAATACAAGCAAGCGGAAGAGGCAATCACGATCGCCAACGAGTTCTCCAGAATCGTGATGGACAGTATCGACGATGCCATTTCAATCATCGATGTCAGCGATTACCGGGTCATCGGCTGCAACGCCGTATTCCTCAAACAGGTCGGCCTGGCCGAGGCGGAGGTGGTGGGAAGAAAATGTCACGAGTTGACCCATAATCAGCTCGATCCCTGTGGCCCCCCCTTCGATATCTGTCCGATGCAAGAAACCGTTACCGCCGGGAAGCACTCGAGAGTCGAACATATCCATTGTCCGGCGAACGGCAATAAGTTTTATACCGAGGTCTCTACCTCGCCGGTCTTCGACAGGAATGGCAAGGTAGTGAGTGTGGTGCATGTGTCCCGGGACATCACTGACCGCAAGAAAATTGAGGAACAGATTCGCGAGCTGGCTTTCTATGATACCCTGACGCACCTTGCCAATCGCCGCTTGCTTAATGACCGTCTGGGGCAGGCGATGGCTGCCAGCAAACGCAGTGGGCGTTATGGCGCGGTGATGTTTCTGGATTTGGATAACTTCAAGCCGCTCAACGATACGCACGGACATAATGTTGGCGACCTGCTGCTGATTGAAGTGGCGCACCGCCTCAGCCGTTGCGTGCGGGGAATGGATACCGTAGCGCGTTTCGGAGGTGACGAATTCGTGGTGATGCTCAGCGAGTTGGATGTTGATCAGGCTCTATCCCATGCGCAGGCTAGCATTATCGCGGAAAAGATTCGGGTCACCCTGGCCGAGCCCTATTTGCTGACGAGCAGGGAAGGTGACAATAGGGAGATCACAGTAGAACATCATTGCACGTCGAGTATAGGCGTAGTGCTGTTCATCAACCATGAAGCCAGTCCTGAAGATGTCCTTAAATGGGCCGATATGGCGATGTATCAAGCCAAGGAACGTGGGCGCAATCTGGTGCATTTTTTTAAGCTGAGTTGAGCAGCTTGCCGGATTTTATGCCCTTTAGGGTGCAAACGAAACTTATACCCTCTGGGTGTGAACCTTGAACAGGGGGGAGTTGCCGACGCCCGTCTTTAACCCTGCATGCGGTAGCCGATGCCGCGCACGGTTTCGATGTATCTGCCCGCCTCGCCCAGTTTTTTTCTGAGGCCGAACACCTGCACATCCACGGCGCGGGGGGTGATGACGTAGTCATAGCCCCGGACTCCATCGATGATCTGCTGGCGGTTGAAGACCCAGCCCGGCCGCCGGGCCAGCAGCTCCAGGATGGAAAATTCCGTCACGGTCAGGATAATGGCTTCCTCTCCCACCAGAACCTCGTAACGGTTTGGGTCGATGGTTATTCCGTGCACGGTGAGGGTGCCCTTGTTCCTGCCTTCGCTCCCTTCTTCGGCCAGACCTTCCTTGCGGCGCAGGGCGGCCTTGATTCGGGAGATGAGGACCTTGGGGCTGAAGGGCTTGGTGATGTAATCGTCGGCCCCGAGGTCGAGACCCATGGCCATGTCGTTCTCCTCGCTTTTGGCGGTGAGCATGACGATGGGCAGATTCCTGGTTTTGGGGTCCTTGCGCACCAGTTTGCAGACCTCGAAGCCGCTCAAGCCCGGGAGCATGAGGTCGAGCACGATCAACTCCGGCTTTTCCCGCTTGATGACGCTGAGCGCCTGCTCTCCGTTGTCGGCATAAAGGACATGGAACCCGGCCTTGGCCAGGTTGTAACCAACCAGCTGCTGGATGTTTTCATCGTCTTCCACGACAAGGATGGTTTCTCTGGCCATTTACTTTCTCCTGCGCAGTTCCCGTAAGGCTATCTGGTTATTCACCCTTCGGGTATAAGTTTCGTTTGAGCAGGCAAGCTGCTCAACTCAGCTATATGATGGCGGACAATCTTGCCCTGCGCCATATAAATAATGTCTTCGCAGATATTGGTGCAGTGATCGGCGATGCGTTCCATGCTCCGGGCCACGCTGATCAGCTTGGCCAGATAGACCTGCTGGGCCGGATCGTGCAGAATGATCTCCTCCATCTCGGTGCGGATAGAGGCCTTGTCCCGATCCACCTCATCATCCTCCAGGCACACTTTGTAGGCCAGATCGGTATCCTCGTTGATAAAGGCTTCCATGGTATTCTGGAACATCCAGATGGTTTTGGCAAACATGGAGTTGAACATCTCCGGAATCCGCATGTCGTCGGCGGCAAAGCGGACCGGGTCGACGTCATGGAGTAGGATGACTTTATCGGCGATCTTGGCGGCCAGGTCGCCGATGCGTTCGAGATCGTTGTCGATCTTGAGCACGGTGACGATGAAGCGCAGGTCGCCGGCCACCGGCTGATGCAGGGCGAGAAGGCGCAGGCATTCTTCCTCCACGCTGATCTCCAGGCTGTCGATCTCGCCCTTGTCCGTGGCGATCACCTGCCGGGCCAGGTCGGGATTTTTTTCCCACAGGGCCTTGACTGATTTCTGCATGTTTTCCTGCACCGCCGTGCCGAGATAGACGATCTGGTTTTTGAGCTTTTCTATTTCTGTTTGAATATTTTTAGCCATGAAGTGTCTCCTTGTTTTTCATAAAACAGCGGTATCGACCGGAAGGTTTGGGCGATCCGGCTTGTTGGTGGAGGTTTGTTCATTTTCTTTGCTGGACTTTATGCCCCGCAGGGGTACAAAGAAAACGAACCAAAAGAAAGGGCACCCAGCCACTTGTCCCGCCGGAGGCGGGATGCCCGGAGTTTATGCCCCGCATGGGGTACTCCTCGATGCTGCCGGGGCTTTGCAAACTCGCGGAGTTTATGCCCCCTTGTGGGGTGCTCAAACAGTGCAAAGCCCTTTTTCGGCAGCCTCTCCGGTGCTCGGCGGCGTGACAATGGGGGAAGAGCAGCGCCCCCTTTGGGGGCTTAAATGGTGCCCCCGCTTTGCGGGAGGACATTTTAATTCTCTATGCGGCTGAGTGTCTTCCCCCCGACCTTGTTGCAAACGCCCAGCAGTGCCGCAGATGCTAGGAAGAGGTCTGCGAAGTGTGCTGGTGCACACGAGCAGGCCGATGACAAAGCAGATGTGGTGCTGCTGGACGTTTGCACTCAGCCAAATCGGCCGGTGATATAATCCTCGGTTTCCTTTTTACTTGGCATGGTGAACAGGGCCTGGGTCGGCCCGTATTCGATCAACTCCCCCAGATACATGTAGGCCGTGTAGTCGGAGATCCGCGCCGCCTGCTGCATGTTGTGGGTGACGATGATGATGGTGTATTCCCCCCGCAGCTCGCGGATGAGATCCTCGATCCTGCCGGTGGAGCGCGGGTCCAGAGCCGAGCAGGGCTCGTCCATGAGGATGATCTCCGGGCTCACCGCAATGGCGCGGGCGATGCAGAGCCGCTGCATCTGGCCGCCGGAAAGTCCCATGGCCGATTGGTGCAGCCGATCCTTGACCTCATCCCAGAGGGCGGCCCGTTTCAGGCATTTTTCCGCGGCCTCATCGAGTACGGCCTGATCCTGAATGCCGGCAATTCGCAGCCCGTAGACGATGTTTTCATAGATGGACTTGGGGAAGGGGTTCCATTTCTGGAAGACCATGCCGACCTTGCGCCGCAACTCGATCACATCCAGGGCCGGGTCGTTGATGTTTTCCCCGTTGATCCTGATTGTCCCGGTGAGATGCAGGCCGTCCACCAGATCGTTCATCCGGTTGATGCAGCGGATCAGGGTGGATTTGCCGCAGCCGGAGGGGCCGATCAGGGCGGTCACCTGCCGGGCGGAGATCCCGAAGGTCAGATTGGTGAGCGCCTGGCTCTCCCCGTAATAGAGGTTCAACCCCTCGATCTCGACCTGGGGGTTTTCAATATGGATTATGGCGGAACCGGTTTTTTTCTGCATTTTTCTCCTCGTTGGTAACAGATCACGGGCGAAGGCGATCTGTAGGGGCACGGCATGCCGTGCCCTTCAATCTTAGATTCAGAAATTGAATTACACATCGACCACGGAATGCCGTTGCCGCATCTTGTTGCGCAGATAGATGGCCGTGCTGGTCATCGCCAGCACGATCAGGATCAGCAGCAGGGTGGTGACATAGACCATGGGCTTGGCCGCCTCGACGTTGGGGGATTGAAAGCCGATGTCGTAGATATGAAACCCGAGGTGCATGAATTTCCGGTCCAGATGCAGGTAGGGGAAAACCCCATCCAGAGGGAGGGCCGGGGCCAGCTTGACCACCCCGGTGATCATCAGCGGAGCCACCTCGCCCGCGGCTCTCGCCATGGCGAGGATGAAGCCGGTGAGGATGCCGGGCGAGGCCATGGGCAGCAGGATTCGGGTCAGGGTCTGGAGCTTGGTGGCGGCCAGGGCCTGGGAGCCTTCCCGGATGCCGGGGGGGATGGAGCCCAGGGCCTCTTCCGTAGCGACGATTACCACCGGCACGGTGAGCAGCCCCAGGGTAAGGCTGGTCCAAAGGATGCCGCCGGTGCCGAAGGTCGGGGTAGGCAGCCGCTCGGGGAAAAAGA
>MGTC01000027.1:0-922 GCA_001799255.1 Deltaproteobacteria bacterium RIFOXYD12_FULL_55_16
AGCAGACCGTGCCGGTCACCAACAAGGCTCTGGTTCTGGGGGGCGGGGTGGCAGGGTTGACCGCGGCATTGACTATCGCTGATCAGGGGTTCCATACCTATGTGGTGGAGAAAAAAGATACCCTTGGCGGCCATCTTCAGCATCTGGCCTACACCCTGCAAGGTGACACGGTGAGCACGGTTCTCTGCGAGCTGACCGACAAGGTAAAAAAGAACAAAAAGATTGAGGTGTTGACCAATACCGAACTGACCCAGGTTAGCGGTTTTGTTGGCAACTTCAGCTCGGTTCTTACCACCAGGGGCAAGAAGACCAACACGGAAACTACTATCGACCATGGGGTGATCATCATCGCCACCGGTGGCCGTGAGCATCGGCCGGAAGTGGTGTTGGGCAACCCGGTGATCTATTCCGAGACTGTGCTTACTCAGCGTGAACTGGAGCAGCGCTTGTCCGGCAAGGGCAAGAATCTGGCGCCCAAGTCGGTGCTTATGGTGCAATGCGCTGGTTCCCGGGGGGATGATCTCAATTATTGCAGTAAGGTCTGCTGCAACCACGCGGTAAAAAACGCGCTAAAGATCAAGGCCCTTGCGCCTGCCTCTCAGGTGGTGGTGCTTTATCGTGATGTGCGCACCTATGGCTTTGCTGAGGACGCTTATCGTCAGGCCAGGGAACAAGGGGTGGTTTTCATCCCCTACACCATGGACAATAGACCTAAGTTCAAGGGCAGTGGTAAAAAGACGAGCGTCACTTTTTACGATCCGATCCTGCGGGACGAGGTCACCATGACCCCTGAGGCGCTGGTCTTGAGTGTTGGCATTGTGGCCGAAGGGACCGAAGAAATAAGCAAGCAGCTCAAGGTGCCGGTGAACGAGGACAAGTTCTTCCTTGAGGCCCATGTCAAGTTGCGGCCAGTGGAATTGGC
>MGTC01000027.1:1008-7500 GCA_001799255.1 Deltaproteobacteria bacterium RIFOXYD12_FULL_55_16
AGGCGGCTATTCCGCTTTGCAAGGGCTTTGTTTCGGTAGAGCCCACTATTTCCTGTGTGGACAAGGAGTCTTGCATCGGCTGTGGTTTATGTGAATCGCTCTGCCCGTATCAGTCCATCCGGATCATCAAGGATGAAAACGGCAAGCGCAAGGCCGAAACCATTACCGCCTCCTGTAAGGGCTGCGGCATCTGCGCCTCGCACTGTCCGGTATTTGCCATCTCCATGGGCGGCTACACCGACGAACAGATAAACGCGCAAATCACCGCCTTTGGTGCAAAAATAGAGGAGTCTTTGTTATGAGCCAGAAAGATTTCAACCCGAAGATTCTGGGGTTTCTCTGCAACTGGTGCTGCTATGCCGCCGCAGACAGCGCTGGAGTTTCCCGTTACCAGTATCCGCCGAACCTTAGAACTATCCGGGTTATGTGCACCGGGCGTCTTGATCCGGCCTTTGTCCTGCGTGGATTTGCTGAAGGTGCCGATGCCATCTTCTCCGGTGGCTGACAACTCGGCGAATGCCATTACCAGGTTGGTAATTACGACGCGATGGGTGTGAGTGCATTGGTGAAAAAGGTTCTGGCCGAGGTCGGGATCAAGCCGGAGCGCTTTGGTCTGCAGTGGGCTTCAGCGGCAGAGGCGCCGCGCTTTGTCAAATTGATCACCGATTTTACCCTGAAGACCAAGGAGCTTGGCCCAATCGGCCAGGCTGAAGGCTTGAGTCCCGAGGAGTTGAAGCTTCGGATCGATAAGGCTCTCGCCCTGGTTAGCGATCGCAAGCTGCGGGTTGCTCTGGGCAATGCCACCAAGACTATCCGCAAAGAGGCGAATTTTACCCAGGAGTTTATCACCAGCGTGATTGAAGACAAGCTGGGGAAGACCATCACCGCGGGACTGGAAGGCGGGGGGGCGGAGGCTGCCGCCAAGAAGTAATCGTCATAGATTTTACTGAAGATTTAAACGGGAGGCGCGGACAGTTGTTCGCCCCTCCCGTTTTTTTTGGGGCTGTAAAAAAGATTTCCTGACAAAGTTTACTAGAGTACACTGTTGCCGCAGAAAGCTGAATAAATTGGGACGGCTTCTCCTTATAAAAGTCGCCCCTCTATCCAGGTACCCCGGCTATCTTTGTCGACCGGATTGTGAAGGATCATTTTGCGTACTCTTCCCCTTGTCGTTGATCTTGATGGAACCTTGATTCGCACGGATATGCTCCACGAATCGGTGTTGAGGTGTTTACGGGATAATCCCTTGGCAACCTTACGTTTCCCCGGCTGGTTATCGCGAGGAAAGGCTGCACTCAAGCGGCAACTGGCTGAGCGCCTTGACTTTGAGCCAAGTTGTTTGCCCTATAATCTTGAGTTGCTTGCTTGGTTAAGGCAGCAACACACGCAAGGGCGCAGGCTGATCTTGTGTACGGCCTCTGATCTCTCCATCGCAACATCAATAGCAAAACATCTCGATATTTTTGTTGAGGTCATAGCCAGTGATGGGGTCACAAACCTGGCTGGAAAACACAAGGCTGAAGCGCTTGCCCAACGCTTTGGCAGGGCTGGCTTTGATTATGCAGGCAATTCAGGCGCGGATCTGGCGGTGTGGCAACTTGCTCGTCGGGCGATAGTTGTTAATGCCTCTGCCGCCCTGGCCAAGAAAGCAGAAGGATATTGCCAGCTGGAAAGGGTGTTCCCTGCGCCAATTTCAGGCTTCTTCGCCTGGTTTCGTCTCTTGCGGGCGCACCAATGGCTGAAGAACTCATTGCTGTTTGTCCCTCTGCTGGCAGCGCACCAGATTACCAACCTCGAAACCTGGCTGGCGCTGCTGCTTGCTTTTTTCTCCTTCAGCCTCTGTGCTTCATCAGTTTACCTCGCCAATGACCTGCTGGATCTAGAGAGTGATCGGCAGCACCCGCGCAAATGCAAGCGTCCTTTTGCCTCAGGCCTGATCCCGGTATGGCTGGGCGTGGTCTTGTCCCCGCTGTTATTACTCTGTAGTCTGGCCTTGGCCTGGCAGGTAGGGGGGACTTTTTTCCCCTGGCTGGTGTTTTATTTTGGGCTGGCCAGCGCTTATTCCTGGGGAATCAAGCGTCTGATTCTGCTGGACTGCCTGACCTTGGCGATGCTTTACACCTTGCGCATTGTCGCTGGTGCTGCCGCAGCGAGTATAATGCTGTCTTTCTGGCTGCTGGCCTTTTCTGTTTTTTTGTTTTTGTCGCTTGCTTTTGTCAAGCGTTATGCCGAGTTACAGATACAGTTGCTGAAGGCGCAGCAAAAGGTACACGGACGCGGTTATTATACCTCAGATGCCCCCCTGGTGCAAATGATGGGCATAACCTCCGGCTACGCGGCTGTTCTGGTGTTGGCTCTTTATCTCAACAGCAACACCGTTGTTCATCTGTATCGCGCACCGGAATTTGTCTGGGGCGCGGTGCCGGTCATGCTCTTTTGGGTAAGCTGGATGTGGATGCAGGCACATCGGGGTGAGATGCATGATGATCCCCTGATCTTTGCCATAAAAGACAAGGCCAGCCTGCTGGCAGGGGTGGTGTTTGCCGCAGTATTGGCAATCGGGACGGTGGGCAGGCCATGGTAGCAGTTTCCTCGTGGGGAAGGCTGGGGAGCTGGGAGCATGAGGTTCGGACTCTGTCTGATCGGGAGCAGGTGGCAGGCCAATTGAAAAACAGCCGCTCAGGGCTCGCTTATGGCATGGGGCGCAGCTATGGCGATGTCTGCCTGAACCCCAAGGGCGTGTTGTGGAACACCACCGGCCTGGATCGTTTTCTCAGCTTTGACAAAAACACGGGTCGGCTGGTCTGTGAAGCAGGCGTGCTGTTGCGTGATATTCAACGGCTCGTCATTCCCCTTGGCTGGATTATGCCTGTCACCCCCGGCACACAACTAATCACCGTGGGGGGCGCCATTGCCAACGATGTCCACGGCAAGAGCCATCATGTTTTTGGCTCATTTGGCGACCATGTGCAAAGAATTAAGCTGATCCGTACCGATGGGACAACCATTGACTGTGGCCCTGACCTGCTGCCCGCCTGGTTTGCCGCCACCGTGGGCGGGATTGGCCTGACCGGGGTAATCAGCACAGCGGAAATTCAACTGCGCCGGGTGGCTGGCCCGTGGCTCGACACCGAGACCGTGCCTTATGCCAATCTGGATGAATTTTTCCACCTGGCTGACGATTCAGAAGCCGACTGGGAGCATACCGTTTCCTGGGTTGACTGCATTTCTGGAGGCGGGGGGCGGGGGCTCTTCATGCGCGGCAATCCAAGTGAGGTTGGCCCTCGTCTGGAGCCCAAAGGCCGAGAGCTGACCATGCCTTTTGTGCCGCCGGTATCCCTGGTTAACAGGCTGTCATTGTGCCTGTTTAATCTGGCCTATTTCAATCTCAAAAAATGGCAGGCAGGCAGGAGTATCGTCCATTACGAGCCTTTTTTTTACCCGCTCGACAACCTGCTGGAATGGAACCGGATGTATGGCCCCAAAGGTTTTTTTCAGTACCAGTGCGTTGTGCCGCCTGAGGTTGGGCGCGAGGCGATCCAGGCGATGCTGGGGGAGATCGTCCGTTCCGGGGACGGCTCGTTTCTGGCGGTGCTGAAAACCTTTGGCAACCGCGAATCCGTTGGCATGCTGAGTTTCCCAAGGCCAGGCGTGACCCTGGCCTTGGATTTCCCAAACAAGGGTGACAGAACGCTGAAACTGTTTGCCCGCCTGGATGCTATCGTGCGGGAAACCGGCGGCAGGCTTTATCTCGCCAAAGACGCGCGGATGCCCCGCGATCTGTTTGAGGCAGGCTATCCACGCCTGGCGGAATTTCTGCAATACCGTGATCCGGGCCTCAGTTCGGCCCTGTCGCGACGTTTGCTAGGGAGCTAACCATGCCAGACAACAAGGAAAGAATCGTCATCGTGGGCGCAACCTCGGCTATTGCCGAACACTGCGCCCGTTTATGGGTTAAAGAGGCCGTGGTCGATCTGACGTTGGTTGGCCGTGATCTCGGCAGAACAGAGCGAGTGGCCGCAGACCTGCGCGTCCGCAGCCCACAGTCTGTTATTCGGGTGCTGGTCGCAGACTTTCTTGCTCCACTGGCCATCAGCCAATTGGTCGATGGCATTGTTGCGGAGGGGCCGGTTCACATCGTCCTGATTGCCCACGGGTCGTTATCCGATCAGGTAATCTGCCAGCAAGACCTGATTGCCTGCCATGAGGCCCTGACCTTGAATGGCATCTCCCCGGTGCTGTTTGCCGAGGCCTTTGTCGGATATATGCAAAAGGCCAATTGCGGCACGGTGGCGGTTATTGGTTCTGTGGCTGGCGACAGAGGGCGCAAGTCAAACTACATATATGGGGCAGCCAAAGGACTGATCGCGCGATATGTGCAGGGCCTGCAACACCGCCTGGCAGGCACGGGCGTCAAAGTTGTCCTGATCAAGCCGGGGCCCACAGATACCCCGATGACTGCGCATCTAAAGCAGCAAGGCGCCCCTCTCGCCAGGGCGGAAGACGTCGCCCGGTGTATTCTGAAAGGAATCAGGCAAGGAAAACCGGTGCTTTATGTCCCGGGAAAATGGGCGGTTATCATGATGATTGTTCGCCATCTGCCCAATATCATTTTTAATAAACTGGAGATTTGAGATGGCCGCCAAGGTTGCTGTCCCCCTGAGTCAACAGCCCACTGAGGTGTCAATCCCGCAGGTGATAAGTTGTATTTTTATTGTTTCATTCGCCGTTTACTTTAATACCCTCTTCAACAGCTTTGTTTTTGATGATATACAAAATGTAATAGAAAACCGCTGGATCAAGGATATTAGATATATTCCTGAAATATTTTCGTCACAATTAGCCGGGTTTGACACGGGATACGCCACAAGCTATTACCGTCCGTTGGTGCATCTTATCTATATGTTTTCTTACGCTGTTTTTGGGCTCAAGCCCTGGGGTTTTCATTTAATAAATATACTGTTTCATTCTGGGGTATGTGTCCTAATCTTCCTCATTGTCTCTCGACTTACGGTAAATTTGCGCTTCTCCTCCTCTTCGCCCTATCTTTCACCGGCTTTTATCTCAGCCCTTCTCTTTGCGACAAATCCCATTCACACCGAGGCGGTAACCTGGGTTGCAGGGGTAATGGATGTTTCTTTTACGTTTTTCTACCTCCTCTCCTTTTATTTATACATTTGCGCGGACGAAGGCCGGAAGGCCCTTTACTTCCTATCAGTGATTTCATTTTTTCTCGCTACTATTTGCAAGGAGCCGGCCTTGACCCTTCCCGCTATCCTTGTTGCCTATGATTTTCTTTTCAAAGAAAAACATCTTCTGCTATCCCATTATGTCAAAAAGTATCTCCCTTACCTGATTGTTATGGGGATATATTTTTCTTTACGGTTCAATGCGCTTGGTGGTTTTGCTCCGAGTAAAATGCTCTTATCGCTTAGCAACTACCAGTATTTTATCAATATATTCCCTCTCTTTATGCAATATCTTCAGAAACTTATCCTGCCTGTAAACCTTAGTGCTTTGTATGCTTTTCATCCCATCCTTTCTCTATTCGAACTCAGAGGCCTGCTCTCCCTGATTCTTATGCTCGGGCTGGGGCTCCTTGCCTATAAGGTACGTAAAGACAGGGTTGCTTGTTTCTGCCTTATCCTGCTGGTTGTTCCTCTCTTGCCTGCCCTTTATATCCCGGGTCTCGGAGCGAGGGTTTTTGCCGAAAGGTATCTCTATCTCCCTTCTCTGGGTTTCACTATTCTTATCTCCCTGCTTCTGGTGCGCTTAAAGGTGAAAAACGAGGCTCTCCTCATCTTTCTGGTGATATTGACCCTGCTGTATTCAGTTGGAACGGTTAGGAGGAACACAGTCTGGAAAGACAATTACAGTCTTTGGCACGATGCGGCAGAAAAAGCCCCTGACAGCGCCATAGCGCATGCATATTTGGGGCATGCGCTGTTCTCAGGGGGGGGAGTAGCTGAGGCAATTGAACATTATAAAACCTCTCTGAAGCTAAGCCCTGCCGATGCAGATGTTCACATGAATTTGGGAGTTGCTTATGCCATGGAAGGGAAAACTGACGATGCCATTTCTCAATATCTGGCAGCCATCGCCATAAAACCGAATCATGCTGCTGCCTACGACAACTTAGGGCAGGCCTATGCAAAAGAAGGCCTGATTGAGGATGCCGTTTTGCAACACTTGGCAGCCCTCGCCATAAATCCGAATTACGCTGCCGCCTACGACAATTTAGGCGTTATCTATGGAAACAAAGGACTGATTGAGAACGCTATAACGAACTTTGAATCTGCTGCTCGGTTAAGCCCGGATAATGCTGTTTACCTCAGTCATGTAGCTAAGGCTTATGAGATGAAAAACTTGCAAAGATAGAAAATCTCCATAAATTTAGGTTCATTCGTGTTTAAGTTGACAGCCTCGGGTTAAGTAGTCCGCAGTGTTGGTGAATTTTGAGGAGAAAGTAGGCAACATCCTTATAGCCGTAAG
>MGTC01000028.1:0-9124 GCA_001799255.1 Deltaproteobacteria bacterium RIFOXYD12_FULL_55_16
ACCTTAACAAAGTCGGTTAAATCCGGTGCATTTTCTTTTCCATGTCGCTATTACATTTTTTGATTTTCAACTTTTTTACGAATGAACCGAAATTTACGAGCTGTGGCCCTGCAAAACTGTTGCGGCGGGACGCTCTTAAGAGCTGGTTTACAAAATAACCGGGGCCACCTCTTGTTTTTACTTTTACCAGGGAAGGCTATTTTATGTGTCGGCACTCAAGAAACAAAATCATTGCCTGTATCCTGATCGCCCTTGTCGGCTTTATATTCCAGCTCTCTCTTCAGCAAAAAATGCGGCCTTATGCGAGGGAAGGTTTGTATTATCAGCAATGGTCATCGGAATTTCTGATGCAAACCGTGTCCATCGAGGATCTTCGCCGCGCGCCGCTGCAAACTCTTTCTCACCTGCATATCCAACCCCCTGCCCTGGATGTCATCAGAGCTGCCCTGGCAAATATCTGGAACACCCCGGATCCCTATATCCTTCTGCGGAATGTAGACCGTTCTCTTTATGTCCTCTGGGCGGTGTTGTACGGCCTGCTCGGAGCCTTTATCTTTCTCTGGCTCTCCCAGTTGACCCGGCCTGGGTATGCTGTTGTCACCGCCCTTTTTTTCCTGGCGCATCCCGCCGCCATTTTTTACGCGACTCTTCTTGATGGAACGCTTCTTTCGACGGTTCTCATTCTTTGCGCCTACTATTTTCTTTGGCGCTTGCGAGAGAATCCGCAAAAATCAATTGTAGCGTTCACTGTGGCCGTACTTGCGCTTTTTTTTACCCGCTCGATCTTTCAGTGGCCAACGATCCTGCTCTTTGCGTTCTCCTTGCTTTTGCTGCGTGTGCCGAGGCGCAAGGTCGTTATCTTTCTCGCGGTCTGTGGCGTAATAGTCGGACTGTACGTCGGAAAGCAATACTCTCAGTTCGGGATTACCTCCACCTCCTCCTTTACGGGCTTGAACCTGGAGCAATCTATCGGGCGGCGAGTGAATTACATGGGGTATTACTGGAACTACCTGAATGTTGGCAACAAGATTGAAGAGAGGGGGACAGCCTTGCCGGAGGTTCTTACCAGCAAGAGGAAACTGGAAGGAACTCCTAATTTCAACCATATAAGTTACCTTGCCTTGAATAGTCAGCTTATTCATGACTACAAGGAACGTCTTGCCGCTGCTTCTTTTGGCGAACTTAGCCAGTATTATCGGGAAAATGCCCGCTTGTACTTTGAGCCCTCCAGCCGGTATACAAGACATGTCATTGTCGACCGGCTTTTTTGGCGAGATTTTTATGATCGGCTCTTCTCCGCCCCGGTACTGCCGTTGCTTTTCCTGTTAGCGGTAATCGTCTGGGGATTCAGAGCGCAGCGAGGGGACTGTTTGGCCGGCATCGCCCTTGCCCTGCCTGGATTATTTGTCTTCCTCGTTTCAGTATTGTTCGAGAAAGGGGAAAACATGCGCTTTAAGTTCTTCCTGGAGCCGGTTTATTATATCTTTATTGCCTCGCAGATATATGCGGTGGGTGAGCTGATCCGCAGGAAAGCGACAACTCTTGTAACCAGCCGCCTGGATGACGGGCCGTAAGGATATCCGTCGCTCACGCGAAGGCGGGAGCCCAGTAAAATCGACAAACTGGATGCCCGCCTTCGCGGGTATGACGTATTTTCCAAGGTTCTCTTAAGCTTTAATGATCGTCCCGATGATTGCTCCCGCTATGATTGCTTCGAGCCAGCTGCCAAGGAACCAGCCCCAGGCGAGCGTCAGAGGAATGGGCATATAGCTGTAGGAGCCGAAACCCATTGAGATGCCGGTGGCCAGACCGAAGAGTGCTCCGAAGAGGAGGCCGGAGGCCAGGGATTTCTGCCTGACCATAAAGCCATAGATCAACACGAAACATCCCGTGAATATCAGCGTGACAAAATACATCAGAGGCATATTCATCTGATCCATAGGCCGCCATAGATTAGCCGTGGCCTCATAGGTGGGGCGAAGAAGTATTCCGTGCAAAATGAAATCCATAATTGACCAGGCAATAAACACCGTCACGATAGCCCAGATTGTTCGCTTTACCATTTTCAGTGTTCCTTAAGGTGAAAGTTAAATCTTAAAATCAGTCCTGGCTGTTTGATCTGCCCGGTTCCATATTCTTTTCCGCGATCATAGGATTCGCAGTGCGGTCTGCAAGCGGGATAAAAAAGGCCAGAGCCATACCGGGAAGTGAGAGCATAAAACTGAGTAAAAAGAAATAACCGTATCCTGCCCAGGCGGCCAAAAAACCACTCAACACCCCGGCATAAAGGCCGCTGAAGCTCATCAGCCCTGTGCCGATTGCGTAATGGGCCGCCTTGAAGCGCGGCTTACAGAGACGCATGAGAAAGATCATGAGCACGGCAGTGCCAAGTCCGCCAGCAAACTGATCAAAGGCATGCACGCAGACAACGGCAAAAAGATTGCCGCCCCCGATCGCGCTGGGGTTTGGATTGCCGGTGTTAATGGTGATAAAGCCAGCCAGCTTGAAGGCCAGCAGCATATAGGTGAGATTGGTAAGATTCTGGGCCAGGAGCAGGGGCCAGATCATTTTTTTCAGTGAATACTTAGAGATCAGCCATCCGCCGGCCATTGCTCCAATTATGGAAAAGGGTAGGCCAACCCCGCCGGAAATCCAACCGTAATGCTGTTTTAGGCCCAGGTCTACCATGAAGGGCGCAGCCATGCTGGAGAGCATGTATTCTCCGGTTCTGATCAGAAGAATAAAGGCCAGAATCGTCCCGATTTTTTCGCGAGCCATGAAAGAAAAGAAGGCTTCGCTGAAAAAGGCGTTACTCCTGCGCCGCAGCCATTTCTCAAGGCTTTTGCGCTTGCAGCCGACCATGACGAGGGCTCCGGTTAGAAGTAAGCTGAGCAGTGGGGCTGGCTCGATTCTGGGCAAAGAAACAAGGTGTTGCCGCAGGTATTCCATGGCAGGCATCTGACTTGATATGCGCAAGGCAATTATCAGAAGCGCGGTCATGAGGGCAAGCCACAGCAGATGGCCTGTTTTTGGTCGTGGCAGCAAGCTGGTTAAAGGCAGGCGTGTTTCTTCACTATGGGGCAGATAACGCCGGTGATAGAGAGAAAACAGCGCCAGGATCATGGCTGCTCCGGCAAAGGCGGCAGACCAGCTTACAGTGGCGCCGATGGTGGCGATTATGCCGGTGCCAGCCATCATGGCGATGCGGTAGGCCATGACGCGATAGCCGACAAAACGGGCCTGTTGGGCAGTATCCAGGGTCTCCAGGTAATAGCCGTCAATGGCGATATCGTGGGTGGCGGCCAGAAAACTTGCGACAAAGAAAAGCAGCCCTGCCAGAGGGGCGGCCTGGGGCAGGGGGGCAATAGCCGCAGTCAGCAGCAGAATCATGGCCAGCATGATCTGCATGATGAGCAGCCATTGGCGTTTGCTGCCATAATGGTCAATATGGGGCGCCCAGAAAAACTTCAGAGCCCAGGGCAGGCCGAAAAGGGAGGTAAGGCCGATGCCTTCAAGGCTTACCCCGTTGTCCCGGAAAAATACAGCGGAGACGCTCCTGATGATGGAGTAAGGCAACCCTTCACAGAAGTAGGTGGTAAAGGCCCAGACTCGAGGCGAGGCTGATGAGGGGGGTAAGGTATTTTTTTTGTCAGACATACAGAAACATATCCAGGTGTTCCGGTTGACAGTCAATCTTCCAGGGAACTTGACCACAGGGAACGGTTACATATCGATAAATTCCCGCCGCAGGCGGGGTGAGGCGCTAACGAATCAACAAGGTTCACGAGCTTCATTTTCTTGTCTGAAATCAGCGTTGGCATGATCTTACCTTTATCGATATGATTTTGCAATTTTTCAGGCAAAACTGAGGGTATTCCCGGATTCTCGACAAAATATTCTCTTTGTATTGAGATCAGTTCCGGTGCGGGTACAGGTGAAAAAAAGTCCTGGTGGTAAATTACCTTGACAACGAGCCGTGTTTATTTATATTGACCCGTTACATTTTTTGCCTTGTGAACATGTCTTTTTACTCTTGACCTCGCAGGGCAAAAAGCCTGGTAATTTTATTGAACCTGTTGATTTTTTTTGAAAAACCCGTTACAGATAACAAGCTGTAATCGAGATCTTTCCAAATTGGAGGAAAAGTAATGGCTTTACCGAAAAGAAGACATTCCCATACGCGTACCAGAATCCGCCGTTCCCACGATGCTCTGTGCGGGGTAACAGTTTCCACCTGCTCCGAGTGTGGCGAGCCGAAGCTTGCCCACCGCCTTTGTCCTGGTTGTGGGTCATACAAGGGCCGTACTGTTGTTAAATTGACCGCAGAGTAAAGAGCGCGCCATGGCGTTGCATATTGCCCTGGATGCCATGGGCGGGGACCTGGGCCCCGAAGAGATGGTTTCCGGGGCAATCATGGCGGTGCGCGGTTCTGACCTTGAGATCAGCCTGATTGGTGATCAGGATCGACTCGCAGCCATTCTGGCAATTCATGACAGTTCCGCAGCCCGGATTCATCTGGTACACGCCTCCCAGGTTGTTGGTATGGATGAGTCCCCCTTTGACGCCATCCGCAGGAAAAAAGATTCTTCTATTATGAAGGCTTTTGCTCTCCACCAGGAGGGCAAGGTTGACGCTGTTGTCAGCGCTGGCAATTCCGGGGCAACCCTGGCGGCGGCCCTCAGGTTGCTTGGTCGGCTGGAGCATGTCTCCCGGCCTGGAATCGCGGGGATTTTTCCTACCTTGAAAGGCCCGGTGGTGATGATGGATGTGGGCGCCAATGTTGATTGCCGCCCCGAGCATCTGTTCCAATTCGGGGTTATGGCCACTGCTTTCTCGCAAGTGCTTTTTGGTCTGGATCGACCCCGGGTCGGCTTGCTCAGCATCGGTGAAGAGGGGGGGAAGGGCAATGCCCTGGTGAAAAAATCCCACGAACTTTTCCAGCAGAGTTCCTTGAATTATATCGGCAATGTCGAAGGCAGGGATACCTTTCAGGGTGATGTTGATGTCATGGTCTGTGATGGCTTTGTCGGCAATGTCTGTCTGAAACTCAGTGAGGGGTTGGCTGAGGCGGTTATGGGTATGCTGGGGGAGGAGATTTCCAAGAGCTTTAAGGCAAAGCTTGGCTATCTGCTGGCCAGGGATGCCTTCGTTTCCTTTAAAAAACGGGTTGATTATGCCGAGTATGGCGGTGCGCCCTTGCTTGGCATCCGAGGCAACGCCATTATCTGTCATGGACGATCCAGCGCCGTGGCCATAAAAAATGCCCTTCTGGTTGCCTCCGAAATGGCCCGCAATAAGGTCAACGACCGAATCCTTGAACTTTTTTCCCTTGATCATCTTTTGATGCAGCAGGATGATTCCCCGCTGAAGAATGCCGCTGCTGCCGGAGTAACCCTATGAGCCGTGCGGTTATCATCGGTACTGGTTCCTGTCTGCCGGAAAGAATTCTTACCAACGCCGAACTGGAAAAGATGGTTGATACCTCCGATGAGTGGATTACCACCAGGACGGGGATCAAGACCAGGCATATCGCCAGGGCAGGGGAGGAGACTTCCAGGCTGGCAAGCGTTGCCGCCAGGCGCGCCCTGGAGATGGCAGGAGTGACCGCCGCCGAGGTTGACATGATCGTGGTCGGGACGATCTCCTGTGAAAAGGCCATGCCCTCCTGCGCGTGTCTGGTGCAGAAGGAACTGGAGGCTGTCAACGCCTTTGCCTTTGACCTCAACGCCGCCTGTTCCGGTTTCCTCTACGGCCTTGACCTTGCCGATAAATACATTCATCACTCCCCGGATATGAAAATTCTGGTGATCGGCGCGGAAAATCTTTCCTCCCGAACCAACTGGCAGGATCGCAATACCTGCGTGCTTTTTGGTGATGGCGCCGGGGCCTGCCTGGTGACGGGCAACGATCAGGGCCGGGGAATTTTGGCCAGCCAGCTCTATGCGGATGGCCGGTTGTGGGAACTGCTCCACATGGACAGCGCCCCCAGTCTGAACCCTGCTCTCTGCGCTCAGCCAAGTGAGGGGCCCTTCATCAAGATGGTGGGCAAGGATGTCTTCCGCTACGCAGTTCGGGCCATGGCGGAGGCCATCACTGCTGTTCTTGAAAAAGAGGGGCTTACTATCGCCGATATCTCCCTCATTGTGCCTCATCAGGCAAATATCCGTATCCTGAAAAATCTGGCGGATCACCTCGGTGTGCCGCTTGAAAAAATCTATATTAATGTGCACAAATATGGTAATACATCGGCGGCAACCGTGCCGATTGCCATGGACGAGGCGAACCGGGAAGGCCGATTGCAGCAGGGAGATCTGCTGCTTATCTGCACTTTCGGCGGCGGCTTTACCTGGGGCGCAGCTCTGGTCAGGTGGTAGGTGCTGAGCGCGCCATTACCAACCGTATATCAAAGAAATTGAGAACAGGACAAGGGGGCAGAGTGGATTATTTCTTGAGCGAAGAGCAGCAGATGATTGTTGATGTTGCTCGGCAGATTACTGATGAAATGATTATTCCGCAAAGGTCGGAGTTGGATGAAACCGAGGAATATCCGCGTGAGATCTTAACCGCTATTGCCAAGGCCGATTTGTACGGGCTCTATATCCCTGAAGAATATGGGGGGCTGGGCGGGGGATGTTTTGAGATCGTTCTGGCCCTTGAGCAGTTTGCCCGTGGCTGTACCGGAGTGGCCACCGCCTTTGCCGCCAGCGCCTTGGGCGCATATCCGATTATTATTTCTGGCAGCGAAGAGTTGAAGCAGAAATATATGCCTCTCATTGCCAGCGGCGAGAAACTGGCGGCCTTTGCCCTTACCGAGGCCAATGCGGGTAGCGATGCCTCCGGCATTCAGACCACCGCCATTCTCGACGGCGACGAATGGGTCTTGAACGGCACCAAGCAGTGGATTACCAATGCCGGTGAGGCCCAGATCTACACGGTTATTGCCATCACCGACAAAAGCAAGGGGCCGCGTGGCGCCACCATGTTTGTGGTTGAGGATACCGACCCTGGTTTTTCTTACGGGGTCAAGGAGAAGAAGCTGGGTATCCGCTGCTCTTCCACCCGGGAGCTGATCTTCAAGGACTGCCGCATTCCCAAGGATCGGGTGATCGGCCGGATCGGCATGGGCTTTATCACCGTGATGAAGACCCTGGACCAATCCCGTCCGGGCATTGCTATTCTTGGCGTTGGCCTGGGGCAGGGCGCTCTGGATGAGGCCGTGGTCTATGCCAAGCAGCGGGTTCAGTTCGGCAAGCCCATTATCTCCTTCCAGGCGGTGCAGCATATCCTGGCTGACATGGCCATTCAGGTCGAGGCGGGCCGTGCCTTGGTCTACTCGGCGGCCAAGCATATCGATGCCCATAAGAATGACATGTCCAAGGCCTCCTCCATGTGCAAGGTGTTCGCCACCGACATGGCGATGAAGGTTACCATCGATGCGGTGCAGGTTCTGGCTGGCTACGGCTATATGCGCGATTACCCGGTGGAGAAGATGATGCGTGATGCCAAGATCCTCCAGATCTACGAAGGCACCAATCAGATTCAGCGTAATGTTATTGGTCAGGAACTGAACAAGGAATACACGAGGTCCTCATGAAGATCATCGTTTGCGTAAAGCAGGTTCCGGATGCCAAGGATGTCCGCCTGGATCCCAAGACCAACACCCTGTCCAGAGAAGGGGTGCAAGCCATTATGAACCCTTATGACCGCCATGCCCTCGAGGCTGCGGTTCGCCTCAAAGAGCAGCACGGCGGCACGGTAACCGTACTCAGCATGGGCCCTCCTCAGGCGGAAGAGATGCTGCGCGAGGCGGTGTCCTGCGGGGCGGACGAGGCGGTGCTTGTCTCGGATCGCACCTTTGCCGGGGCGGATACCTGGGCAACCACCTATACCCTTGCCATGGCCATTAAAAAGATCGATGATTTTGATCTCATTCTTTGCGGCAAGCAGGCCATTGATGGGGATACCGCCCAGGTTGGCCCAGGTCTGGCAGAGCGACTTGATATCCCCTTTGTCGCCTATGTGCGTAAAATCACGGATTGCACCAACAATATCATCCGGGCGGAGCGGCTGATGGATGATGGCTATGACCTGCTTGAGGTGCCCCTGCCCGCGCTGTTCACCGTGGTTAAAGAGCTTAACGAGCCCAGAATTCCTTCTCTCAAGGGAAAGATGAGGGCGAAAAAGATCGAGATTACCAGGCTGACTGCAGTGGATATCGAGGCAAACCCGGAGTTGTTGGGGCTTAAAGGCTCCACTACCCAGGTGGTTAAGGTGTTCTCGCCGGAAATGAAAGGAGCGCGGGCTATGCTGGCCGGCACAGTCGATGAGCAGGTTGCTAAGTTATATGAGAAATTATTGCCTCTTTTGTAGAAAATAGATAAACGGAATTAATAACTGCTAACCCTCAAACTGTAACTGTTCAGCAGTGCCGCAGATGATAGGAAGAGGTCTGCGAAGTGTGCTATTGCACATAAGCAGGCCGATGACAACGCAGATGTGGTGCTGCTGAACAGTTACCGGGATTCTCCATGTTACAGATTGAGATAGAAACCTGTATTGGCTGCGGTGTCTGTGAAAGTACCTGCACCTTTGGGGCCATCAAGGTTGAAGGCGGGTGTGCCGTGGTTGGCGAGGCCTGTACCCTGTGCGGCAGTTGTGTGGATGTCTGCGAGGTGGGCGCGCTTTCCATCGAGAGAGAGGAAAAGGCGGTACAGGGTAATCTGGCTGACTGGTCCGGCGTCTGGGTCTATGCGGAATGCCGGCATGGCAGGCTCGCTCCCGTTGCTCTGGAGCTGCTGGGGGCCGGGCGCAAGCTGGCCGATAAAAGAGGGGTGCCCCTTTCTGCGATTCTCCTGGGAGCCGGGATTGAGGGTATGGCTGAAGAGCTTGTCGCTTTCGGCGCTGATAAGGTTTTTGTGGTCGATGATCCGGCCCTGGCCTCTTTTACCGATGACGCCTATGGCAACGCCTTGAGCGCGCTGGCCAAAAAACATAACCCCGAGATTATTCTGGCGGGGGCTACGGCCATTGGCAGATCCTTTATTCCCAGGGTGGCCACCACCCTGGCCACGGGTCTTACCGCCGATTGCACAGATCTGGCGATTCGCGAAGAAGACGGCGCGTT
>MGTC01000028.1:9235-14565 GCA_001799255.1 Deltaproteobacteria bacterium RIFOXYD12_FULL_55_16
TCTCGACCGGGTTAACCTCTCCGAGGCCGATATTGTCGTGGCTGGCGGTCGGGGGTTGGAAAACGAAAAGGGCTTTGCCATGATCCGTGAACTGGCCGAGGTGCTGGGCGGGGCAGTGGCCGCTTCCCGGGCTGCGGTGGACAGTGGCTGGATTCCCTATCCCCATCAGGTTGGCCAGACCGGCAAGACTGTGGCCCCAAAAATCTATATTGCCTGCGGAATCTCCGGGGCGATCCAGCATCTGGTTGGGATGCAGTCTGCCGAGACCATTATCGCTATTAACCGTGATGCCGATGCCCCGATCTTTGACGTGGCCACCTACGGCATTGTTGGTGATGTTTTCGAGATCGTGCCCAGGCTTATCGCTAAATTCAAGGAAAGGAAGAGCGCATGAGTCTGAGCGGGAAAATCGCCGTAGTTACCGGAGGCAGCAGGGGGATTGGCCGGGCAATATGCCAGCGTCTGGCTGCGCTGGGCGCCACGGTTATCGTTAACTATGTGAGCAACCCTGCCGCTGCGGAAGAGACGGTGCAGAGTATCCAGAGTGCGGGCGGCAAGACCGAAGCGATCCAGTTCAATGTCGCCGTGGCAGAGGAGATTGAACAGGCTTTCAAGCAGATTCTTGAGGCGCATGGCCGGGTGGATATCCTGGTGAACAACGCGGGAATCACTCGTGACGGTCTGCTCATGAAGATGAAAGAAGAGCAGTGGGACGAGGTGCTTAATACCAATCTCAAAGGCGTGTTTCTCTGCACCAAGGCAGTGAGCCGGGCCATGATGAAACAGCGCTGGGGCCGGATTATCAATATCACCTCGGTGGTAGGTTTTGCTGGCAATGCCGGGCAGGCCAACTACGCGGCCGCCAAGGCAGGGATTATCGGCTTTACCAAATCCGTGGCCAGGGAGCTTGCTTCCCGTGGGATCACAGTGAACGGGGTGGCCCCTGGTTATATTATTACCGACATGACCAGGGATCTTTCCGAAGAAGTCACCAATACGATTAAAAACGAAATACCCATGGGTGTTCTGGGAGAGGCGGAAGACATCGCTGGGGCTGTCGCTTATCTGGCCTCTGACGAGGCGCGCTATGTGACCGGCCAGTTTATCCATGTCAATGGCGGGATGTTCATGTAGCAGAGGACAGGAATAGGGTCTATAAGTCCTATAAATCATATAGGCCTATGGCCCTATCTTGAAATAACCAAAAGCAAGGAGAGAAAATCATGTCTGTACAGGAAAAACTCATTGATATCATTGCCGAGCAGTTGAGTGTGGATAAAAACAAGGTTGTGCCGGGCGCCTCTTTTATTGATGATCTGGGCGCTGACTCTCTTGATCTGGTTGAGTTGATCATGGCCATGGAAGAGGCTTTCGATATTGAGATTGCCGATGATGTCGCGGAAAAGATCACCACCGTGCAGCATGCCATTGACCATGTCAACAAGGTTGCTGGTTGATCCTGTTTTTTCATTTATCGGGTATTTCAAAGAAAATTGAAGCCTGATCCTGACGGGATGATAACCTGTCAGGGTTGTTCTTTCTCTGCAAACAGATGATGAGGATCAGCGTGGGCAGACGAGTCGTGGTCACAGGAGTTGGACTGGTTACCCCCCTGGGGACAGGGGTGGAAAAAACCTGGAGTGCGCTGTGCGAAGGCAAGAGCGGCATCGGCCCGATTACCCGGTTTGACGCCAGCGAGGTCGGGGTCAATATCGCGGCTGAGGTTAAAGACTTTCAGGTTGAAGATCATATTGACAAGAAGGTCGCCAAGCACCTCGAACTGTTTGTCCAGTACGCGGTAGCGGCCGCCGGGGAAGCCTTGCGAAATGCCGGGTTGCAGATTACCGAGGAAAACGCCTCTCGGGTCGCCAGCATTATGGGTTGCGGGCTTGGCGGCCTGCCCACCATCGAAAAATATCATCAGGTGGCCATGGAAAAGGGGACGAAGCGGATCACCCCTTTTTTTATTCCCATGGTTATTCCCAATATGGGCGCAGGGCAGATCTCCATTATTTACGGAACCAAGGGGCCTAATCTGTCGCTCACCACCGCCTGTGCGGCGGGAACCCACGCGGTGGGCGAGGCCTTTCGTTCTATTGTCAATGATGAATGTGATGTGGCGATTACCGGGGGTAGCGAATCGGTGATCTGTCCTCTGGCGGTTGGTGGTTTTCATGCGATGAAGGCCCTGTCCACCCGCAATGACCAGCCGGAAAAAGCCTCCCGCCCCTTTGACCGGGATCGGGACGGCTTTATTATTTCCGAAGGGGCCGGAGTGCTCATTCTCGAAGAGTTGGAGCATGCTCTGGCTCGTGGGGCCAAGATCTATGCCGAGGTTGCCGGGTACGGCCTGAGTAGCGATGGCTACCATATGGCCGCTCCTCCTGAAGATGGCAACGGTGCAAGCCGCTGCATGCAGATGGCGCTCAAGGATGCGGGCATGGGGCCGGAAGATGTTGATTACATCAACGCCCATGGCACCTCAACCCCATTGAACGATGTGGTGGAGACCAGGGCCATAAAAACGGCCTTTGGCGACCAGGCCTACAGGTTGGCCATCAGTTCGACCAAGTCCATGACCGGGCATATGCTGGGTGGGGCAGGGGGGATCGAAGCGGTCTTTACTGCGCTGGCCATCAAGCATCAGCTTGCTCCGCCGACCATGAATCTGGAAAACCCCGATCCTGAGTGTGATCTTGATTACGTTCCCAACCAGGCCCGCAAGATGAAGATCAGGGCCGCCATGTCAAATTCCTTTGGCTTCGGTGGAACCAATGCGGTGTTGATCATGAAGCAGTACGAGGGCAAACCGTGAAGATCGCCCTTGGTTGTGATCATGGCGGCCTTAGCCTGAAGGCCGAGGTAGTTAAGCTTCTCCTGGAGCTGGGCCATGTGGTGGCTGACCAGGGCTGTCACTCTGACGAGTCTGTCGATTACCCGGATTTTGCCAGGGCCGTCTGCGTTCAGGTGCAAAATGGCAGCTGTGAACGCGGAATTCTGATCTGCGGCACCGGGGTTGGGATGTCTATGGCTGCCAATCGTTTCGAGGGGATTCGGGCGGGGTTGGGCAATGAGCTGTTTACGGCGCAAATGAGCCGGGAACACAATGATGCCAACGTACTCTGCCTTGGCGCCAGGGTTATCGGCCCCGGTCTGGCCGGAGAAATAGTGCGAACCTGGGTCAGCACCGAATTTGCCGGGGGCAGGCACCAGCGGCGGATTGACATGTTCTAGGAAACGGGTCTGCCCTGTTGTGGCTCCCATGCACGGTTTTTCATTGCGCGGCCGGAATTGCCTGGACCTTTTCGGCCGTGATTATTTTGTCTGATAAGCTATTGGCGTTCATAAATAACCAGATAAGGATACCGCAGTGTCGTATTTGAAAGAGAGTGATCCAGAGGTATACAGTTCCATCCGTCATGAGTTGGCAAGGCAGCGCAATCAGCTTGAACTGATTGCCTCCGAGAACATTGTCAGCGAGGCGGTGCTTGAGGCCCAGGGCTCTATTTTCACCAACAAGTATGCCGAGGGCTATCCTGGCCGTCGCTACTATGGCGGCTGCGAGTATGCCGACCAGATCGAATCCCTGGCTATCGAGCGGGCTCTGAAGATTTTTGGGGCCGAATACGCCAATGTCCAGCCCCATTCGGGCAGCCAGGCCAACATGGCGGTCTATTTTTCCTCGCTGCAGCCTGGAGATACGGTGTTGGGCATGGATCTGGCCCACGGCGGCCATCTTACCCATGGGTCAACAGTAAATTTTTCTGGGCAGCTCTATAAATTTGTTTCTTATGGGGTGAGTCGGGAAACTGAGCGGATCGACATGGCCGAGGTGGAGCGCGTTGCCCTTGAACACAAGCCAAAGATGATTGTCGCCGGGGCGAGCGCCTACCCCAGAGTTCTTGATTTTGCCGGTTTCCGGGCTATCGCCGACAAGATCGGCGCCCTGTTTATGGTAGACATGGCCCATATTGCCGGGCTGGTGGCGGCCGGGGTGCATCCCTCTCCAGTGCCATACGCCGATTTTGTCACGACCACTACCCACAAGACCCTGCGGGGGCCGCGGGGTGGTCTGATTCTTGCCAGGGCTGAATTCGGCAAGAAGCTGGACAGCAAGATCTTTCCTGGTATTCAGGGCGGGCCGCTGGTGCATGTTATCGCGGCCAAGGCGGTGGCTTTTAAGGAGGCCATGGGGGAAAAATTTCAGCAAGATCAGGCTCAGGTGGTCAAAAATGCTCAGGCCTTGGGGGCAGGGCTGGTTCGTCACGGTTTCCGTCTTGTTTCCGGCGGCACCGACAATCACCTGCTCTTGGTTGACTTGAGCAACAAAGGAGCAACCGGTAAGGAGTCAGAAGAGGCGCTGGAAGCAGCAGGGCTCACCGTCAATAAAAACGCCATTCCCTTTGATCAGCAGAGCCGCTTTGTCACCAGCGGAGTGCGGATCGGCACCCCGGCTGTGACTACCCGTGGTCTTAAGGAGCTGGAAATGGGCAAGGTGGCTGATTGGATCAATAGGGCCATCGAAAACCGGCAGAACAGGGAAGCCCTGAATGCCATCCGGCTTGAGGTTCGGGCCCTGTGTGATACTTTTCCCTTGTATCCTGACCTGCCGAAGAACGAAGAGTAATCGATCATGACCGACACTCGCCCATCCTGGGACGAATATTTTATGTCCATCACCGAGATGGTGGCCCAGCGTTCAACCTGTCTGCGCCGCAAGGTGGGCGCCATTCTGGTGCGAGACAAACGCATCATCGCCACGGGCTACAACGGCGCCCCGGCCAAGGTCAGTCATTGTCTTGATATTGGCTGTCTGCGGGAGCAGCAGGGGATTCCCTCCGGGGAGCGGCATGAACTGTGTCGCGGCCTGCACGCCGAACAAAACTCCATTATCCAGGCGGCCCTGCACGGTTTCAGCGTTGAGGGCGCCACCCTGTACTGCACCAATATGCCGTGCGCCATCTGCAGCAAGATGCTGATCAATGCAAGAATTGAAAAAATCTATTATAAAGAGGGGTATGCTGACACCCTTTCCTCCTTGCTGTTGGCCGAAGCCCAAGTCCCTGTTGTCCAACTGGGGTAGCAGTCATCCTGTCTGCGTGCAGACCTCGTTAAGGCGAAGTTATGAAATGTCCGTATTGCGGTCATCTGGAAAACCGGGTTGTTGACTCCCGTCTGAACAAGGATTTTACCATCACCCGTCGCCGCCGGATGTGCGATGCCTGTAATCGCAGATTTACCACCTACGAGCGGCTTGAAATGACCATGCCCATGTTGATCAAGAAGGATGGGCGTCGTGAGGCCTGGGAGCGGCATAAGGTGGTGGAAGG
>MGTC01000029.1 GCA_001799255.1 Deltaproteobacteria bacterium RIFOXYD12_FULL_55_16
GGCCGAGGCCGCCCAGAAATACCGCTACAGCAAACCGCTGATCAACGCGGGCGAGGCGATCATCATCAAGGAAGGCCGCCATCCCGTGATTGAACGCGCCCTGCCTCCGGGCCGCTTTGTGCCCAACGATATCCATCTGGATCAGGAGAGTGAAGAGGTTTTGATCATCACCGGGCCCAACATGGCCGGCAAGTCAACAGTGCTGCGGCAGACCGCGCTCATCACCCTCATGGCCCAGATGGGCAGCTTCGTGCCTGCCGCCGCAGCGGAGATCGGGGTAGTGGATCGCATCTTCACCAGGGTTGGAGCCTCCGACAACCTGCGCCGGGGCCAGTCCACCTTCATGGTCGAGATGAATGAAACCGCCAATATCCTCAACAACGCTACCCAGCGCAGCCTGGTGATCCTTGATGAGATCGGCCGGGGCACCTCCACCTTTGACGGGCTTTCCATTGCCTGGGCCGTGGCCGAAGAGCTGGTCAATAAAAACGGGCGGGGGGTCAAGACCATCTTCGCCACCCATTATCATGAGCTTACCGAACTGGCCGCCACCAACAACCGGGTCAAAAACTACAACATCGCGGTGCGGGAATGGAACGACAGCATCATCTTTCTCCACAAGCTGCTGCCGGGCGGAACCAACCGCAGCTATGGCATTCAGGTTGCCGCCCTGGCCGGAGTTCCGGCCCGAGTCGTGGCCAGGGCCAAGGAATTATTGCATAATATCGAACAAGGGGAATTCAACCGGCAGGGCGAACCGCGCATCGCCACCTCCCCTGGAAAAAAGAAGCCCCCGCATCCCGGCCAGCTTTCTCTGTTCACCGGAGAGGAGTCTGGAGCAGTGCGCAGATTACGGGAGATCAATCCCGATGCCTTGTCACCCCGTGAAGCCCTGGAATTGCTCTATGAGCTGAAAAGGCTGGCCGATGAGTAACTATCCAGCAGCACCACATCTGCTTTGTCATCGGCCAGCTCATGTGCAAATAGCACACTTCGCAGACCTCTTCCGCGCATCTGTGGCACTGCTGAATAGTTACTCAAGGTGGCGCAAGATAAGACTCTTGCAAAAGTTAAAATTTCTGCTCTTGGTTCCCCTGTTACTCCTGCTCAGCCCCCCGTCCTGGGCCGGGCCGAACCCCAATCAGGATGACATTGCCAGGCAATACGAACAGGTAAAAGCCTATTACCAGGGGCTGGCTGCCAGTAAATCGGAGCCCAAAAACCACGCCGCAAAAACAACCGGGCCAGCAACGGTGCTGCCCATCCGCCACTGGTCCAGCAACAGCTATACCCGCCTGGTTATCGAGACCTCTGCCCCGGTAACCTTCAAACACCAGTCCCTCCTCGGAGACGAGGCTTCCCAGCGCCGGATTTATATTGATCTGCAAAACAGCCGTCTCAGCCCCGAAGCAGGCAAAACCACCCCCATTAAGGACGGCCTCTTGCGGCAGGTCAGAAATGCCCAGTTTGACCCGAAAACAGTGCGCATTGTCCTTGATACCCAGAGCAACATCTCCGACTATAAGGTTTTCACCCTTGCCGATCCCTTCCGGGTGGTGATCGATGTCATGAGTAGCGACCCCGCCCCTGACAAGGCGGACGGCAAGGGCAGAGAGCGCAGACCTGCGGCCAAGACGGAATCCCAGCTGGCGAAACCGTTGGGAGCAGGCATAAAAAGAATCGTCATCGATCCGGGCCACGGCGGCAAAGACCCAGGCACCTGCAGCCCAAATGGTCTTAAGGAAAAAGACATCGTCCTTGATGTGGCCCTCCGGGTAGCCAAGATCCTTAAGGAAAAATTCGGCTACGAGGTTCTCCTCACCCGGGCCAGCGATGTCTTCATCCCCCTGGAAGAACGAACCGCCCTGGCCAATGCCAGGGAAGCCGATCTCTTCCTGTCCATCCATGTCAACGCCGCCCCGAACCATGAAGCCAGGGGGATCGAAACCTATGTCCTTGACCTGACCAGAAACAAGGCGGCCATGCGCCTGGCCGCCTTGGAAAACGCCACCTCGGCCAAGCAGGTCAACAACCTGCAAGCCATCCTCCTGGATCTCATGCAGAATTCAAAAATAAACGAATCCCTGAAACTGGCCGGACTGGTGCAGGAGGAAATGGTCAGCGGCCTGAACAAAAAATTCAACGCCGTCACCAATCTGGGGGTCAAGAAGGCGCCTTTTGTGGTGCTCATCGGCGCCCGGATGCCGGCCATCCTCACCGAAATCGCCTTCCTAAGCAATCAGGAGGAAGAAAAACGACTTAAAAACGAGGACTACCTGGCCGGGATTGCCGATCACCTCGCCGACGGCGTGGCCAAATATGTGCAAAGCATGAGTCTGGCCAACAATCGCAAACGCTGAACAAAAAAAGCCCCGCCGGTTTTTCACTGGCAGGGCTTTTTTCGCGATTTTCTTCGTAAAAAACTCTTAGTCCAGGGAAAAGGTCTGGCGTCCTTCCTTAAGATCCTGGCCCTCAAGGTAGCGCCTGATAGACTCGGCTGCCTCCTTGGCCTGGTACACCGCCTTGGCCACGGTCTGGGGGCCAAGCACCGCATCGCCGGCCGCAAAGATCCACGCCTCGGAGGTCTGCATGGTCACCTCATCCACCACATAGGTTCCCCAGCGGCTCAGGGCCAGATCGAGGCCGGAACCAGCGGTGATATCCACATCCTGACTGATGGCCGGGATGATGGCGTCCGCCTCCAGCATGAAGTTAGAGCCTTCCTTGGGCACCGGTCGACAACGCCCCGAGGCGTCACAGGCGCCCAGCTCCATCCGGATGCACTCTATCCGGCGCAAGCTGCCGTTCTCGCCATGGATCGCCACCGGGGCGGCAAGCATCTCAATGCGCACCCCTTCTTCCTCCAGATGATGAATCTCCGCTTGCGAGGCAGGCATCTCCGCCTTGCTCCGCCGATAGAGAATGAAGACGTTGTCCGAGCCGGTGCGCAGGGCGGTGCGGGCACAGTCAATGGCCACGTTGCCGCCGCCGACCACCACCACATTTTTCCCAAGATTCAGGTTTTCGCCGACATTGACCTTACGCAAATAATCAACCCCATGCACCACACCTGCCAAATCCTCGCCCTCCACGCCCAGCTTCCGGCTCAGGTGGGCCCCCGGCCCGATAAATACTGCGGCAAAGCCCTCCTCCCGCAGCTCCCGCAGGGTTTTATCCTTGCCGATGGTAATGCCAGAGACCATGGTCACCCCACAGCCTTTCAAGGCCTCGCATTCTGCGGCAATGATCTGGCGCGGCAGACGGTAAGCCGGAATGCCCACGGCCAGCATGCCGCCAAAAACGGGCAGGCTTTCAAAGATCGTGCACTGATATCCTGCCCGGGCAAGATAGTAGGCGGCCGACATCCCGGCCGGGCCGGAACCGACAATAGCCACCTTTTTATCCTTGGGCAGGGCACAGGACTGGAGCAGATTCTTGTTGTTAGCCACCATCCAGTCAACGATGTAGCGTTCGAGCATGCCGATGGCTACCGGTTCCCCCTTTTTCCCCCGGATACAATGGCCCTCGCACTGAAATTCATGGGGGCAGACCCGGGAACAGATGGCGGGCAGCGAATTGGTTTCCCGATCCTTCCAGTAAGCCTCCTCGATCTTGCCTTCTCGCAACAGTCTGATAAAACCTGGGATATCATTGTGGACAGGGCAGCCCTCCCGACATTTGGGTTTCTTGCATTGCAGGCAACGCTCCGCCTCAAGCAGGGCCTCCTTGGCCTCAAAGCCGGCCACAACCTCGGCAAAATTGGTGATTCGCCCGGCAACGGACAATTCCCGTAACGATTGCCGGGGAATATTCATTCTTTCTTTTGTCTCCATCACAGCCTCCTGAGCAAAAATTTAGCCTCCATCAGACAAGTCCCAATATTTAGCATGACAATGCCAGTTACCCTTATTTTTGCTGCCCATTGCCTGCCAGATTGACCGCCATCAGCCAGATGACGCTTGACAATTCGGGGAATATCCCGCAAGCTGAAGCATACCTTTCAACAATCAGCCGAGCGGAAGCTTCCATGAAAGCAGAATTCATTAATCCATTTTTAACCGCCGCTAAAAATGTGCTGGAAACAATGGCGCAACTCCCGGCAACCCCACAGAAACCACGGCTTAAAGACGGAACCACCTCTTATGGCGAGGTTACCGGCATCATCGGCATGAGCTCTGCGGAGATCACCGGCTCCATGATTGTGAGCTTTTCAGAAAAATGCATTCTGAAAATTGTTGCCAACATGCTGATGGAAGAAGCCAAAACTAAAATTGACGACGAGGTTGTTGACGCTGTTGGTGAACTGACCAATATGATCTGTGGCGGCGCCAAGGCCCAGCTGGCCAAGCTTGATCACAAGTTCGATCTGGCCACCCCCAACATGATCGTGGGCAAGGATATCGAGATCTCCTATTACTCCACGGCGCCAACCATTGTCATCCCTTTTGAAACCGAAGCCGGTTCTTTTGTGGTTGAGGCAAATCTCCGGATAAAAATGTAAACCGCCCGCCCGTTGTCCTATAAAAAAAGCCGCTCGTTACCGAGCGGCTTTTTTTAACATTACATACTATTTTCTCAAGAGGCCTTACGCCGCTCCGCAACCTTAAGCCGGCTCAAAGCCCTCTGCAAGGCAGCTTCAGCCCGGGTTCGATCAAAATTTTCCTTCTGGGCCTGCGCTTCAGCCAATCGTTTTTCAGCTCGCTCCTTGGCCCGCATCGCCCGCTCAACATCAATATCTGTCCCACGCTCCGCCGATTCAACAAGAAAGGTCAGCTTGTTGTTGGACACCTCACAAAACCCGCCACTCACCATCAGGGTTTCTTCCTGAGCATTATTCTTGTACGTCAGGACACCGGTCTTGATTGTACTCAAAAAAGGCGCATGGTTGGCAAGAACCCCAAATTCACCGCCGTAACCGGGAGCGGTGACAATGTCAACCTCCTGACTCACTACGGCCCCTTTGGGTGTTACCACTTCCAACTTTAATTTTTCAGCCATGGGTCATCCTCAAGTCCTTGCCAATCCCGTCACGGGGATCGGCAAGTCGGTCAGTTCCTTAAGCAGCAGCCTTCTCTTTATTGGCTTTCTCAACCGCCTCTTCAATGCTGCCGACCATGTAGAAAGCGATCTCGGGCAGCTCGTCATGCTTGCCTTCCAGGATCTCTTTAAACCCGCGCACTGTGTCGGCAACCTTGACATACTTGCCCGCCATCCCGGTAAAAGTCTCCGCTACGGTGAAGGGCTGGGACAAAAAGCGCTGGATCTTGCGGGCCCTGGTAACCAGGGTCTGATCCTCTTCGGAAAGCTCGTCCATACCCAGAATGGCGATGATATCCTGCAGGTCTTTGTATTTCTGGAGACTGGTCTGCACGCCACGGGCGACCAGATAATGCTCCTCACCCAAAACATTGGGATCGAGAATCCGGGAGGTGGAGTCCAGGGGGTCAACAGCCGGGTAGATGCCAAGCTCCGCGATCTGCCGGGAAAGAACCACGGTTCCGTCCAGATGGGCAAAGGTGGTGGCCGGGGCCGGATCGGTCAGGTCGTCAGCGGGCACATAAACACACTGTACCGCAGTAATGGAACCCTTGTTGGTGGAGGTAATCCGCTCCTGAAGCGCGCCAAGGTCAGTGGCCAGGGTAGGCTGATAACCAACCGCCGAAGGAATACGGCCAAGAAGCGCAGAAACCTCGGCGCCGGCCTGGGTAAAACGGAAGATATTGTCAACGAAGAAGAGCACGTCCTGGCCTTCCTCGTCCCGGAAATACTCCGCAGCGGAGAGACCGGTCAGAGCGACACGGGAGCGGGCTCCCGGCGGCTCGGTCATCTGCCCGTAAACCAGGGCGGCTTTGGGGAGAACGCCGGACTCTTTCATCTCGTGGTAGAGATCGTTACCCTCACGAGTCCGCTCGCCAACCCCGCAGAATACGGAGATGCCGCCATGATGCATGGCAATGTTGTTTACCATCTCCATCATGATAACCGTCTTGCCGCAACCAGCGCCGCCGAACAGCCCCATCTTGCCGCCGCGCGGAAAGGGAACCAGCAGATCAATAACCTTGATCCCGGTTTCCAGAACATGCACCTCGGTGGACTGATCGGTAAAGGCCGGGGCAGGCCGGTGAATGGTGCGCATCTTCTCGGAGGCAATGGGGCCCAGGCCATCAACCGGGCGACCAACCACATTCATGATCCGACCCAGAGCAGGTGCGCCGCAGGGGATTTCAATGGGCTTGCCGGTATCGGTGCAAGCCTGGCCGCGAACCAGGCCGTCGGTCTGATCCATGGCCACACAACGAACAACGTTGTCGCCAAGATGGAGGGCGACCTCGATGACCAGGTTGCCTTCCTCCTCGCTGATCCCCTTGTTGGTTACCAGCAGAGCGTTCAAGATCTCCGGCAGGTTGTCCGGCTCAAATTCAACGTCTACAACAGGTCCGATGACCTGAACAATTTTACCAACTCTTGCTTCACTCATTGAAAAACCTCCTAGACATTGACAATCTTTATGACAGCTGAAGATTCAGCCTGATTTCCCCTTGCTTACTTCAGCGCCTCAGCGCCGCCGACAATATCCATCAATTCTGCGGTGATGCCCGCCTGCCTGGCCTTGTTGTAAATCAGGGTCAGGCTGTGGATGATATCCTTACAGGCGTTGGTGGCGTTATCCATGGCGCTCATCCGGGCGGCATGCTCGCTGGCGCTGACTTCAAGCATGGCATGATAAACCATGACATTCATATACAGCGGCAGCAGCACTTCCATGATTTCCTCGGTGCTTGGCTCATAGATATAAGAACCCGACGCTGCGGAAGTTGCCGCCGTTGCCGCTACGGCGTCCGGTTGGATAGGCAGAAACATCTGCTCCGCAGGACGCTGCACGGCAACGCTTTTGAATTTTCCGTAGACAATGCGCACTTCATCGCTGTCACCAGCCAGAAAGTTTCCGGCAATATCCTGGGCAATTGCTCTGGCATTGAACATCTGGAAGGTGCCCATCAGATCGGCGTACCGCTGGCGAACCTTGCCGGTTTTCCGAAAATAGCTGATGCTTTTCTTGCCAACGCACACCAGGGAAACCTTCTTTCCCTGCGCCTCAAAACCAGCAATCAGCTTGTCGGTCATCTTCAGAATATGGGCGTTAAAGCTGCCGCACAGGCCGCGATCAGAGGTGACCACCAGGATCTCCACGGTCTTGACCTCACGCTTCTCCATGAGCGGAAAAGCGCTGGAATCCATGGCAGAAGAAAGATTTCCCATAGCCGCGTTGAACTTCTCGGCATAGGCGCGAAAATCTTCCATCTTCTGCTGCGCCCCGCGAAGCTTGGCCGCAGCGACCATGTTCATGGCCTTGGTGATCTGGGAGGTTTTCTTCACCCCACCGATCTTTGTTTTTACATCTTTAAGGCTCGGCATGAGACCTTACCCCCTTATTTAAGGCCCTTGGCAGCCTTGAAAGATTCGCCAAACGCCTGGAGCGTGGCCCTGATTTTCTCTTCCAGGGCGGCATCAATGGCCTGCTTTTCCTTCAGATCATCATAGATGCTGGGCTGATTTTTTTCGATATAGGCATAGAGCTGCTGCTCGTACTCAGCCAGGCTGTCAACCGGCAGAGTATCGAGATAGCCACGGGTGCCGGCAAAGAGGATGCAGATCTGTTTTTCCATGGGCAGCGGCTGATACTGGGGCTGCTTCAAGATCTCAACCAGACGGGCGCCCCTGGTCAACTGAGCCTGGGTGGCGGCATCCAGATCGGAACCAAAACCGGCAAAGGCGGCCAACTCACGGTACTGGGCCAGATCCAGACGCAGGGTGCCAGCCACCTGTTTCATGGCCTTGACCTGGGCCGCGCCGCCTACCCGGGATACAGAGAGGCCGACGTTGATCGCCGGACGAACCCCGGCGAAGAACAGGTTGGGCTCAAGATAAACCTGACCATCGGTGATGGAGATAACGTTGGTCGGGATAAAGGCGGAAACGTCACCAGCCTGGGTCTCGATAATGGGCAGGGCGGTAAGGGAACCGGCGCCCAGGGCATCGTTCACCTTGCAGGAGCGTTCCAGCAGACGGGAATGGTTGAAGAAGATGTCGCCAGGATAGGCTTCACGACCAGGCGGACGACGCAGAAGCAGGGAGAGCTCGCGGTAGGAAACCGCCTGCTTGGAAAGATCGTCATAGATGATCAGGGCGTGCTGGCCGTTGTCCCGGAAGTACTCGCCCATGGCGCAACCGGCAAAGGCGGCGACATACTGCATCGGCGCCGGATCGGAGGCGCAGGCCGCGACCACGGTGGTGTATTCCATGGCGCCATGCTTACGGAGCGCTTCAACCACCAGGGCCACCGTTGATTTCTTCTGGCCGATGGCCACATAAACACAGTGCACATCGGTGTATTTCTGGGCGATGATCGCGTCCACGCAGAGAGCGGTCTTACCGATCTGCCGGTCGCCGATGATCAGTTCGCGCTGACCGCGGCCAACCGGGGTCATGGCATCAACCGCCTTGGCCCCGGTGTAGCAGGGCTCATGCACGGATTTTCTGGCAATAACGCCAGGGGCCAGAACCTCGATCTTAGAGCTGTGCTTGGCGTTGAGCGGCCCCTGGCCGTCAATGGGGGTGCCCACGCCGTCAACGACGCGGCCTTCCATCTCAGGGCCAACGGGAACCTCGGCAATACGCCCGGTACGTTTCACGGTGTCGCCTTCCTTGATCTTTCGCACCTCCCCAAGGATCGCGCAACCAACGTTGTCCGCTTCCAGGTTCAAGGCAATGCCAAGAACCCCGCCGGGAAACTCCAGCAGCTCCATGGCCATACACTTTTCCACCCCGTACACACGAGCGATACCGTCACCAACGGAGATTACGGTGCCGGTTTCACTCAGATCAACCTTACTTTCGTAATCCTTGATCTGCCCCTTGATAATTTGACTGATCTCTTCGGCTTTGATCTGCATTTGTCTTATACACTCCCCTTAATGGATTCTTTTAAACCAGCCAGCTGTGACCTGATGCTTCCATCCAGCACCAGATCACCGACCTTGGCCACGATTCCGCCGATAATAGACGGATCCACCTGGGCCGTGAGGACGACCTGATGGCCGGTTATTTTTTCCAAAGTTGCCCGAACCTTTGCCCTGAGTTCCGGCGTCAGCTCCATAGCCGAAATCACCGTCCCCTGACACATATTGTTATCCGCATCGACCATCGCCTGAAATACCGCAGCGATATCGGGCAGAATATTCGCCCGTTTTTTCTGCACCAGCAGCTTGAAAAAATTGCCCATCACCTGGGAAACCTGCATGGAGACGAGAAGATGCTCCATAACCTTCTCCCGCGCCTCAACCGGATAAAGCGGGTTGGTCAGGGCATCGGCTACCTCGGGCATCCCAACAAAGAGTTCGGCCATGGCCTCAAGAGTCTTGCTGAATTCCGCAAAGGCATTTCCTTCCTTGCCCACGGCAAACAACGCCTTGGCATATCGTTTGGCTATCACTGTATTCTTCACTGAATACCCCCCACCTTTTCAAGAGACAGCTCAACCATCCTGCTCTGATCCGCAGGTTGAATATTCTTTTTAATCAGCTCCGCCGCCAGCAGCACGGCTTGTTCGGCAACCTCGGCCTTCAGCCGGCTCTTGGCCTCGGCAAGCTCATGGGCCACAGCCATTTCCGCCTGACGCTTAATGTCGCCGGCATTGCGCTCCGCCTCGGTAATGATCTTTGCCTTCTCGGCCTCGCCCTGATGAACCGCCTCGGTGATAATGGCGTTCACCTCCTCATCGAGTCTGGCCAATTTGCCTTCGGCCTCCTTGTACAACAGCTCTGCCTCGGCCTTGCGGGACTCCAGAGCCTCAAGCTGATCCTTGATGCCCTCTCTCCGATTTCTCAAGCCATCGGCAAAGGGTTTCTTCAGAAAAAACACCAGAATGAAAACCAGCCCGGCGAAATTCGTGGTCCGCCAGAGAAGATCCAGCCACTTTTCTCTAGGAATAGCGCTATCCCCAGAGGCATATGCCGCAGCGGCAAAAGCCAGCACGACAAGCGCCGACAAGGCGCTGACCCCAGTTTTTTTCCAGGATACGTTCTTCATTTACAGTGACCTCCCCAAAACCTTGCCCGCCATCTCGCTGGCAAAACCAGAAATCTGGCCTTGCAACTCGGACTGGGCCGCAACAAACTGCTTTTCTATTTCCGCCAGCTGACCGATTTTCTGGGCGTCAACCTCCTTGCGGATACCAGCCAGTTTCTCCGTGCTTTCAGCCAGGGCCGCATTTCTGGCCGCCTCGTACTCTTTTTTGGCCCTGATCCTGGCATCCTTCATCTTCTGAGCAAATTCAGCCAGGCGCGACGCGGCATTTTTTTTGAACTGGTCAATGCCCTCGTCAAGGCCGCCGATCTTCTTCTGCCGCTCTTCGATAATTGCCCGGATCGGTTTATACAAGAAGGCATTCAGAACGACAATAAGCAGGAGCATATTGACAATCTGAATAAGCATGGTCAGGTCGATGGTAATCATTACTGCCCCCCGTTTCTCTTATAATATGTAAAAAACCCTTAAAATCCGCACATGAAATGAATACCTGTTCATTAACAACTGAACGGTTCTAATCGAATTTATTTTGCCTGTCAATACATTTTCCCCGTTGATTTTTACCCTATTTTCCCTAGGTATTTCTACGGAAACCTTAAAAATCTTCTTGCTCTCGATGCTCAGGAAGAAGACTTCGCTCCCTGCCCGACGATGATCCCAGACACCGCCGCAAGCGCCTCCGGCAATTTATCCGCCATGGTTCCTCCGGCCTGAGCCATATCCGCCCGGCCTCCGCCACTGCCGCCAACCAGGGCGGCGACCTCCTTGACAATCAGGCCGGCATGAAATCGATCCCCCAGATCCTTGGTGACCATGGCCAGCAGGCTTACTTTCCCTTCAAAGACGCCGCCTAAAACAGCGATGCCGCTGCCCAGCCCGTCCCGCACCTTGTCCCCAACCTCGCGCATGGTTTTCGCTGAATCCATGGCGATCCGGGCGACAATGACCTTCACCCCCGCAATCTCCTGGGCGTTGGCAAGCATCCCCTCCAGATCATTAACGGAAAGATCCGCAGTCAGCCTGCTCACCTCCCGCTCCAGCTCTTTCTGGCGGGCCAGTATTTTTTCAAGCTTTCCGGCCAGCTCCTCAGGCGTACTCTTAAGTCTGGCCGCAAGCGTTGCCAGCTGCGCCTCAACCTGCTGGAAGCGCTCCATGGCCCCAGCCCCGGTTACCGCTTCGATCCGCCGCACCCCGGCGGCAATGCCGCCTTCGCTCATGATCTTGAACAGGCCGATCTCCCCGGTCGCGCTCACATGGGTGCCGCCGCACAGCTCCTTGCTGATTTCCCCCACTGAAACAACCCGGACTTTTGCCTCATATTTTTCACCAAACAGGGCCGTAGCCCCGTCCCGGATGGCCTCCTCCCGCTCAAGCACCGCAGTGGACACCTGGGCATTGACCCTGATCTCCTCATTAACGATCTTTTCCACCCTGGCCAGCTCCTCGCGGCTTAAGGGAGAAAAATGGGTGAAATCAAAACGAAGCCGCTGCGGATTAACCAGGGAACCGGCCTGTTTGACATGCTCGCCCAGCACCTCGCGCAAAGCGGCCTGCAAGAGATGGGTGGCGGTATGATTGCTGGCCGTGCGCTGGCGTTGGCCCTGGGCCACCTTGAGCTCGACGGTCTCGCCCAAGGCCAGACTGCCCTCAATAACCTCGGCCTGATGTAAAATAAGCCCCGCCCCGACCGCCACGGTATCTTCCACCCTGGCCTTGCCCTGCGGCCCGATGATCATGCCCCGGTCGCCGCTCTGCCCGCCGGACTCGGCATAAAACGGGGTTTCCGGGCAAACCAGGGAGATCTGCTCGCCGGTGCCCGCCTGTTCAAGGCTGGCCCCACCAGCGCTCACCAGACCGCTGATCGCAGCCCGATGGCGCCGCGTCTCATAGCCAACAAACCGGCTGTGTACCCCCGTCTCGAGCAAGGCGCGAACCCCTGGGCCCATTTCGGCCAGAGAGGTGGCTTTCCAGGATTTTCTGGATTGCTGGCGCTGCCCCTCCATGGCCGCGTTGAACCCGGCCTCGTCCGCCAGCATCCCCTTTTCAATAGCGATATCCTTGACGATATCCACCGGAAAACCGAAGGTGTCGTAAAGCTTGAAGATGAAGTCCCCAGACACCAATCTCTCCCCGGCTTCGTGCAGCCGCTTCATCTCCTGGTGGAGCATGGTCAGACCATGATCCAGGGTTTCCAGGAAGCGCACCTCCTCGTTGTACACCACCTTGGCCAGAAGCTCCCGCGCTCCATGGAGATGAGGATAGGCCTCGCCCATCTCCGCGATGACCGCCTCGGTCACCCCGGCCAGAAACGGTTTCTTCAAGCCCAGCGAACGGCCAAAACGGATGGCCCGGCGCATGATGCGGCGCAGCACATAACCCCGCCCCTCATTGGAGGGCAACACCCCATCAGCCACAAGAAAGGTGGTGGCCCGGCTGTGATCGGCGATGACCCGCAGGGCCGTGTTGACCGCAGCAGTCTCGCCGTACCTGACCTCGGCGGCCTTCGCGATTGCCGCAATGATCCCGGCAAAAAGATCGGAGTCATAGTTGGTGAATTTACCCTGGGTAACAGCGGCAATGCGTTCCAGGCCCATGCCGGTGTCGATACTCGGCTTGGGCAGCGGAGTGAGTTTGCCATCCTCGCTCCGATTGAACTGCATAAACACCAGGTTCCAAAGCTCCAGGAAACGGTCGCAGTCACAGCCGAGCTGGCAATCAGGTCGGCCACAACCAGCCTCCGCCCCCTGATCGATGTGAATCTCCGAGCAGGGGCCGCAGGGGCCGGTATCGCCCATGGCCCAGAAATTGTCCTTTTCCCCCATCCGGACAATGCGGCCCTGGGGCAGATCCTTGACCTTTTCCCAAAGGGCAAAGGCCTCGTCATCGTCTGCAAACACCGAGACCCAGAGCTTTTCCGGCGAGAGCCCGATCTCTTTGGTAAGAAAATCCCAGGCATAGTGGATGGCGTCTTTCTTGAAATAATCGCCAAAGGAAAAATTACCGAGCATCTCGAAAAAGGTATGGTGGCGCGCGGTGTAGCCAACATTCTCCAGGTCGTTGTGCTTGCCGCCTGCCCGCACGCAGCGCTGACAGGTTGCGGCCCGGATGTAGTCGCGCTTGTCCTCGCCCATAAAGGCCCGCTTGAACTGCACCATCCCGGCATTGACAAACAGCAGGGTCTGATCGTCATGGGGCACCAGGCCGGAGCTTTCCACCACCTTATGGCCCTTGTCGGCAAAATAGGTCAAAAATCGCTTGCGTATGTCGTTGCCGGTCATTGTTGCCTTCCTTCAAATTACAGAAGCGGAGCGCCCGTGCGCTCCGCTTCTTAACAGATAATATTTCCTGCCTGAGTTCGGATCAGTCGCCAGCCGCAGCCTTGGCAACCGGCCCTTTTTCCCCCATCACGGGCAGACCATACCCCAAGCGCACCTTTCTTTCAAGATCAGCGCACATCTCTGGATGCTCCTTTAAAAAGAGCTTGGAATTTTCCCGCCCCTGACCAATGCGTTCGCCGTTATAGGAGTACCAGGCTCCGCTTTTCTCGACTATATCCTGGGCCACGGCCAGGTCGAGCAGATCGCCAACCCTGGAGGCACCTTCGCCATAGATGATGTCAAACTCCGCCTCCTTAAAGGGCGGGGCCATCTTGTTTTTCACCACCTTGACCTTGGTTCGATTGCCGATCACCTCCAGCCCGTCTTTAATCGCAGCCTGGCGCCGGATATCAAGCCTCAGCGAACTGTAAAACTTAAGCGCGTTGCCGCCGGTGGTGGTTTCCGGGTTGCCGAACATGACCCCGATCTTCATTCGGATCTGGTTGATGAAGATGATCGCGGTATTGGTACGTTTGAGTACCCCGGTGAGCTTGCGCATGGCCTGACTCATCAGCCGGGCCTGAAGGCCGACATGAGAATCCCCGGCGTTGCCGTCAATCTCCGCCTTGGGCACCAGGGCCGCCACCGAGTCCACTACAATAACATCCACCGCCCCGCTGCGGATGAGAATCTCGACAATCTCCAAGGCCTGCTCGCCATAGTCAGGCTGGGAAACCAGGAGATCATCAACCCTGACCCCAAGGCGCTCGGCATAGCCGATGTCCAGGGCATGTTCGGCATCGATAAAGGCGGCGGATCCCCCGGCCTTCTGGGCCTCGGCGATGATATGCAGGGCCAGGGTCGTCTTACCGGAAGATTCCGGCCCATAGATTTCCGTGATCCGACCCCGGGCCACGCCGCCGACCCCGGTGGCAATATCGATACTCAGGGTGCCGGTGGAGATAACCGATACCGCCTCCCGCTCGTCAGTGCCCAGCCGCATGATCGAACCCTTGCCGAACTGCTTCTGGATCTGAAAAATCGCGGTATCAAGAGTTTTGTTCTTATCTTCGGCAATGGCCATGTTGCAAGTCTCCCAAGGTATAATGTTAGGCAAGAACCTCTTTTACCAACTCTTTGTATTCCTTTACCAACTGATAGTTATCCTTTTCCCACTCGTAGACTGGGTAGGAATAGACGACGACCTGTCTTAGAAAGTCGTTCTTTTCTAAACCCATCTGGGTAGAGATGTTGGCAACCATAGTGAAGCTCTTTTGTATGTCTGGACTAAGACCTTGCTGTACCAGTTCTTTTTTAATCATGTCTCGAGTTACGGTATTACTGATCAAACAGAGCTTAAGCAGCACACTTCTAATAGCCTGTGGCACTTTTCTCTTGTCTTCGAAGTACTCCAAAAGTTTTTGCCTTAGGGTGTCAACGTCGTAGGCTCCCGGATCATCCGACTTAGCAAGAACAAATTTTCTACCTACCTTGCTTTTCTCAACCTCTTCATTGAATATTGCCGTTCTCGCAAGCAATTCCTCGCCGGATGTTGTTCGAATGTATTTTAGAGTCACCACGTTGATGACTACTGAGTACTTGTCGAACAACCACTCAACCATGCGCTGCAATGAGTCTTCGACTCTGAAACCGACAAGAATGATTCTCTGAAGGCTATTGAACACGATGTCTTCGATGTTTACGTTGGGGAATTGCTCACCGAAGTACTCTTCCAGTGTCTGTCTATTAAACTTGGAACACTCCTCGCTCAGCTTGGCAATATCCCAGCTCGAAATATCGGAAGCATAATCGATAGCCTGTGCTAAGGCTTCACGGGGAAGCTTATCTCGTTTTAATTCTATGACAATGACATTTCCAGAAGAGTCAATCGCAAGCAGATCCAACTCACCCGTTTTTGTGACGACTTGCCTTCCGATAAGTCGAATATTTTTGGCGATCAACGTAGGATTTGCAGATAACCATCCTTCCAAGTGCTCCGGCTCGGTTCGATTGTTGGCCGCAAGAGTGCTATCAACTAGGATAAGCTTTCCATCCTTTCCGATTTCCCAAACCTCGATCATTGAAGCCATTCTTTCTCCTATTCAAGAACGCCCGCAGGGTCTGCCTAACAAAGCAGCAGATGTCGTACCCTGTGATCGCTTACCTTTTTACACCGTCCGGCATTCATTATCAAGGCCCATCAGATGGCGGCGCAAAAGATCAAGCGCCGTCTGGCTGGACAGGGCTTGCACCTTCCCGCGCTCCCCGGAGAAGTGAAAAAGAAAGGTCTGGGTTTTACCCGAGCTGGCCAGGCCGAAATAGACCGTGCCCACTGGCTTGTCTTCGCTGCCTCCAGCAGGCCCGGCAATGCCGGTAACAGACAGGGCATAGTCAACATCCGCTACCCGCCGCATCCCCTCGGCCATGGCCCTGGCGGTTTCCGCGCTGACCGCACCGCAACACAGGATGATCTCCCGCTTGACCCCTAGCAGGCATTCTTTCAGGGCATTGCTGTAAGCCACCACCCCCCCGGAAAACCAGGCGGAACTCCCGGCGATTCGAGTCAGGCTGTGAGCGATTAGCCCCCCGGTGCAGGATTCAGCCACAGCCACCGTCTGGCCGCGCCCGGCAAGCAGGCTTCCCACCACGCCCTCCAGGGTGTCTGCCCCGGAGCCGTAACAATAATCGCCAAGCAAAGCCGTCATCTGCCCGTCATATTTTTGCATTACCGCCTCAGCCTCCTGGCTGGAGGCCCCGGTAGCGGTCAGGCTGACATGCACCTCGGGAAACACGGGATAATAGCCAAGCCGAATCCGGGGATCGCTTCCCTCCAGATGGGCAAGCTTGCGGTTGATCTCCGACTCGGCCAAGCCCACCACCTTGTACACCTTCTGACGCACCTGGCGGATCTCCTCGCCTTCCCAGACCGCCAGCCGGGTGAGCACCGTTTCCAGAAGCAGATCCTTCATTTCCTGCGGCACCCCTGGCAGAAAAAAGATGGGCTTGCCGTCTTGAACCAGAAAATACCCGGCCATCTTGGCTTCCGTGTGCAGGGCATGAGCGCCCGCCGGCAGCCAGGCCAGTTTTTCCAGGGCAGTCTGCTGACCGGTTGGCAGGCCCTTGCCATACGTCTGGATTTTTTTGAATATTTCCGGATAAAAGGTAGCGGGCCGGGCCAGGGCCGAGGAAACCGCAGCGTTGGTCAAATCATCGGTGGTAGGCCCCAGACCGCCGGTGACGACCACAAAATCAGCCCGCTGCAAAGCCCGTTGCAGGGTGCGCCCAATAAGCTCCGGCTCATCCCCGATGCAGGTCATGGCCAAAATCTCATGGCCTGCGGCAAAAAGCTGGCTGGCCGCGAAATGGCTGGTGGTATTCAGCACCCTCCCGGAGGTAAGCTCATCACCAATGGCAATTATTTCCCCAATCATGCTGGTCTCTTAAAAAAGGAAAAGTTTTTTTCGCCACGTGTCAGTCATCGGCAGTAGTGCCGATAAATCCACGAAAGGCACGAAAAGTGGTAACTGCCCAAGTTGGTTAGGCTATAGACTGAAGGCTGTTAGTATAAAACCCGAAGCATATACCAAAACCAAGCACGACTCATATATCCCGCTTTTTACTATTGCTAACAGCCTATAGACCTGTAGTTACAAAAAATACTGCTTACTTTTCCTTTTTTCGTGTCTTTCGTGGTTTTCGTGGCAAATAAATCAATCAGACAACCTTACCCAGCACCCCGTCCTCGGCAAGCTCTTCGAGGCGCACCGTAACCAGCTGATTCACCAGGGCGCTGTCCCCCTCAAAGGAGACCGGGATATAATTTTCGCTGTAGCCCCGCAGCAGGCAGCCAGGCTTGCGTCTTTCTACCAGAATCTGCCGGGTGCTGCCCAGATTACGGCGGTAAAAGGCGCTGCGTTTTTTATGATTCAGCTCCCGCAACAGACCAACCCTTTCCTCCTTCTCCGCCTTGGCAACCTGATCAACCATGCTGGCAGCCGGGGTTCCCGGCCTTTTCGAATAGGGGAAGACATGGAGATAACTCACCGGCAGCGACTCAAGCAGGTTATAGGTGTTGTAAAAGGCGGCCTTGTCCTCGCCGGGAAAACCGACCAGCACATCCACACCAATGGCCGCCTCTGGCAAACGCGCCACAATCTGTTCCACGACCATGGCAAAAACGGCGGCAGGATAGCGGCGGTTCATCCTTTTAAGAATCCGGTCATCCCCGCTCTGCAAAGGAATATGCAGGTAGGGCATGACCGCCGCCGATTCGGCCATGAGGTTCAGGAGTTCCTCAGTTATTTCGGTGGGTTCCAGGGAGCTCAGGCGGTAACGCACCGGGAAATTTTTGGCCAGGAGCAGGGCCAGCAACTCGCGTAGATTGGTGCGCGGGGTAAGATCATGACCATAATGACCGAGATGAATGCCGGTGAGCACCTGTTCCTTGTAACCCTGGGCGGCAAAGATTTCGGCCTGGGCCACCGCCTTGTCCGGGGCAAGGCTCCGACTGCGCCCCCTGGTATAGGGCACGATGCAGTAGGAGCAAAAGCTATTGCAGCCGTCCTGCACTTTGAGATAAGCCCGAGTCCGCGCACCAAAGCTAGTGGCGATAAGAGGGCTGATCTCCTTTTGCCCGGCAATACTACCCAGGTGCATTTCCAGATCACAGTGCCGGTCAGCCAGGGCCACCTCCACCAGACGGTGCTTGCTGTCGTTGCCCACAATGCAGATAGGACTGTCGGCAATTTCAAGAATCTCCTGCGCGGCAATCTGCGCATAGCAGCCGGTCACGATCAACCGGGCCTCAGGATTAGCGCGCAAGGCTTGGCGGATCAACTGGCGCGACTGAGCTCCCGCCCTGGCCGTAACCGCACAGGTATTGATGATATAAACCTCCGCCGGGCCGGAAAAAGGAACCAGCTCCACCTCCTGTTCAGCAAGTTCCGAAAGGAAGGCGGCAGTCTCAAACTGGTTGACCTTGCAGCCGAGGGTGGTGACGGCGATTGTTTTTTTGCCCGGAATTTTACTGTTCATGCCCTTGCCATGATAATCCAAAAAGAAGTCGCGGGGTTCACTTTTTATGATGCATCTTTCAATTCACGTTCAATCTGTTCGATGCTGGGCAGGCTGGTCTGCAATTCAGCGCCGCTCCTCAGTCATCGGCAAGCATTTTCAACTGGTGACAATTTGTCACCAGTTGGCTGCCTTCAGTTTTCAACCGTTCTTTCAGCTTGTTCCAGTACTTCCTGGCAGTTTGATAATCCGGCTGCAGGATAAGCGCCTGCACGATATCCACCACCGAGAAGTACCAAGTCTCGGTCACCTCGTCATAATGACGGCGAATCTGTTTGCCTTCAAAAACAGCTAAGGATTTTTCCGGCATGCTTCCTCCTTCTGGTTGAGGAATTCAAGGGCGCTTGCTTCGTCGGATTCGATGGCAATTTCCACGGCGCGGGGATGAGTTCAGTCATTCCTGCCGGGTATCAGGCTCTGCTCGTCGCTCGGCAACGTTTACGATCTTGCCGTCTTTCCAGATATAGCAGGGGGTTTTTGTCTTGCGCGCCAGGGTATGCGCCACCTTGGCAGCTCGTTTCAGCGCGGAGTCAACGGCGGCGAACTCGGGATTCTCGGGGGTATTGGCTGCTTTTTTCATCGGTTTTCTCCGCGAGTGATGATCTTCGGCACGTTGCCGGAATTGTCATACAATATCCAGGCATCAACGATCTTTGCATAGACATCGTGAAAGTTTTTTAAACCGGAATCAAACCGGCGGCGAATGTCCGACTCCGGCACATGGTGACCGCCTTGCGCTACCCGGGCGGCCACCCGCGCAACCGCCATCTCAGAGGAGGGAAGGCTCAAGAACACCAGCAGAATATGGTATCCCTGGTTCCGGCAGTCCCGAAGGAGTTTACCATAGGTTCGCCCGCTCAGGGTGCTCTCAAAAGCAAAGCTTTTCCCCTGGCGGATTTTTTGGTGGATTTCCTCGAGCATCAAGCGCCCGGCCCGCAAGGCCACGGATTCCGGCTTGAACGGAGAGAGTCCGGCAGCAATCAGGTCGGCATTGATGAAATCCGGGCAGTTCGCCTCATGGGGAAGGAACTCACGGGCGAAGGTGGTCTTGCCGGCACCGTTGGGGCCGGCAATGACGATGATGCGCTTCATGGTATACCTCCCGGCTGAGGAATTCGATGGCGATTTTCACGGCGCACTGGCTAATTATCCCTGCACAACAACGCACGACAACGGGGTCAAGCCTGACCCCAGTCTGTGTGCACATTCATGTCAACGCTCCCCCACCTAAAACACCTTAACCTCGATCATATACCTCTCACAAACGCCATGCCCGTCGATGTTCGACAAGGTACTGTTGGGCCGGCCAGAGATCGCGGTCTGATGGCGGAATAATACTACGACCGGAAAGGGTCAACAAAAAACCCGGCACATTGGTATCAGCGGCAATCTGGCGCGAGGTGATGACGGCGTAGCTGTCCGACACTCCCATCATACCCTCGTCAAAGGCCCAATGGCAGAGCTTGCACAAGGCTATGCCGTTGCGGATGTCATCGTTCTGGCTTTTACACCATGGAACGATATGGGCGGCATCAACCACGGTGTGCTGTTCCGGTGTGATGATTCGCACTCCGCACAGGGCGCAACGATGGTCATAGGCCTTCACAACAATTCGACGGAACCCCTGATCACGGGCTGCGGAACGATAGTTATCCGCCGCCAAGATCT
>MGTC01000030.1:0-12717 GCA_001799255.1 Deltaproteobacteria bacterium RIFOXYD12_FULL_55_16
TGTGGCTTACCAATATGATGATGCAGGACTTCAGCGACAAGAAGATTCAGGGAGAAGTTGCCCGGTTGGCGAAGATCGTGACCGGGCTTTCCACCTCGCTGGTGCTGGTTGCCAACGAGGTCGGCTTTGGCATCGTGCCGGAATCGCCTCTGGGCCGCCGTTTCCGCGATCTGGCTGGCTGGACCAATCAGCAGATGGCCCTGGTCTGCCCGCAGGTGGTTCTGGTGGCGGCCGGGCTGCCCCTGCGTCTCAAGGGTTAAACATGACTGTCAGCATTATCAGCATTCAGGGCGCCCACGGCGGGGATATTATTTCCATGGCCAGGCAATTGGGCTGCGGGGTGGGCGAGCTCATCGACCTGAGCAGCAATCTCACCCCGCTGGGCCTGCCGCCGGGCCTGCGGGAAGCCTTGAGCGAAAAGCTGGGCGAGATCAGTTTTCTGCCGGAAAGCGGCAGCGAAACCCTGATCAGTCTCTTTGCCGGGGAATACGGCTGCAAGCCGCAGCAGGTTCTGGCGGGCAACGGCACCACCGAGTTTATCTATGCCGTGCCAGCAAGCGTTAAGAGCCGACGCGCCTTGATCGTTGCCCCCACCTATGCCGATTACCAGACAGCCAGCGAGTGGGCCGGGCTTAAGGTTGATTTTTTCACCCTGCAAGCCGAGGAGGATTTTGCCCTTTATTTCAACCGCCTCTCCGCCCGTCTTACCGGGGGCGAACTGGTCTTTCTCTGCAACCCCAACAACCCCACCGGCAGAGTGGCGCCAACGAGGGAATTGCTCGACTTTATCCTTGCCCACCCGGCCTCGGAATTTCTTATCGACGAGTCTTACCTGCCCTTTGTGGACGAGCCTTCCCTGGCCGGGTTTCCCCTGCCCGCCAATCTGTTTTTGCTCTGCTCCTCCTCGAAGATTTACGGCATCCCTGGCCTGCGTCTTGGCTTTCTCGTGGCCGCTGAAGAAAAGATGGCCCGGTTTGCGGCGCGGCGCAAGCCCTGGGGGGTGAATCGCCTGGCCCAGGTGGCTGGGGAATATCTTCTGGCGCATGGCGATGCCTATGTCCAGGCGGTGCGCGATTTTATTGGCGAGACCAGGCCCGGTTTTGTCGCCCGGCTCGCCGCCCTGCCAGGGGTGCAGGTGGTGCCGGGCGCGGCGAATTTCATCCTCTGCCGCCTGAGCGGGTCAATGACCGCAGCCCAGTTGCGGGAGGCGATGCTTGGCCAGCGCATCATGATTCGGGACTGCGGCAACTTCACCGGCCTGGATGCCCAATACTTCCGGGTCTCGTTGCAGGAGACCGGGCGCAACGAACGCTGTCTTGCCGCGCTTGCCGCAATTTTCGGAGAAAAGCCGTGAGAATCGCCATCATCTCCGACACCCACGACCATATTCTCAACCTGCGGGCCGCGGTGAGATACTGCAACGCCTACAGCGTAAGCATGCTTATCCACTGCGGCGACCTGATCTCCCCGTTCATGCTTGACGAACTTGCCCGCTTCAGCGGGGCGGTGCATCTGATTTACGGCAACAACCCCGGCGACCAGCATGTCATCTCCCAGTCATGCGGGCTTCGTTTCCCAACCCTCAGCCATCACGGCATCCTGGGCGCGGTCGAGGCCGGGGGGCTGAAGATCGCCTTTACCCATTATCCGCAGCTGGCCAGGGGGCTTGCCTGCCAGGGCCTGTTCGACGTGATCTGCTGCGGCCATAATCATCGCTGGCAGGTGGAAAAGGTAGGGGAATGCCTGCTGGTCAATCCCGGCGAGCTGCTGGGCAAGGACGAGCAGCCGGGATTTTGTATTTTGCAGTGTGAAACCAAAGAGGTGGAAAGGGTGGAGATTGGCGTGGCTATTGGCGAGGGATAAAGTTTTTTTGCCACGAAATCCACAAAAGGACACGAAAATCCACAAGGTATTAAAAGAAAAATCAGACTGAAACAATGAGTTGCTGTTTATAGTTACCGCTAAATAATCAGACCGGGACAGTAGCAAAATTTCGTGTTCTTTCGTGGATTTCGTGGCAAAAAAAATCATTAAAACTGAGGGTAATAAAATGACCGATGATGATAAAAGTTTTGCCGAGATGTTTCAGGAAACAGCGGCCAGCGCCAAGGATCGCCTGTTGCCGGGGCAAAAAATCGAGGCAGTTGTGGTGCGCATTGCCAAGGAATGGATCTTTCTTGATCTGGGCGCCAAGAGTGAAGGTTCGGTGGCCAGAAACGAATTTCTTGATGCCGAGGGCAACCTGACCGTGGCGGAAGGCGATCTGGTGCAGGTCTATTTCCTTTCCGAGAAGAAAAACGAACGGCTTTTTACCGTCAAGGTGAGCGGGGGCGCCGTGGCCGGCCATCTTGAGGAGGCCTGCCAGAACGGGATCCCGGTTGAGGGCACGGTGACGGCTGAGGTCAAGGGCGGCTTTGATGTCCGCTTCTCCGGCAGCGTCCGGGCCTTTTGTCCCTTTTCCCAGATGGAGATGCGCCGGATTGAAAATGCCGAGGGGTATATCGGCAAGAAGTTAGCCTTCCGGATCACCAAGTTCAGCGAACATGGCAAGAATATCGTGGTTTCGCGGCGAGCCCTGCTTGAGGAGGAACGGGCCTTGCAGAAGGAGGCCCTGCAGCAATCCCTGGTCATCGGCCAGACCGTCAAGGGGGTGATTACCTCCATCCGTGATTTTGGCGCCTTTGTCGATGTTGGCGGTATCGAGGGCTTGATCCCGGCTTCTGAGATCGCCTGGGGCAGGATCGAGGATATCAACGAGCGGCTGGCCGTGGGTCAGGAAGTGACCGTCACCGTACTCAAGCTGGACTGGGAGCATGACCGCTACTCCTTCAGCCTCAAGGACTCCCTGCCCGACCCCTGGGAAGGACTCAGCGGCATGTTCTCCGAGGGCAGTGTCGTCACGGGCAAGGTTGTGCGCCTGACGGAATTCGGGGCCTTTGTTGAGCTTGCGCCCGGCATCGACGGCCTGGTACATATCTCCAAGCTGGGGGCGGGGCGGCGGATCAGTCATCCGCGTGAGGTCGTCCAGGTGGGCGATGCCCTGGAGGTAAAAATCGACAGCGTAGACCCGGAGAAAAAGCGGTTGTCCCTCTCCTTGCCCATGCCGGCCAAGGCTGAAGGGAGTGAGCCCGGCAAGGCAGGCGGCAAAAAGGACAAGGCTGCGGGCGAGGGCGAAGGTCAGGGCGATTTCCGGCAGTACCTTGCGGAAAAGAAGAAGGCCGCCGCCCCCATGGCCACCTTTGCTGATCTGTTCAACAAAAAGTAAGTTGGCCTGGCTGCCTGGTTGCTGTTTCTCTCCCGGACCGGGAGAGTTTGCTCAGTGTCAGCAGCTGATCTTGAGATCCTGGCTGTCTGCCGCCCTGTGGATGATGTCACCAGAACTCCAGTTTTTTTCTGTTTATTTTGACAATGTAGTTCTGCTGAGGTGATTCTGTCGGCTGGAGGAAGTTGGTTGCAAGGGAAAAGCCTTTGGCCCAGGGGGAAGGAAACGGGAAATACTGGTATTGTCCAGAATGGCGCTAAGCTTCTGGAGGGTATTTTGAAAGCTAAAGTGTATATCGAATATCAGTTATCAGCTACCTTACGGCACGTCCAAGTAACGACATCCGTGCAATGGCCAACCAGAATGTCACCATTGAGTGGTGGGAGACACAGCGGAGCAACTACGATATATTCATCTCGGAGTTTGTAATTGCTGAAGCCAGCCTCGGCCATCCTGCCGCAATAAGACGTCGTCTTGAGGTGATCACTGATATAATGGAGCTACAAGCAACAGAGGAGGTGCGGGAGTTGGGTAATAAGCTTATTCTGCGCCATGCTCTGCCCGCGAATGCTGAAATTGACGCTTATCATGTTGCTATTGCTACAGTGAACGGCATGGAATATTTGCTGACTTGGAACTGCACACACATTGCGAATGCGCATACAAGGCCTAAAATTGAGGCCACCTGCCGGGCACTTGGTTACGAGCCGCCCATCATCTGCACACCGCAAGAACTAACAGAGGAGTTTTAGGCTATGTGGAAAGATCCAGTCGTCACAGAGACGCGCTCACTCAGAGAACAATACGCCAATCAGTTTGGTCACAACGCTGACACAATATTCCAAGATATACTGCTGCGGCAAGCTGCATCTGGCAAAAAGCTGGTTTCGTTCCAGCATCGCGAGCCTGTTATTTCACAAATAGTTTCCCAAGAGGAAAACCCCATCTCAAACCTTCATATTTAACAACATTAACAGCAGCACTGGTCGGAGGGAAAAAGCCCTCGAATATCTTAGAGAAATTAATAGGGAGAATGTCCCTAATTTCTCCTAATTTCTCTTTGCCATCAACGGCTACCCGCCCCAGGATTTGCTTGAGCGCCCGGCGATATCAGCGGGATTAAGCCGGAGAGTGTGTCTTAAGCCAGTCGCGTAGGGCTTTGTTCATACGGGTCTGCCAGCCTTTTCCTGTGGCCTTGAAGATGGCCAGGATATCCGTGTCGAAACGAAGCGTGGTGGATGACTTAGTGCCGCTGCCCAATACTCTTCCCCGTCTAATCTTGGTGAGTTCCTTCCTCATCAGGTTAGCGGCACATGGAGAATCACTATCGTCAGCCGGTTCGATCCCGGCTGCAGCCTCAAGGCGAACACGTTCCCAGTCAGTCTTTGAAGTCGTTTGCAAGCCAGTCATAGTACACCTCAATTTCTTCAGTATGGGCGCGGCGAAAGCTGATGCAACGCACCCTTTCACCTCGCTTGGTGACAACCAGAGTCAAAACCGTAAGCAAGTCAAATATATAGGCGAAAACCTGTAACCGCTTTTCACTGTTGCGCTCAAGGGGAAGATCAAAACGATAGCGACTTTCATACACCAAGCGAGCATCCGCAAAATCAAGCCCATGCTTTTCTATATTGGCCTGCCGTTTTGTTTCATCCCATTCGTAAATCATAGTTTATTTGTAATTACAAAATAAGGAGATGTCAATTAAATTTGTTACTACAAATGACAAAATGGTAAATCTTAAAATGGAATAACGAACCACCCATGCCCTTCATTGAGCGGGGCAGATAACGAGTCTGTAGTAAAATCCGATTTTGCAAAATTGCTCCCTGATAAAATTATTTTAATCTGGGGAATGTCCCTGGTTTTTACCTGGTTTTTACGGGATGATAGAATGTTCGAAAGTCATGCCTGACCCCGTTGTTTTTCCAACCTCCGCAAGAGTTCCGGTAGTTCGTATTCGGGGGCTCCCATACAGAACTATCCGCCTGCCGCCCCCATGGCCACCTTTGCTGATCTGTTCAACAAAAAGTAAGTTGGCCTGGCTGCCTGGTTGCTGTTTCTCCCCCGGACCGGGAGAGTTATGCTCAGTGTCAACAGTTGTTGTTGAGATCCTGGCTGTCTGCCGCCCAGCGGTACAGGTAGTCGTTGAGCCTCCGCAACTGCTCAGGGGTCATGCCGTCCCAGGCGCCGTTTTGGGCGCATTTCGGGGCGCGGGTGGCAAAGATCCTATCCCAGCCCTCCGAGGTTTTTGACTCAGTCCAGAGAAAGGGGGCGCCTTTGTCATTGTCGCGGGAGTGGCAGCCCTTGCAGATATTCTTGAAGAGTTTGCCGCCCTCGCCATAGGAGCGGCTTTCCCATTCCAGCGGGCCGTAATCGAGAACCCGGCAGGTTTGGCTGGCCGCGTCATAGCGGGTTTTGGGATTGGCCTCCGCCTGGTTGGCAAAGAGGGGAACAAGGGGCAGGATGGCAAGGGCAAGAACGAATTGTTTCATGAAATTCTCCGGAATGGTTGGGCGCGCTGCCTCCTGTCCCATAATCGGGGTACGACTCAACGGCTGTCTTGCCTCTGGCGGACGATCTCAAAAAGGATGACGCCTGCGGCCACCGAGGCGTTGAGGGAGTTGAGGCTGCCGGCCATGGGAATGGAGACCAGTTCATCGCATTGCGCGCGAACCAGCGGACGCATCCCCTTGTCCTCACCGCCGATCACCAGGCAGACGGCGCCTGAGAATCTGGTTTCATAGACGGTGCGTTTGGCCTCGCCTGCCGCCCCGTACACCCAGAAGCCTTTTTCCTTGAGGGCTTGCAGACTGGTGACCAGATTGGTGACCAGGCAGAGCTTGAGATGGGCCATGGCCCCGGCTGCCGCCTTGGCTGCGGTGGCGTTGAGCGGGGCCGAACGATCCTTGGGCAGGATGATGCCAATTGCTCCTGCTGCGGCGGCGGTGCGGATGATGGCCCCCAGATTGTGCGGATCCTGGATGGAGTCGAGCGCCACGATGAGGGGTTGTTCCGTCTCCCCGGCTTTTTTCAGCAGTTCGTGCAGGCTGCAGGTGGCCACGGGCGCTGTTTTTGCCAGCACCCCCTGATGGGTCTTCTCCGGGGAGCTGGGGAAACGCTCACCCGGTAAAAAGCGGATCTTGACTCCCTGCTCCTGGGCCAGAGCGATGATCTCCTGAATCCTGGCCCCGCCCTTGCCCTGCTGGATAATCACCTCCCGCACCTTTTTTGGCTGAAGCCGCAACAGCTCAAGGATGGGATGGATGCCCCAGAGGAGGTCGTCGTTGTCAGGCTGATTGCTCATGGGGAAGGCTCAGGGTTGAAGGCATAGTGCATAGTGCTGAGTGCTGAGTTTTTCAACTATCAACTCTCAACTATCAACTTTCAACTTCCAGTCTATATCCTGACCGTTCGGATAACGCCGGGCCTTGCAGCGTTCGGCGATGACCACCGCGCGCAGGGCCTCCACCGCCTTGTCCAGCTGGTCGTTGATTATCAGATAGTCGTAGCGGTCAGCCTCGGCCATCTCGCGCCGGGCATTGTTCAGGCGCAGCTGCACGGTTTCCTCGGGATCGGTGCCTCGGCTCCGCAGGCGTCTTTCCAGTTCCGCCCAGGAGGGCGGGGCGATGAAAAGGAAGATGGCCCCTGGGTGGCCGTAATCACGGAGCTGTCTGGCGCCCTGGACATCGATGTCCAGAAAAACGTCAAGCCCTTTGGCCTGTTGCGCCTCAATGGCCGCCCGGCTGGTGCCGTAGAGATTGCCATGCACCTCGGCCCATTCGAGAAAGGCCTGGTCGGTGCGCATCCCGGCAAAGGTGGGGCGATCGACAAAGTGGTACTCCCGGCCATTGCTCTCCCCCGGGCGCGGCGCTCTGGTAGTATGCGACACGGAAAAGGCAAGGTTGGGCAGCTCGGCCAGCAATCTTTTAAGGAGGGTGGACTTGCCCGCCCCGGAAGGCGCGGAGATGACAAAAAGCTTGCCCCGGCTCATTTGCCCGCCTTTTCCAGCGGTTCGTCCTCGCGGCGGTCGTAGGAGGCCATGAAACGCAGGGTGATGGTTTCCGGCTGCACCGAGGAGAGCAGGACATGGTTGCTGTCCAGGATGATGATGGAACGGGTTCGGCGACCTTCGGTCACATCGATGAGCCGTTTTTGCTCCTTGGCCTCTTCCCGCAGTTTTTTCATGGGAGAGGATTTAGGATTCACCACCGCCAGCACCCTGCTGGCAAGCACGGCGTTGCCGAATCCCACGTTGATCATTCGCTGGTCTGGCATAGAGGACTTCCTTTACTCAATATTCTGAATCTGTTCGCGGAGCTTTTCCACCTCGGTTTTCAATTCCACGGTGAGATGGGCGATGGGCGCGTCGCTGATCTTGGAAGCCAGGGTGTTGATCTCCCGCAGGAATTCCTGCAGGAGAAAATCAAGTCGCCGGCCTACCGGTTCATCTGCCGCCAGGAAACCGTTGAACTGGTTGATGTGGCTTCTGAGGCGAACCACCTCTTCGGTGACATCGGCCTTGTCGGCCATCATCGCCACCTCCTGGGCCAGGCGGAGGGGATCAAGATCAATCCCCTGCAAAAGAACGACCAGGCGCTCTTTGAGTTTTTCGGTGCGCCGCAGGACAATGCCGGGGATATCCTGGGCAATGCCTTCCACGGTTCGGGCGAAAACTTGCAGCCGCTGATGCAGTTCGGCCTTGAGAGCCGCGCCTTCCTGGGCCCGCATGCCCTGGGCCATGTTCAGAGCCTGGGTAAGGGCTTCCAAGACCTGCGGCCAGACCGCTTCGAGGTCTTCCTCCTCCTCGTGGGCAATGATGATCTCTTTGTAGTCCTGAATCATGGCCAGGGTCGGGGCGTCGGGCAGGGAAAGCTCCTGGCGGATGTCCTCCAGGCACTGGTAGTAATTGCGGGCCAGGGGCAGGTTGGCGGCCAGACGGATCCCGTCGCCGGACTCCGCGCCGGGATTGACATAGACATCCACATGGCCCCGGCTGTAATAGGCGCTGATCTCTTTTTTGAGCCGTTCTTCAAGGCCGAGATACTTGCGGGGAATCTTGAGGCTCAGATCAAGAAACTTGTGGTTCACCGAGCGGATCTCCACCGTCCAGCTTCTCGTCCCGGCCCGGAACTCGCCCCGGCCATAGCCGGTCATGCTCAGCGGTCTTATCATCCGATCGCCTCAAGCAGTTCAGCGGTGGAGGCAGTGGCCGTGCCCACCTTGCCCACCACGATGCCGGCGGCGAAATTGGCGATGGTGGCGGCGTCGGCAGCGGAAAGGCCCACCGCCAGACCCAGGGCCAGGGTGGCAATTACCGTATCGCCCGCGCCGGTGACATCGTACACCTCCTTGGCCATGGTGGGGATGGTGAAGAGGGGTTGGCCCTTTTCATACAGAGCCATGCCCGCCTCGCCCCTGGTGATGAGAACAGCCTTGCTGGCCAGCTTTTCTAAAAGAAGATGGGCTGCGGCCTGCAGGTCTTCCTCGGTTCTGATGGCCATGTCGGCCATGCGCTCGGCCTCGTGCAGGTTGGGGGTGATGATGGTGGCGCCGAGAAAGCGTTCCGGATGCTGGGGCTTGGGATCAACAATGAGCGGGATGTTGCGCCCCTTGAGCCGACTGCGCAGATGCTCCATCAGGGGCAGATTGATCATCCCCTTGTTATAGTCCGAAACGATGATCGCATCGAAACTGTCCAGATTATCGTCGATGAAGCGGCAGATCTCCGCCAGCTGCTCCGGGCTTGGCATCCCGGTTTTTTCCCGATCGAAGCGGACTACCTGCTGGTGCTGGGCCACGATTCTGGTTTTTAGGATGGTGGGGCGGTCGGAGGTGCGGACAATGCCTGCGGCAGGGGAGCCGAGTTCCGCTAAAAGGGTCAGGAGATGGTCGCCCATGGCGTCGTTGCCGATCAATCCGCAGAGGGAGGCCCGGCTGTTCTGGGCGTAAAGGTTGTGCAAGACGTTGGCTGCCCCGCCCAGCAGCAGATTTTCGTGGGTGACATCCACCACCGGCACCGGCGCTTCCGGGGAGATCCGGGAAACAGAGCCCCAGATGAAGTGATCAACAATGATGTCACCAAGCACCAGGATATTGGTGGAGCTGAATTTGCCGACCGCCTCGCGCAGTTGTTTTTTCTTGGCATTGGACATGGGCCGACTCCAGAGGTCAGATTGCGAAAGAAGGCGCAGTTGCCGGAACAAGGCGCAACCGGCCAGGAGGGTACAGGACGGGCAATTATAGACCGCTTGCCGGTTATGGGCAAGCAAAGAAATATGCCCGCGCCTCCCTTTGACAGTATCAAACTGTTTTACGCGGGCAGTTGAGATTGAGGCCTGCTTTCAACCCCCAGTGAACCTCTATCATTTCTCAAGACAAGAAGGGCCAGTGCTTAATCTCTGCGATCTTGTAGAGGAGTTATCCGGGGATACCGTTGCGTTTCCCCATCCCCCTATCTTCGTGCGTTCTGCGCGGAAAAAGATGGATGCAGGAAGAAAAGCAAAAGTGTATACTCGCTCACCATGATAACCCGGAGAAAAACACGCCAGATCAAGGTGGGCAACGTAGCGGTGGGTGGTGACGCCCCTATCGCCGTGCAGTCCATGACCAACACCGACACCCGGGACGTAGCGGCGACCGTGGCCCAGATCGGACGTCTCACCGAGGCGGGCTGCGAGATCATCCGGGTAGCGGTGCTGGATCTGGAGGCGGCGGCGGCCATCAGCAAAATCAGGGAGCAGATCAGCATCCCGCTTATCGCCGATATCCATTTTGACGCCCGCCTGGCCGTGGCCAGCATGGAACACGGCGCCCAGGGTATCCGGATCAATCCCGGCAATCTTGGCGGCCCTGACAAACTGGCCCGGGTTGTGGCTGCGGCCAGACAGCACCAGGTATCCATCCGGGTCGGGGTCAACTCCGGCTCGGTGGAAAAGGATATCCTGAAAAAACACGGCCACCCCACCCCGGCCGCCCTGGTGGAAAGCGCCCTGCGCAATGTCCGCCTGCTGGAGGAGCTTGACTTTTACCAGATCAAGATCTCCCTCAAGTCCTCCGATGCCATGACCACGGTGGAGTCATACCGCCGCCTGGCCGGTCAATGCGATTACCCACTGCATCTCGGGGTCACCGAGGCGGGCGGCCTCATCGCCGGCACAGTCAAATCCAGCGTGGCCCTGGGCATCTTGCTCTACGAAGGCATCGGCGATACCTTTCGCATCTCCCTTACCCGTGACCCGGTGGAAGAGATTCGGGTCGGCTACGAGTTGCTGCGCAGCCTGCACCTCCGCGAACGCGGGCCGGAGCTGATCTCCTGCCCCACCTGCGGGCGCTGCCAGGTGAACCTCTTCTCCCTGGCCGAGCAGGTGGAACGCCATATCCAAAACATCGAAACCCCCCTGAAAATCGCGGTCATGGGCTGCGTGGTCAATGGCCCGGGCGAGGCAAAAGAGGCCGATATCGGGGTGGCGGGCGGCCACGGAGTCGGCATTATTTTCAAGAAGGGCCAGCTCTACAAAAAGGTGGCCGAAGACAAGCTCCTGGCCGTTTTCCTGGCCGAGATCGACCTCATGATCGAAGAGGCGCGCCAAGCCGCGCATAATCCATAACTGCCTGCCAGGTGCCCCATGCGTTTTTCCCAACTGCTCATCCCCACCCTGAAAGAAAACCCCTCCGAGGCCGAGGTGGTCAGCCACCAGTTGCTGCTGCGTGCCGGATTCATCAGAAAACTCTCTTCCGGGATTTACTCCTACCTGCCCCTGGGCCTTGCCACCATCCGCAAGGTCGAGCGCATCGTCCGCGAGGAGATGAACCGGGCCGGAGCCCAGGAGCTGCTCCTGCCCATGGTCCAGCCGGGCGATCTCTGGAAGGAATCGGGCCGCTGGGAAAAGTATGGCCCCGAGCTGCTGCGCTTTACCGACCGGCACGCCAGGGAAAGCTGCCTCGGCCCAACGCACGAGGAGGTAATCACCGACCTGATCCGCTTCAACGTCCATTCCTACCGGGAACTGCCCCTGAACCTTTATCAGATTCAGACCAAGTTCAGAGATGAGATCCGGCCCCGCTTCGGCCTGATGCGCGGCCGGGAGTTCATTATGAAGGACGGCTACAGCTTTGACGCCACCGAGAATGGAGCGGACGCAACCTACAAAAAGATGCACGAGGCCTACCAGCGGATCTTTACCCGTTGCGGCCTGGCCTTCCGGGCGGTGGAAGCGGACACCGGCACCATCGGTGGCAGCTTTTCCCACGAGTTCATGGTTCTGGCCGACACCGGCGAAGACACCATCGTCATCTGCAAGGCGTGCGAATACGCGGCCAACATGGAAAAGGCCCGCTGCCAGCCCCCGGAACCTACGGCAGCGCCACCCCTGCTCGCCCTTGCCAGGGTCGAAACCCCAGGCAAAAAAAAGGTGGCGGCGGTTACGGAATTTTTAGGGATTTCCCCACGAAATCTGGTCAAGACCCTGGTCTATATGGCCGAGGACAAGCCGGTGGCGGTGCTGCTCCGTAGTGACCACGAGGTGCAGACGGTCAAACTGGCCAATGCCCTGGGGGTGAATACCGATAATCTGCGCCTGGCCGACGACAAGGAGATCTTCGACGCCACCGGCGTACCCAGCGGCTATCTGGGGCCTATTGGTCTGACCATCCCCATCCTGGCGGACAGCGAACTCACCCGGCTGCACAACTTCGCCATCGGCGCGGGCGAAAAGAATTTTCATCTGCTCAACGCCAATCTCAATCGCGATTTCACCCCGCAGACCATCACCGACCTGCGCCAGATCACCAGCGAAGACCTCTGCCCGCTCTGCGGCGGCGCTCTTTCACTGACCAGGGGCATCGAAGTCGGGCACATCTTCAAGCTGGGCACTAAATACAGCGAGGCGCTCAAGGCAACCTTTCTCGACAACCAGGGCGCGGAACAGCCCTTCATTATGGGCTGCTATGGCATCGGGGTCAGCCGCACTGTGGCTGCGGCCATCGAGCAGAACCACGACAAGGACGGCATGATCTTTCCGCTGCCCATCGCGCCCTTCCAGGTCATCCTCCTGAACCTCTCACCCAAGGATGAGGCGATCACCACCGCAGCCAACGAACTCTATGACCACCTGAGCAAAAACGGGATTGAGGTACTCCTGGACGACCGGGATGAACGGCCAGGCAGCAAGTTCAAGGATGCGGATCTCCTCGGCATTCCTTATCGGGTCATGGTCGGCAAGAGCTTTGCCGAAAAAGGCCTGGTGGAGATCAGAGACCGGGCCACCGGCAGCACCCTGAGCCTGCCCCTGCTTGAAGCCGGGCCAAGGCTTGTTACTCTGATCCGCAGCGCCCTGGTACTGCCACCGTGAGCGAGCCGGAAGCAAACATTACCGCCGAAGGCCGCATGGTTACCATCGAAGCCATCGTCGAACGGGCCAGGGGCTACATGCCCGAGGAAGACCTCGCCCTGC
>MGTC01000030.1:12724-49527 GCA_001799255.1 Deltaproteobacteria bacterium RIFOXYD12_FULL_55_16
GGCCCATGCCTTTGCCGAGGAATTTTACTCCGGCAAGCATCGCCTTTCCGGGCGGCCCTATCTGTACCACGCCCTCATGGTCACCGATATCCTCACGAGCATGCGCCTTGATGTCCCCACCCTCTGCGCTGGTCTCCTGCACGGGGTACTCAAGAAAGCCACGGATCTCAAGGCGACAGAAAAAACCCTCCGCACAACCTTTGGTGATGATGTCACCAACATCGTCAAAGGCGCCACCAAGATTACTGATGTTCAGTTCAACAGCCGTCTCGCCTACCAGGCGGAGAATGTCCGCAAGCTGCTTCTGGCCATGTCTTCCGATATCCGGGTTTTGCTGGTCAAGCTGGCCGACCGTCTGCACGACATGCAGTCCCTGGAGTCTGTGGATCGCGATAAACAGCTGGAATTTTCCCAGGAGACTATGGATCTCTACGCGCCCCTGGCCAGTCGCTTAGGGATCGACTGGCTCAAGCGCGAACTGGAAGACCTGGCCTTCTCCCATCTGCACCCCGAGGAATATCAGGATCTCGCCGCCAAAATCCACATCTCCCTGGCGGATCGAGAGGCCTATGTTGACGAGGTCAAGGCCTTGCTTGGCCGAAAACTGACCGCGCACGGCCTCAATCATTTCCGGGTGCTGGGTCGGCCCAAACATCTCTACAGCATCTACAGAAAGCTGGTGGCCCAGAACATCCCCTTCGAGAAGGTCTACGACAAGGTTGCCTTCCGGATCATCGTCTCTTCGGTCAAGGAGTGCTATGAGGCGCTGGGCATCATCCATTCCCTGTGGACCCCGGTGGATGGGCGCTTCAAAGATTTCATCAGCACCCCGAAAGGCAATATGTATCAGTCGCTGCACACCTCGGTGATCGGTCTGCACGGAGAGTTCATGGAGGTTCAAATCCGCACCGAGGAGATGGATCAGATCGCCAAAGAAGGCATTGCCGCCCACTGGGCCTATAAAGAAGGCAAGGCCATCACCACCAAGGACGCCCGGCTTTTCAAATGGCTCAAGCAGCTGGTACACACCCTCCAGGAGCTGGAAGACCCCAGGGAATTTCTTGATACGGTAAAAGGAGAACTCTACGCGGAGGAAATCTTCGTCCTGACCCCCACCGGCGAGGTGAAGGAATTTCCCAAGGGCAGCACCCCTATTGACTTTGCCTACAGCATTCATACCGAGGTGGGCAATCGCTGCACCGGCGCCAAAATCAACGGAGTCATTACCCAGCTTAAAACCCAGCTCAAAAATGGCGATCGGGTGGAAATCATCACCTCGCCCAGACAAAGGCCGAACCGCTCCTGGCTCGGTCTGGTCAAGACTGCCCGGGCGAAAAGCCGGATCAGGCAGTGGCTCAACCAGGAAGAGCGGGAAAAAATCTTGCAGGTTGGCAGGGAAATTTGTGAACGCGAGCTGAAACGCAACAACCTCAGCCTGAAAAAGCTGATCAAGACCGGCCATCTCAAGGAGCTCCTCAAGACCATTGCCTGCAACTCCCTTGACGACCTCATGCGCCGGGTCGGCTCTGGGAAAATGATGGTTCAGGCCATTATCAAGGAGTTGCAACCCCCGGAAATCAAGGACGCCCAGCCGGAGGATCTTGTTCCGGAGGCAGTCACGATCAAGGGAAGGAGAAAACCGGACAGGGACAACATTATCCTGGTGAGCGGCGCGGATAATGTCCTCACCAAGATCAGCCATTGCTGCATGCCGGTGCCGGGAGATGAGATCATGGGTTTCATCACCTCAGGCCGGGGCATTTCCGTGCACAAGGCATCCTGCCCCAACCTCAGGGCCGCAGACCAGCAGCGTCTTATCGCCGTCAGCTGGGCCGAGAACATCAAGACCAGCCACCGGGCCCAGATCCAGGTTATCGCCCGCGACCAGAAAGGCCTGTTGGCCGCGCTCAGCAATGAGATCAGCCATGACGACGCCAACATCTTAGGCCTTGAAGCCACCACCTCCAACGGGGGAATCGCCAAAATCTCTATAGTTGTGGAAATAACCAGCCGGGAACATCTCTTGCGCCTGTTGCAGCATGTGCAGCAGCTTGACGGCGTTCTGGAAGCCAGGAGAACCTGATCCCCGCAAGAAAACCCGCAAACGCCCCCGGCTGGCGACGCGCCATAATAAAACAGCCCCAACTTCTTTGACCGGAAGCAGGGGCTGTCAATAAACAGCTATGTTAATGATGTGTTCAGGCAGGCTTGACCACAGCGCCGGAACGGATACAACGGGTGCAGACCCGCACCTGCAGGCCATTGCCGCCGGAGGTGGCCATTCTTACCCTTTGCAGGTTCGGCAGCCAGCGCCTTCTGTTCTTATTATTGGCATGGCTTACATTATTGCCGGTGGCCGGGCCTTTTCCACAAATCGCACATTTTTTCGACATGACAAAACTCCTTTAACAAACCGCGCCAGCGGGCATTTTGAAATCATCAATCAGGAAACAGCCTGAATTCATCCGTACCGTCCCCTTTTAAAAGAGGAAAATGTATACACCTTCTCCCCTCGCTTGACAAGCATTTTGTTCTCTTTTTTTGTCCGGATCGGCAAAAGCCATGTCTTCCTCACCCCTCACCCCTCACCCTTCAGCCCTCAGCCCTCAGCCCTCAGCCCTCAGCCCTCAACCCTCAGCCCTCAACCCTCAACCTTCCCCAATTACATTTTTTTATTGACGCCCAAGGCAAACACGGGTAGAGATCACAGACAATTATCTTGACTGGATTATCTTGCCATCCGGACGGAACAATCTGTCTTTTTTATCCATTCTATTACTTCAAAAAACAGCTCGTTAACAAGGCACATAATGAAAAAAACAGAAAACGCGGCCTGGCGTTTTTTCGCCTCCGTCAAGCTTGCCCTCGTCACCCTGCTGGTTCTGGCTTCGACCTCCATCATCGGCACAATCATCCCGCAAAACAAACCGCCGGAGTTCTACATCGAGGCCTTTGGCCCGCGCCTTGCCATGTTCCTGCAGATAATCGATGTGCCAAACATGTACAACTCTTGGTGGTTTATCAGCCTGCTGCTTTTGTTCAGCAACAACCTGATCATCTGCACCATCGACCGCCTGCCCAACGTCTGGCAGATGGTGGTAATGAACAATCTCGACACCGATCCGGAACGGTTGGAAAAAATGCCGCACCGCCAGGTGTTCCAGTCCCGTGGCGATACTGCCGCCCTCGCTGAGGTCGCCGCTGGCCTGCTGACAAAAAACGGCTGGCAGTCCCAGACTGAGAACAAACCCGCCGGCGCCCTCCTCTTTTCCCAGAAAAACGCCTGGAGCCGCCTGGGCGTCTATGCGGTACACCTGAGCATCCTCCTCATCTTTGCCGGGGCAATCATCGGTTCCTTGTTCGGCTTCAAGGCTAATGTCATGATTCCGGAGGGAAGCGCCACCGACAGCGTCTACGAAACCGGCACAGGAAAGATCCTCCCCCTTGGCTTTATCGTGCAATGCAACGATTTTCAGGTCTCCTACTATACGGACGGAGGAACCCCCAAGGAGTTTCGTTCCGACCTGACCATAAAAGACGACGCGGCGCGCAAAACCTTCAACCGCCGCATTATTGTCAACGACCCCCTTGACTACAAGGGAATCACCTTTTATCAGTCAAGCTACCAGCCTCTGCAGGGGTTCAGCATCAGCATTACCAACAAGACCAGCAATGCCACGCAGGTATTTTCGATTCCGGTGGGCAAGAAAATCGGCTGGGACGGCACCCCGATCGAGTTTGGCATCGCCAACCAGCGGGTTCGCAGCCGCATGGGCGATGTAGACCTGCTCCAGATCTGGTTTTCCGATGGCGAGGGCGAACCAAGCCTTTTCGTGATGAACAACGATTCAACCACATCCATAACCCGTCCCTCTGCGACCTATGAATTGAAGGCCAGCCAGATATACGCCACCGGTCTTCAGGTGGCGAAGGATCCTGGCGTCTGGGTAGTCTATGCCGGCTGCACTCTCATGCTCATAGGCCTCTATGTCGCCTTCTTTCTTTCCCACCGGAGGATTTGGGTAAATATTGTCCGGGAAGAGGAAACAGATCGCTGCCGGATCCTGCTTTGTGGCGTCAGCAATAAGAACAAAATCGCCTTTGAAAAAGAATTTACCGCCCTTGTCGAGTGTTTCACCAACGAATCCACGCTTCAAAACGCTTAAGGATCTGCCATGAACAGTTCACAACTTCTGGGCATTACAACGCTTGCCTATCTTCTCTCCGCAATGCTCTACATTGCCATTTTTGTCTTCCAGGCCAGAAAGCTCGGCCTCGCCGCCACGCTGGTCACCATCGGCGCATTTCTGGTCAACACTGCGGGCATTGGCCTGCGCTGGCAGGAATCGTATCAGGCGGGCATTGGTTATGCGCCCCTTTCCAATATGTACGAGTCCCTGGTGTTCTTCGCCTGGGCCATTGCCATCTTCTACCTTGGGCTTGAGTGGAAGTACAAGAACAGAATCCTGGGCGCTTTTTCCATGCCCTTTGCCTTTCTGAGCATCGCCTATGCCTCGCTGTCCTCCCAGTTCACCAAAGAGATCAAGCCGTTGATTCCAGCCCTGCAAAGCAACTGGCTCATCGCCCATGTCATCACCTGCTTCGTCGGCTATGCCGCCTTTGCAGTGGCAAGCGGCCTGGGGATCATGTATCTCCTCAAGGATAAAAAGACCGGCAAGGAACCCGGCTCAATCCTTTCCTCCCTGCCTGAGCTCAAGGAAATCGACGACATCATCCACAAGACCCTGGTCTTCGGTTTCCTCTGGCTTTCCGCTGGCATCATCACCGGAGCGGTCTGGGCCAATTCCGCCTGGGGCACCTATTGGAGCTGGGATCCCAAGGAAACCTGGTCGCTGATCACCTGGTTTGTCTATGCCGCAACCCTCCATGCCAGATTCACCAGAGGCTGGGCAGGGCGGCGCATTGCCTGGCTAGCCATTATCGGCTTTGTCTCGGTGATATTTACCTACTACGGGGTCAATTTTCTCCTTGCCGGACTGCACAGCTACGGCGGGAGCGGGGGCTGATCCGCCAGTTCAAACAGCAGGCAGGAACAGGGCCAGGAATATTCAAGGCAAAATATTCTTCCCGCTTGACAAGGCTTGGCAAGTGGGCTTATAAATCAACATTTGTAAGTGAAGGGGGGCTCGTAGCCCCAACTTTAATAAACCAACTGTACCAAGGGAGAAGAACAATGAAGAAAACCGTTATCTGTTCCGCAGCCTTCGCACTTATTTTCGGCTTTGCTGTTGCCAGCAACGCCCTCGCCGCCGCAGACAAGGGCCCGGCTGAGATCACCCTGAAGTCCGAGGCTGGCAAGAAACCGGCAGCCTTCCCCCATGCCAAGCATCAGGCCAAGGGCGATTGCGATGCCTGCCACAAGAGCGCTGACTTCCCGGCAGACAAGAAGTGGAGCATGAAGAATGGCCACGCTCTCTGTCAGGGCTGCCACAAGGCCAAGAATGCAGGCCCGACCAAGTGTGACGGCTGCCACAAATAAGCCTGCTTGTTTTATAGGCAATAAAAAAGCCTGCTCCCGATTGGGAGCAGGCTTTTTTTTATTATTCTTTACCTCTTGCTTGACAGCAATCCAGCCTCAACTCTTGCCGCCAAGGGAAGGCGTGAACTTGTTAATAAAATAGAAAAAGATATAAGGCGTGCTGAGAACCAGCACAACTCCTCCCAGACCTTCCTTGAAGGTCTCCAGGCTATGCGGGATAATGGGCAGATGGTAATGCATGAACCCTGAAAACGACAGGGAGAATGCCTGGCCGCCGATAACCACGTTCCAACGCATCATAAAGACCCCAAAGAGGATCAGCACCGTGGCCAGGGTTACCCGCCGGAGGGTTCTGCCTGGCAGCAGCAGGATGATAAAGGGCACAAGATTGCCCAGGCCGTACTGCAGGATGAAGATATTGACAAAGTCCTTACCGTACATGACCGAGCGCAGGATATCCCAGGATTTCATGGCGGTGTAGCCACGGAAGATCAGATCAAGAATTTCCAGGGAAATAGCCGCCACCAGAAAAGACATGAGATAACGGCTTGACTTGGAGATGACCTCCATCTCCGCGCCCTGAATTACCTTGACGCTTTCATCACCCAGGCCCTTGGCCATGACAGCCTTGAATTTCTTGTACTCCATGATAATGATATAGGTAAGCATACAGAGGGCAATACCGGAAACCACGGCGCTCATGATGAAGATTACCGGCATCAGGGGACTCATCCACAAGGCATTGGCCTTGACCGAACCGAAGATGAAACCGGCATAGCCGTGGAGAAAACAGGCCACCGGGATGCCAATGCCCGCCAGGATGCGCACCGCCTTCTTGTCCTTAGCCAGGGATTCCGGATCAATATCCATGGCGCCCAGGGTCAGGATCTTGAAGGTTCTTCTTTTCATCCTGGCGCCGATGCCCTTTTCTCCGGCAAGTTCGTTGATCTGTTCCACAAAATGGCGCCGATAGACAAACCAGACCTCACTGACAACGATCAGGGCATAGGTAAGAAAAACTATGCCAAAGGCGCTGATGGCGGAGGTGAAATGCGGGGTGAAAAGCGGATGCATGGCGCGCAGCGGCTGCTGCAAGTGGAGCAATAACGGCATGGCCGCCACCGGCAACAGGGCCAGAGAAAAGACCAGGGAAAAACGGGCAAGCTCCTTCAGGTCTTTCTGGTCAAAGACATGATAGAGGGACGAAAGCACAAAGGCCCCGGCCACCAGTCCGGTCATGTACGGATACATGACGATCTGGATGCTCCAGTAGATAAACTCATTTGGGTAGGTGAACATCTCCTTGCTGGTCCATTCAAGACCGTGAACTATGATATCATTCATTTTCTCACCTCACTCTCTCGTCCAGGCCAAGATAAAAGACATGCGGTTTAGTCCCGTATTCGTCTTTCAGAACCCCCACCCTTTCAGTCATGATAATTTTAGTCACCGGATCATCCGGATCCTTGATGTTGCCCATCTGTCTGACTCCAAAGGAACAGGCCTGCACACAGGCGGCCTGCATGCCCTGGCTGATGCGGTGATAGCAGAAGGTACATTTTTCAGCCACCTTGTGTACGGGATGAAAGAACCTCACCCCGTATGGACAGGCCATGATGCAGTAACCGCAGCCAATACACCAGCTTCTGTCCACCAAGACAACGCCGTCCGGCGTCTGATAGGTTGCGCCCACCGGACACACCTGCACGCAGGCGGGGGTGGCGCAATGGTTGCACAGCTTGGGCACAAAGAAGGCCTTGGTGATCTCTTTTTCCTCAATCTTTTCGCCAAGCATTTCAGGCGAGGTGAAGCCGTCCCGAGCGCCGTTGGGAGAATCAATCCTGGTCTTGCCGTCTTTGGTGACCACATATCTTTCCACCCAGGTTCTGGTCACCGGAGTGTCGTAGGGGATCTCGTTTTCATTTTTGCAGGCCTTGACACAGAGACCGCAGCCCACGCATTTTCTGGTATCCACCAGAAAGGCCCATCTAAGGTTGCTTTCCTTGAGTGTGGCCGCAGCCTCGCCAGGCGCCAGCATCTTGAAAGCCGTTAAGGGCAAGGTGGCGGCCAGCGCCCCGTAAATACTCTTTTGCAGGAAATTACGTCGGGAAAATTTCATGGGTTAACCCTCCAGATCCGGTTTATGAGGCTTGTGACAATTAACACAGGCCGAATCCGGGTTATGTTTCTGTGGATCAATGCCGGGCAGCTCGGAACGCCGGTTGTTGGGATACTTCAGCCTGGCGTGACAGCGGAGGCAGAGCTCGCGCGAGCGGTCTATTTCCAGCTTGGCCGGATTGTCGGGATGGTCGCCTGCCGGGCCATGACAGTTTTCGCACTGGATCCCGCGATGTTTGGACAACTCATTTGTCTTGAAGTTCTCTTCGTGGCAATCCTTGCAGAACTCGCGACCATTGTATTTAGCCTTGACCGCCTTCCAGTCGTCAATGTTTGCCTTGCGGTAGAAACCGAAGGTGTAGTTTCGTCCGTTGATCCCGAAATCTTTCGGGACATAAATCTTTCTGGCAACAAGAATGACGAGCACCAACAGGATCGCCACCCATAATGGCCGCAATACATGATTTTTCATTCATATCCCCCACGGCTTCGTGTTCTGTTCATTTTCTTCTCCATTGCAGATGGATCTGACCGGGGCCAATGTGGTCCGGCCCTGATCGGCAGGTTGCCTTGCCGCAAAATCTCCTCGGGCGGCAAGGACAGCAGAAAAGAGGATAAAACAGATTGACACATAATTTCACGCTTGATAGATTTTCTCTACTACAAAGTGGTATTGCTGGTTTACAACTACTTGCGTTTCCTCAAGAATGCAAGTAATTATTCTGACACCTTTCCTGTCTGAGAGTACCATAAAACAGAAGGGAACTGATCACAGTATAAGCGATTACAGGGTGCGGCAGATGCGCGACAGAGGCCTGAGAGCTATACAAACAGTATGCGAACAGGCCGATAACAAAGCAGATGTCGTGCCCTGTGATCGCTTACGATATAAGGGCCATCACCAGCGCCGGGGAGCAGGGCATGACAAAAAATGAGGGGCAGGGCGCCGATCATCATCTCAGTCTGGAAATCGCCAGGCTCCGCTCCCGAATGGACGATCTGGCCAAAAGACTGGAAGCGCTGGAGGCGCCAAAACTGCCGGATGCTCATGGCCACAGGGAGAGCAGCTTGCCTTCTCTGGAGAGTACCATCCTCCTGCCTAACGAAGAAGGCCTCTGGACCTGGCTGGGAAGAAACGCCGTCCTCCCCCGCCTCGCCGCCGTCTGTTTCATGCTGGTGGTGGCCCTGCTGCTGCGGACGGTCACGGATAATGCCTGGGTCAGCCCGAATCTGGGGACAATTCTTGGCTTAAGCTATGTGGCGATTCTTCTCTGCTGCGGCTGGTGGCAATATGCCTCGTCCCGTCGCCTTGCTCCGGTCTTCAGCAGCTGCGGTCTGCTGCTCCTTTTTTCCATCATCGCCGAAAGCCGCTTTCATTTCAGCGTCCTGCCGCTCTGGCTGGGATCAAGCCTGCTCATCGCCGCTTCTGCCGCCGCCGTGTCGGTCGCCTTACGCTACAGGGCGCTGGTGCTTCTCTGGCTGGCGGTCATGGGCGCAGTCCTGGTAATTTTCATCCTGGATTTCCCCAACATCGCCTTTCCGGCGGCGGCGCTCATTCTTCTGATGGGCGGCCTTGCCGCCATCAAGGCCGCTGAGCGGGCGCTCAGCACAAATCTGCGCTGGCCGGTGCTGTTTACGGTCTTCTTTCTTTTTTCCATCTGGGGCTTCAAACTCAGCCACGCCATCAAAAATAACGAAAGCGGAACAGCCGTTTCCTCCCTGCCACCTGCGGTTTTCGCCTTCTGGTTCCTGCCCTTGCTACTCTGTTTCGTCTTTCTTTTCTCAGGGATCACCAGCCGCCGGATTCTTAAGAACACTCAGCTTGACGCCTTCGACCACCTCCTGCCGCTGGCCGGAGCCTCGCTCCTCCTGCTGGGCGGCAACGTGGTGCTGGTAACCTGGGGGAAAAATCCGCTTTTCATGGGAGTCGTGGCCTGGGTCTTCGCCCTGCTCTTTCTTGGTGTCATCTGGCATAAAATAAAAAAACAGGGGCCAGGGAAAAACATGGCCGGCTTTGTTTCCTTGGGCGTGGCGGCGGCCTTGCTGCTCTTCTTTTCCGTTCCCTTTCTGGTTGGCAATCTTCCCACCGCGCAGATCTTTCTGCCTCTGATCTTTGTCGCCTTCCTGGCCCTGTCCCAACGCCTGGGCAGCGGCAACATGAGGCTGCTGGCCGTATTTCTCGCCTTTCTCGCCCTGATGAGCGGCCTCATCTCCGGGGTCTATCTTGGGCCCTCGCCCAGCGGCCCGGTCAACTGGCTTGCCGCTCTAAGCGCGAGCATCACCGGTCTGGGCGTCTATTTCTGGTGTCGGCGCAATCCTCCGCCCAAAAACGGCTTTTTTCTCCATATTGACCCCAATGATTACGCAGCTCTAACCTTTCTGGCCTGCGGTCTCCTGTCCCTGTATTTTCTCACCGCCCTCGCCCTGACCAGCCTCTGCGACAGCTACAGCTTTTCGCCCTCTAGTCTGGCCTGCGGCAAGTCCATCCTGATCAATATCGGCGCGGCGTTCCTTATTGTCTGGGGCACAATGATCCGCAAAACAAAGGAGATCGCGGCAACCGGCATCATCATCGCCTTCATTGGCGGCGGCAAGGTTTTCTTCTCCGACCTGCTGCATACCCAGGGCCTGCCCCTGATTTTAAGCGTTTCCTCCTTTGGCGCCCTTACCGCTCTTTGCTCGCTGGTCTTAAGCAACTGGCAGAAGATGTGCGGGCGGCAGCGATAAACTGGCGGAAACAGCGGCGCCTTCCTCCTGATTTCCTCCCTGACCGTTACGAAATAATTTCCCAATACAGGTTGACACAGTCACACCCTTGTGCCATCGTGATGATATGAAAATATCGTCCATTCAGCCCAGCACTCAAACCCAGATTCCCTTTCAGCGCCCGATCCGCCTCTGCGCCGGATTTGTGGGCCTCGTCGGCGGGATCACTCTTCTTGGCTGGGTTCTTGGCCTGCCTTTTCTCTCCAGCTCAGGCTCCGGCACCATTCCTATGGCGCCTAGCACGGCTATCCTGTTCATGCTTTACGCTGCAGCGCTCTTTCACCGTTCCTGCTCTCCGTATCGCGGAGCATCTTGGACAGGCCTGCTCATCGTCCTGGCAGGAGGCGTGGTCACTCTACTCTTCATCCTCTCCATCCAGGGCATATATCTGGAGACAGAACACCTCGGCATAGCAATCATTCATCCTGCCGGAGAAATACCCATCGGTCATATCTCTCCAGCCACAGCCCTCTGCTTTCTGCTCGCCTCTCTCTCTTTTCTCTGCTCGTCTGGAAAACATCCCCGACTGATCACGCTGGCGGGTTTGCTCGCCGGACTTCTAACCCTGGGCGGTTTCGTCTTTGTCCTGGCCTATGTCTTTGACGCGCCCTTACTCTACGGCAGTTCCTACATTCCGCCTGCGGCCCTGACCTGCATAGCTTTCATCTTTTTAGGAGGCGGGCTGTTCGCCCTTGTCCTGTCGCCTGCCTGGCTGTCCCGCCTGCAAGCCGAATCGCCCCCGCACACCGGCCTTAAAATGGCGCTGCTCTTTTCCCTCCTGGCGGCAGGCATCATTATTACCGGCCTTTCCGCCTACCGGAACTACGAACACAACCAGCGGGCTGAAATGAACAACCAGCTTCTGGCCATCGCCGAGCTGAAGGCAAACCAGCTGGCAGAATATCGCCGGGAGCGGAAGGAAGATGCCCTGCTCCTGTCTGGCAACACCTCCTTTACCGCCCTTGTCCGCCGCCACCTGAAAAACCCCGAGGACACGGGCAACAGCCAAGAGCTTCAGGAATGGCTGAAAAAACTTCAGGCCCACGCCCAGTATGATCAGATCCGCCTGCTCGACAGCAAGGGGATAATCCGCCTGTCGGCGTCCGCCGATTTAACGCCTGTCTCGGCGGTTATCATAAAGCGCCTGCCAGAGGTTCTCAACTCAGGCCAGATGACCATCCAGGATTTTTATCGCAGCGAATATAATGGCAAGATCTATCTTACGGTATTGGCGCCAATCCTCGATCGGCAAAACGGCAACCAGCCCCTGGGCCTGCTTTGCCTGCGCATCGATCCGAAGCAGTATCTCTATCCCTTTCTCCAACGCTGGCCCCTCCCCAGCCGATCCGGGGAGACTCTCCTGGTTCGCCGGGAGGGCCAGGAGGTTGTCTTTTTAAACGAACTCAGATTCAGGGAAAATACAGCCCTTGATCTGCGCTTCCCGTTGAGCCGAACCGATCTGCCCGCCGCCCAGGCCGTGCTGGGCCGGAGCGGAGCCTTTACCGGTCGTGACTATCGCCGCAAATCAGTAATTACCGACCTGCGGCCGATCCCGGATTCGCCCTGGTTTCTAGTGAGTAAGATGGATATCTCGGACGCCTACGCACCGCTCCAGGAACATCTGTGGCTCATGGGCGGGTTTATTCTGGCCCTGCTCTTCGGGGTCGGGGCAATCATGGTTCTTGTCTGGCAACGCCAGCGCGTGGCCTTCTTCCGGGAACGCTTCAAGTCTGCGGCAGAGCTCAAGAAGCTGAACCGGGTCTATGCAGTGTTGAGCAGCATCAATCAGACCATCGTCCGGTTACGCGACCCGCAGGAGCTGTTTCAGGAAGCCTGCCGCATTGCCGTGGAAGACGGTGGTTTTCGTCTGGCCTGGATCGGCCTGACAGACAAGGCCACCGGGAAGGTCATCCCCATAGCCAGCGCCGGGCTGGATGACGATGCTCTTAATCAGCTCCGCATCAATGCAGACAACTCCTCCTTTGGCCAGGGGCCAACAGGGTCAGCGATACGGAAAGGCAGGCACAGCATCACCAACGATATCGAACATGATGAGCACATGACGCCCTGGCGGGACAAGGCCCTTGATCTCGGCTATCGCTCTTCAGCGGCCTTCCCGCTGATTGTTTTTGGCGAGGTTCTTGGGGCCATCAACTTCTATGCCGATAAGGCCAATTTCTTCACCACTGACGAAGTCAGGCTGCTTGACGAACTGGCTCGAGACCTCTCCTTCTCCCTGGAATTCTCCGAACAGGAAGAGAGCCGCCGCAAAGCCGAGGCAGCCTTGCGCGAATCGCAGCAGCTCTTTGCCACCGTTGCCAACACCTCTCCGGCCCTGATCTGGATGTCCGACCTCGACAAGAAGCTCATCTGGTTCAATGATCCCTGGCTGGCTTTCACCGGCCGCACCCTGGCCGAGGAGCTTGGCAACGGCTGGACCGCCGGAGTGCATCCCGATAATCTGGCGCATTGCCTGCAAAACTTCAACAAGGCCTTCGAGGCCCGGCAGTCCTTCTCCAGGGAATACCGGCTGCGTCGATATGACGGCGAATACCGCTGGCTTTTCGCCCAGGCCCAGCCGCGTTACGATGCCGACGGCGCCTTCGCGGGCTATATTGGCTCCAGTCTGGACATCAATGAACATCATAATCTCGAGAATCAGTGGCGCCATGCCGTAAAGATGGAATCCATCGGCACCCTGGCCGGAGGGGTGGCCCACGACTTCAACAACATCCTCATGGCCATCATCGGTTACGGCCAGCTGGCCCTGATGAGCATGGAACAGCAAGCCCCGCAACGCTCGAACATCCTGGCCATGCTGGAAGCAGCAGACCGGGCCGCCCGTCTCACCAAGGATCTCCTGCTGTTCAGCCGCAAGCAGATCAGCGAGCGCAAGCCTGTAGACCTGAACGAAATCATAAAAACGGTGGAGAAATTCATCATTCGGGTGATTGGCGAAGACATCACCTGTGAAACCCGGCTCTCAGACCAGCCGCTCATGATTCTTGCCGACAGCCATCAACTCGAACAGGTGCTGATGAACTTCGCCACCAACTCCCGGGACGCGATGCCCAAGGGGGGGGTCTTCAAAATCACGGCTCAACAGACTGTCCTGTATCAGGATTTCATTTCCGCCCATGGTTTTGGCCAGACAGGCCCCTATGCGCTGCTCACTGTCACTGACAGCGGCTGCGGCATGAATGAGGAAACCCGTACCCGGATATTTGAGCCGTTCTTTACTACCAAGAGCGTGGGCAAGGGCACCGGGCTGGGGCTGGCCGTGGCCTATGGAATCATCAAGCAGCACGAGGGCTACATCAATGTTTACAGCGAACCGGAGCGTGGCGCCACCTTCCGGCTTTATCTGCCGCTGATCGTTGCGGATATACGGGAAGAGGAAAGCCCGGAGGAGGAAAAATCCCCGGCCCACGGCACAGAGACCATCCTGCTGGCCGAGGACGATACCCTGTTGCGCAATCTGGCCAGGACAACCCTGACCAGATTTGGCTACACGGTGATCGAGGCAGCAGACGGTGAAGAGGCGGTGCGGAAATTCAAGGAAAACCAAGCCGACATCGAGCTGCTTCTGTTCGACATCATCATGCCAAAAATGGACGGCCAGGAGGCTTATGAAGCCATCAACCGGCTCCGGCCAGGGATAAAGACGATCTTCATGAGCGGCTATGCGCCGGACACAATCCACGAAAAGACTGCCCTGGGAGATTCAACGCCCCTGTTAAGCAAGCCCCTCTCGCCCCATGAACTTTTGCAGAAGGTGCGGGATACCTTAGATCAATAACCAGCGTCGGCCAGCAGGCAGAAAAAAAACTACCTGATTGTAATAGCGCCGACCGGGCATGAGGCTGCGGCCTCTTCGCAATCACAGGTATGGCATTGATCCGGGCCGATCACCCATGATTTATCCTCCCGCAATTCAAAAACCGCCGGGCACAACTCAGCGCATACCCCGCAACCGATACACAGATTATGATCCACCATTGATCCCGCCATGAATTTCTCCTTTTGCCAGTAGTGCCTGAGCCCTGAACCAATCGCAAACCACCCGCCAGGCAAGACAAGATATAGACTTTTTCAAGATCCCTGCTATATTATGACGGTTTTTACGGCTCAGGGCAAGAAAACCTTGCCCTGAGCCCTTCCTTGGATTTAAAAACTTGCCGGAGGAACGCACCATGGGCAAAAAAAGCGGCACAGGCCTTGCCCGCCTTCGCAATGCCTTTGGCTGGTCCATGGCCGGGCTTGCCGCCGCCCTGAGGCACGAAAAGGCCTTTCAACAGGAACTTGGCCTCTGCCTCATCCTGGCGCCCATTGCCCTCTGGCTGGGCAAGACCGGGGTGGAAACAGCCCTGCTCCTCGGCGCTCTTTTCCTGGTGCTGATCGTCGAGATTATCAACAGCGCCATCGAAGCGGTGGTGGATCGCTGCGGCGAAGAAATCCATCCCCTGTCCGGTCGCGCCAAGGATCTGGGCTCAGCCGCCGTGTTTCTCGCCCTGGCAAATGCGGCGCTGGTCTGGATTCTTGTCCTCCTCTGCTGATCGTCCGGCAATCTCCTACATTGTGGCAGATCTTCTTCTTGACAACTGATTTCCATTCGGCAATAATTCCCACCTTGTAATCAGGCGGTTGTCTTGTTCCCACGACTTTAAACACAGGTGTCCCCATGCAAAAGAAACCCATCCGTCCGCAAGACTGCTTAAAACATTACACCTTGGACCAGGACAAGGTCTGCACCCCGATTGAAACAGTAACCCGCTTCAAAGACCGTCTTAAAGAGGTGAACCTGGATATCCTCCAGGAGGTGCGCCGCATCGACAATGGCCGCCTGGACATCCCGGTTTATTTCAGCCTCTGCGGCAAGGATGCCCTGGCGATGATCGGCAACAAGAAGCAGATGGGCAAGGGCTGCACCCCGGAACAGTCCCAGGCCAGCGCCTGCATGGAACTGGCCGAGCGTTTCAGTTTTTTCGCCTTCAAGAAAAATGAAGAAAACTTCATCACCGACACCTACGCCAATCTCAAAAACTCCGGCCAGCCACTCCTGCCCCTGTCCCGCCTCCTGCTCTCGGTGCATGACGAAAAAACCGAGGTCGCCACCCTGGAGCGGCTCATCGAGGATATCCCCATTCAGTGGACCTGGGCCACCAACCTGAACAGCGGCGAGATGCTGCTGGTACCCTTCAGCTGGTTCTACGCGATCAACGAGTTTAACGGGCCGTCAGCGGGCAACACCTACGAAGAGGCGATTCTCCAGGGGATCTGCGAACTGGTGGAGCGGCATGTCTGCTCGCTGGTCAACCACTATCACCTCCCCACCCCGGCCATTGATCCAGACAGCGTCACCGACCCGGTGGCCCGCGAGCTTATCGCCAAGTTTGCCAGAAACGGCATCGATCTGTACCTCAACGATTTCACCTTGAACACCGGCATTCCCACGGTGGGGGCGCTGGCCATCGACCGCGCCACCTTTCCGGCCTCAAGCGAGATCGTCTTTACCGCCGGCACCACCCCGGATCCGGAAAAAGCCCTGATCCGGGCGATTACCGAGGTGGCCCAGCTGGCCGGCGACTTCAACTCCCAGGCCAACTATGTAGCCAGCGGCCTGCCCAAGCCCCTGTCCATGGACGAGGTGCGCTATCTGACCGAGGCGGAAAGTACCATCTCCATCCACGAGATGCCGCAGCTGAGCGACCCTAACATGCGGGTGGAAATCGACCGCTGCCTGGCTGCCTTAGAAAAACTCGGCCTTGAGGTACTGCTGGTCAACACCATGCACGAAAAACTCAAGATCCCGACCATCTACACCATCATCCCCGGCTGCCATTTCCGGGAGCGTTCCATGATCAACAACGTGGGTCTGTTTGCCGCAAAACTCGTGGCCGAGCGGATTCTTGAGCCCCAGGCCCAGCTCCGCCAGCTGGAAAAAATGCAGGCCGAACTGCCGGACTCCTATTTTCTGGAATACTATCTGGGCAAGAACATGCAGGCCCAGGGCGAACTCGCCCAGGCCGTGGCCCATCTGGAAAGGGCTCTGACCCTGGGCCCGGAAGAGGAGGATATCCCCTATATCTATTCCCATCTGGGCGAATGCCTGAAAGATCTGGAGGAGTATGCGCAGGCCATTGCCTCCTTGCAAAAGGGCGCGGAATATGACGAGGATCGGCCAGACATTCACAACCTGCTGGGCTTCTGCCATTTCAAACTGGGTGATTACGCGACAGCCATCGGGCATTTTCGCCGGACGGTGGAACTGAATCCGGTCTCGGCCATCGATTACGCCAATCTGGGCGTCAATTACCGTAAGCTGGGAAACAGCGCCGAATCAATCCGCTACTTCGAACTGGCCCTGAACCTTGACCCTGGCATCGAGTTTGCCAAGATTCATCTGGCGGAATTGAGCGCGGGCAACTAAGCAGAGAAAGGCTATAAAAAAAAGAAGGCGTTGCGGTTAGCCCCCGCAACGCCTTCTTTTTTTACAAGAGTCTCAATCTTAACGAACTCGTAACAACTAAGAAACAACATAACGCCAAGACGCAGAGCACCAAAGATAACATGCTGAGATAAAAGGCTTAAAACTTTGCACCTCTGCGCCTCTGCGTTAAAAAATTAGTTGAGCAGACAAGCTGCTCAACTTAAGCTTTATTTTTTCAGGCGATTATCAAGCTCCTTCTGAGCCTGATCGCTGATATCAAGGGCCTCATCGGCATAGAGCAAGCCCGTTCTGGTGCGCAGGCCTTTCATGGTATTCTCGAGAATCAGAGAATAGCCATTTTTCTTGCCGATCTCAGCGATGACATCATTCAACTGTTTCAGGATCGGCTCCATGTGCTTTTTCTCAAGCTGCTGGATCTCAAGTTTCGCATCCTCGGTCTTCAGGCCATAGTCACGAAGTTTTTTCTGATATTCACGTTCCTTTTCCACGCGAATCTCATCGCTCCAGACAGAACCTTTCTTTTCAAGCTCGCTTTTCATGGCGGCAAGGGCATCCTCTTCCACCTTGAACTTTGCTTGAAACTTATCTACCTCAGCCTGTAAAACTTTTTGCGCTTCCAGCGCAGACTTGGAACTGCCCAGGATTTTCTGAACGCTGATGGTGGCAATCTTCCCACGTTCCGGCGGAGCCGCAAGGGCAAGCGATGCAGAGGCGTACAAGGCCACGCACAAAAAAAACACTCCCCTGACAAATTGCATCTTCATAACCTGTCTCCAAATAAAAAAAGAGATGGGAACACAAACATGCTCCCATCTCAAGATTAAGACGATTTTCTTAGAAAAGAAGCTTGGTAACCGTTAGAAAACATCCCCCGCAATTCCAGCCTCTTTACGGCTCCTTATGCCGTTCTGGTCATCTGAAATGACCAGCATTTCAACCCAACAGCTTACTTGACGATAACAAAGTCGTCACGGCGATTCTGGGCCCAAGCCATCTCATCATGGCCAAAGTTGAGGGGTTTTTCCTCGCCAAAGCTGAGGGTGTCAACCCGGCCTTCCGCAACGCCCATATTGACAAGATACTTCACGGCGCTGATTGCTCTCCTCTCACCAAGGGCCATGTTGTACTCGTTGGTACCGCGCTCATCGCAATTGCCTTCTACCCGGACACGAACGCCTGCTGAACCGATCAGGAGATCGCCATTCTTCTTGACGCGATCATTCTGATCCGCCCGGATATCGGATTTGTCAAAGTCAAAATAAACAGGCAGCATCGGAGCGGTTGTCCGTCCTTCCAGAACCGCGCCGCTGTCGCCGCCAATCCATTTTGAAGCAAGAGACTCTTCCTTGCCCATGCCCTTGCCGGTATCAGCCTTGACTGGGGCCTTGACCGGGGCTGCGGGAGCAGCAGCGACAGGTGCGATATCCTTATCACTCTGAACCTTTTGCTTGGCGCAGCCAACCGCAAAAAGGGAAACGGAAACAACACAGACCATTGCCGCATACTGCAAAATTCCTCTTTTCATCTCTCTCCTTCCTCCTGATACCTCTTGTAACAGTTTTTATATAAAAACACGCCCTTATACAATTACGTATAATCCAACACAAGCGAAAGACCATAACATATTTTTTCGTGGAATTTCAATATTTTTTTTAAATATTTTGTTACCTTGCGGAATATTTCTGAACGCGAAAATATTCCCCCCTGAAAAAACAGCCCTGAGGGCCTGTCTGCATAATTCGCTTGCGTGGCAGGGCGAACACTTATATCTTAGACTATCCATCAAGCAAGAGGAATTACTCGTCTTATCTTCCCCAATCCTGCGGTGACCGATGAAATCTTCTCCAGCATCGTCCAGCAATACCAAGCCCAAAAAATCAACCACGGCCAGAACGATGCTTTCCTCAAAAGACAGGCATCTTCTTCGTGACCTGCTCTCCAGCAACAGGTTCGGCACTTTTTTCGGTGTTTCCCAGCAGGTTCTTGATCTGGTCTGGCAGGCCCTCACCTCACCGACCGGCGAATCAGTCACCTACATCTCCATGGAAATAGGGGCTGATCTGGATGTTTTTCATCCGGTGCGCGACAAACTCCAGCAGCTTGAGATAACCGAGCATCCAGACGAGGCCGGCAACCGTCTTCTGCAGCTGTTTCTGCATGGCCCGGTCAAGATCCCCAACTACAGCGGCGGTCTCGGCATCCTTGCCGGAGACACCCTGAAAAGTTTTGCCGACTGCAAGATTCCGGTGGTCGGGATCTCCCTGCTGTACCGGAAGGGATATTTTTCCCAGGTGGTCGATTCAAAAATCGGGCAGGTGGCCTGGGCCTCCCAATGGGAACCGGAAAATACCCCGGGGCTCTATCTGCTGCACGATCCGGACTCCCCAGGACAACCGCTCACCATTGAGATCCCTTTTTATGATCTCCAGGGAATACGATTCTCGGCGCACGCCCAGTTATGGCTTAAAATGGAGATAAATGAGGCTCTCGACTTCTTCGTGCCAGAGATTCTCCTTGATTACCAAACAGCCCTCTCCCCGGACTGGATTCAGGATGCCGCCCAGCATCTATACAACAGCAGCTCAGAAAAGATAAAAGCCACCCAGCGCAGACTCCTGGGCGCCGGCATTATCCCGGTCATGGAAGCCCTGGGTCTTACCTCCCGCACCATTCACTTAAACGAACAGCACGGCGTGGGCGTGGTTCTCTCGCTGATCACCCAGCTCCTCCAGAAAAAATATGGCCATCAATACGAAAAGAAGGCGACGGATCGCCATATCCTTGCCGCCGCAGCAGAGGTCGCCAAACGCCTGGTCTTTACCATCCATACCCCGGTCAAGGCCGGACACGACCGCTTCAGCGCTTCCATGTACGAGGAACTGATCAATCCGTTCTGCAGGCGCGTCCTGAATCTTCTGGCCCTGGACGAAAACGACCCCTCTGTTTACAACTTCACGGCCATGGCCATGCAACTTAACCGGGCCACCAACAGCGTCAGCCGTCTCCACAAAGAGGTGACCCAGAAGCAGTTCCCGCAGTATGCAAAAAAAATCACGGCGATCACCAACGGGGTGCATCATCTCACCTGGACAAGCAAGGCCAGAGCGGAACTATACGATACCTTCCCCGAGCTGCACAACTGGCGGAAAGATCCCAGTGTCTTCGCCAGGGTGGAATCACTGCGCGCAAACAACAAGTTTCGCACCTATTTTGAACATGCCTGGCGCACAGATACAAAGGTATTGGCAGATTATGTAAACCAGATGCTGATCACCCATCGCAACCAGTGTCTGGCGACCTGGATCGACCCTCCCAACTACCTTTCTTATCGCAAGGAAGAGGAGGCGCCCTTTAAATATACGACCTTTACCCTGGGTTTTGCCAGACGCTTTTCCACCTACAAACGGGCAGATCTGATCTTTGAAGATCTTGACCGGCTGGCGGCAATAATTACCGAAAACAACTGGCCGGTAAATTTTATCTATGCAGGCAAGGCCCATCCCTCGGATGAGCCAGGCAAGGACCTGATCAGAAACATCCTGACGGTGCAGGAGGAGCTGTACCTGAAAAGTAATGGCCTGGCCAAACTGGTCTTCATCCCTGGTTACGACATGCACCTTGCCAAAATGATGGTTGCCGGTTCCCACGCCTGGCTGAACAGCCCCAAACGCCCCCTGGAAGCCAGCGGCACCAGCGGGATGAAGGCCGCCTTAAACGGCGTGCCCAACGTCAGCATCATGGATGGCTGGTGGGTTGAAGGCTATCACCGGGGGCAGACAGGCTGGAAATTCGGCTATGAGGACATTGTCTCCCCGGAGCATTTCAGCGAACAGCAATCCTCTCTGCTTTACAACGAAGATTCAGACTCATTTTATACTGTTTTCCCGGAGATGCTGCGGCTGTTTTATGATCCCTCCCTGCATGGCCAGTATATTGACAAAGGCATCGCCAATTTAACCCTCAACTACCCCATCTTCAACACCCATCGCATGGCGGCGGAATATGTCGCCCGTTATGACCTCGATCTTGCGCCAGAGCTGCAACAGGAAATGGAGAAATTCCGGCGCCTCTACTGCAGCGATCCATCTTTCTAATTTCTAAGATTGATGGACGTGTAAAAACTAAAAAACGTAACGCCAAGGCGCAGAGGCGCAAAGACAATATGTTGAAATAAAAGGGTTAAAACTTTGCGACTTTGCGCCTCTGCGTTAAAAAATGAGTTGTTACGAGTCCATCAAGCTTTGCCTGAGGTCATATTTTATCCTGGCAAACACCTCATATTTCTGGTACTTGAGCAGTGCGGGGATAGTTTCGTCCGGCTTCAGTAAAATCAAAAAATTACCAACACCCCACACCTTGCCCTTGCCTGAAAATTTATCAGCCAAGACGCCCGCCACCCACGGAGAAGACCATGAAAAGAATTGCCCTGGCCCTGTTGCTCCTGACAACCATAACCGGCTGCGACTCTAACCCCGCACAGCAGGCCGCGTCTGTCCAGACCCTTTCCATCAAGGGTTCCGACACCATGGTTCACCTGGTCAGTTCCTGGACGGAAGAATTCATGAAGGCCCATGCCGAGGCGGACATCTCCGTGACCGGCGGCGGCTCCGGCACCGGCATCGCCGCCCTGATCAACGGCACCACCGATATCTGCGCAGCCTCCAGAGGCATGAAGGAAAAAGAGCAGAAGCTTGCCGCAGACAACAAGGTTTCCCCGGTAGAAATTCCAGTAGCCCGCGATGGTATCGTCCTGATCGTGCATCCGGCAAACCCGGTGCATAGCCTGACCATCGACCAACTGCGCCTGATTTACACGGGCAAGGTGAGCAACTGGAAGGAGGTTGGCGGCCCCGACAGCCCGATTCTCCTGTTATCCCGCGAGTCCAGTTCCGGTACCTTTGTTTTCTTTCAGGAGCATGTCTTAAACAAAGAGGATTTCAGCCCCTCCGCCCGTTTATTGCCTGGCACCTCCGCCCTGGTGCAGGCGGTGGCCGCCGACCGTGGGGCCATTGCCTATGTGGGCCTGGGCTTTGCCGCCGAAGCAAAAGGCACGGTAAAAACCCTTGGCGTCCAGGCCAGCGGTCAGGCCAGCCCGGTTGTTCCCAGCGAGGAGACTGTCCGTTCCGGGGCCTACGCAGTTTCCCGGCCGCTTTTTTTCTACACCAACGGGGCGCCCAAGGATACGGCCAAACAGTTCATCGATTTCTGCCTGAGTCCGGCCGGGCAGAAGATTGTCAGAGATACAGGCTATGTCCCGGTCTCGTAAGACGTTCATAACCGATAAGCTGATGCGGCTGCTGTTGATGGCTGCCGCCTCGACCAGCGTCCTTGTCGTCTGCCTGATCTTTCTCTTCCTGTTCAAGGAGGCCGGGCCGTTTGTCCTTAACCCCGGCCTGGACAAGCTGCTGGACAGCCAGTGGATCCCCGTCTCCTTTCAAGCGGAACATTTTGGCCTTGGCCCCCTGCTTTCCGGCTCCGCCCTGGTAACCGCCCTGGCTATGCTGGTCACGGTGCCCATCTCCGTGCTGGTGGCCATCTACATCGCAGAAATAGCCCGGCCCGGTGAACGGGAGTTTCTCAAGCCCTTCATTGAAATCCTGGCCAGCATCCCCTCCGTGGTTCTGGGTTTTTTCGGCCTGCTGGTGGTGGCTCCCCTTATCAAGGCAGCTTTCGGCCTCAGCACCGGTCTCACCGCCCTGACCGGCGCCCTGCTCCTCTCGCTCATGGCTATCCCCACCATTATCTCCCTCTCGGAGGATGCCCTGGTCAGCGTGCCCTATTCCCTGAAAAACGCCTCTCTGGCCCTGGGCGCCAGCCACCTGCAGACCATCTTCCGGGTTACCTTGCCTGCGGCCCTGCCAGGGATCGTGGCGGCGGTGATGCTCGGGATCGGCAGGGTTATCGGGGAAACCATGGCCGTGCTGATGGTCACTGGCAATTCGGCGGTACTCACCTTCTCCCCCCTGGCCTCGGTGCGAACCATGACCGCCACCATCGCTGCGGAGATGGGTGAGGTTCCCTTTGGCAGCGTCCATTATCAAGCGCTTTTCTGGATAGGGATCATCCTGCTCATCATCACCTTTGCCCTCAACATCGTCGCCCAGCGGGTGCTGAAGAAATACGGCATGATGAAATGAAAATCACCGACAAATTCATCCTCCTTTTCCTGCGGCTCATCACCTATGCCATTGTCCTGGTAATCGGCTATATCCTCTTCGATATCATCAGAAACGGGGCCTCGGCCCTCAACTGGCAGTTCGTCAGCAACTTTCCCCGAAGAAGCGGGGCAGCGGGCGGCATCTTGCCGGCCATTGTCGGCACCCTCTATCTGGTGGTAGGCACCATCGCGGTTTCCCTGCCTCTTGGCATTGGCGGGGCGATCTATCTTGCCGAATATGCGGATCAGGGCCGGTTCAACACCCTGATCCGCCTGGCCATTGTCACCCTGGCCGGGGTTCCCTCCATCGTCTTTGGCCTGTTCGGCCTGGGTATTTTTGTGCTCTTCTGCGGCTTTGGCCCCTCCATCCTGGCGGGCAGTCTGACCCTGGCCTGTATGATTCTGCCCACCATTATCGTAGCCAGCGAGGAATCGCTGCGCGCCGTACCCAAGGGCTTCCGTGACGCCAGCCTGGCGCTGGGCGCCACCAAGTGGGAGATGATCCGCACCAACATCCTGCCTTATTCCATGTCCGGGATGATTACCGGCTCGATCCTGGGCATCGGCCGGGCCGCCGGAGAAACCGCCCCCATCCTCCTTACGGTGGCTGCCTTTTATCTCCCCAGGCTGCCCAAATCTGTTTTTGATCAGGTCATGGCCCTGCCCTACCATCTTTATATTCTGGCCACCCAGCATCCGGAGGCGGAGCGGATCAGACACATGCAATACGGCACCGCCCTGATTCTCCTCCTGCTGGTCTTGGGCTTAAGCCTTGGCGCGATCCTTATTAGAACCCATTTCAGGAAAAAATTTCGATGGTAGAACAATCTATATATCCCCAAGATCAGAAGATGGTCATCACCACTGACCAGGTTAGTTTTTTCTATGGACTCACCCAGGCGCTTTTTGGCATCTCCCTGCTGATTCCGGCCCAACAGGTCACGGCCCTGATCGGGCCATCCGGCTGCGGCAAATCCACCTTTCTCAGATGCCTGAACCGGATGAACGACACCATCCCCCACAGCCGGGTGGAAGGGGAAATCCTGATCAACCTAAAAGACATCTATGCGCCCGGCACCGATGTTGTGGAGCTGCGCAAGGAGGTGGGAATGGTTTTCCAGAAATCAAACCCCTTCCCCAAGTCCATCTTCGACAACGTTGCCTACGGCCCCAGGATTCACGGGGAGAAAAACCCGAAACGTCTCGCAGAAATCGTAGAGCAGAGCCTGCAACAGGCGGCTATCTGGGACGAGGTCAAGGATCGGCTGCAGGCCAATGCCATGGGGCTTTCAGGCGGCCAGCAGCAGCGACTCTGTATTGCCAGAGCCCTGGCCGTCGGGCCGAAAATCCTGCTCATGGACGAGCCGGCCTCGGCCCTTGACCCCAAAGCGACCATGCGCATCGAGGATCTGATCGGCGAGCTGCGCACCAACTACACCATTGTTATTGTTACCCACAACATGCAGCAGGCTGCCAGGGTTTCAGACTACACCGCCTTCTTCTATGAGGGTCGTTTGATTGAATGTGACGCCACCACGAGAATTTTCACCAACCCTCGGCAAAAACAGACCGAAGATTACATAACCGGCCGCTTCGGCTGAAAAGGGACTACCGATCATGCCAAAACACATGCAGCACGACATCGACAAACTGAAAGCAAAGATCATCGCCATGGGCGAAGCCGTGGAAGACCGGGTCTACCAGGCCACGCTTTCCGTGATCAACCGTGATCCAGACAAGGCAACTGCGGTAATCAAGGGGGATCGGGAGATCGACGACATGGAGGTGGAGATCGAGGAGGACTGCCTGAAGATCCTCGCCCTCTATCAACCGGTGGCTATCGATCTGCGCTTCATCGTGGCGGCCCTGAAAATTAACAGCGATCTGGAGCGGATCGGGGATCTGGCGGTGAACATCGCCGAGCGGGGGTTATTCCTCGCCGGCCAGGAACAGTTTGCCATCCCCTTTGACCTGTCGGCCATGGTCAGCCTTGCCGAAAAAATGGTCACCCAGAGCATTGATTCCCTGATCAACCATGATGTGCGCCTGGCCCACCAGATCAGGGCGGCGGACGACACCATGGATGCCATGAACAGAGAGATGTATGCCCAGCTCAAGGGGATGCTCACCACCGATACCGAGCATGTGAACAACCTCCTGCATGTCCTCTCCGTAGGGCGGCACCTGGAGCGGATTGCCGATCATGCGACCAACATCGCCGAGGATGTCATCTATCTGGTCGATGCCCAGATTATCCGGCATACGCCTGAGCTTTACGACGAATAGGCCGACAAAGAGCCTCTCCGGCTCTGGCTGCGGATGCCAATCCGCCAGAGCCGTATTTTAGACAAAGTTATCGAGGGAGGTGGGTATTTCGCACTCCTGACCATTTTGTTCTTTGCAAGAGGAAGCAGGTATTGTAATGTGGTGCCCCATCGGCCTACATGCCTTTTTGTCATGAAAACGCTGGAGAGGTGACCGAGTGGCTTAAGGTGCACGCCTGGAACGCGTGTGTGCGGCAACGTACCGTGGGTTCGAATCCCACCTTCTCCACCAGATATTTTACGGTTTGATAGCCGGGTCCTGCGCAACAGAGACTTGCGAACCCCGCCAGGTCCGGAAGGAAGCAACGGTAGTGAGTTACTCTGTGTGCCGCAGGGGCGCCTGGCTATCATTTTTTTTGGTAACTGTTCAGCAGCGCCGCATCTGCGTTGTTATCAGCCTGCTCATGTGCAACCAGCACATGTCGCCGACTTGAGGCCTAGCAGCTACGACACTGCTGAACAGTTACGTTCTGGTTTACGCGTATTTCCGGTCACAAGCTGGATAGTTTTTACCCTTCGCAGGCGGCCAGGGTCTCCGGCCCCCCTGCGCTATCTTCTCTTTCTCCCCGGAAACACCGGGGGGCTTACCCCTGAGGACTGAAAATGTCCTACCTGGTTTTAGCCAGAAAATGGCGCCCCCAGACCTTTACAGATGTTGTCGGCCAGCAGGCGGTGGTGCGCACCCTGCGCAACGCGCTCACCCGTGACCGGGTGGCCCATGCCCTGCTTTTTTCCGGGGTGCGCGGGGTTGGCAAAACCACCCTGGCAAGATTGATGGCCAAGGCGCTTAACTGTCGGCAGGGCGAAGCAGACGTGCCCTGCAACCAGTGCGAATCATGCCTGGAGATCATGGCTGGCAACGCCATGGATCTGCATGAGATCGACGGCGCCTCCAATCGCGGCATCCAGGAGATCCGCGAGCTCAAGGAAAACATCCGCTTTTTCCCCAGCAAGGGCCGCTACAAAATCGTCATCATCGACGAGGTGCACATGCTCACCCCCGAGGCTTTCAACGCCCTGTTGAAGACCCTGGAGGAGCCGCCGGCGCATGTCTATTTCATGTTCGCCACCACTGAGCTGCACAAGATCCCGATCACCATCCTTTCCCGTTGTCAGCGCTATGAGCTTAAGCGTGTTTCCTATGCCGAGCTGGTTACATTTTTTGCCAAGATCTCCGAGGCGGAAAAGGTGGCTGTTTCCCAACGCGCCCTGGAGATGATCGCCAGGGAGGCCGAAGGCAGCGTGCGGGATGGCTTGAGTCTTCTCGATCAGATCTTTTCCTTTGGCGGAGACGAGATCAGCGATGGCGATGTAGCGGAGGTGCTGGGTCTGGTCGACCGGCGGATCTATGAAGATCTGGCCAGGGCGCTTCTGGCTGCTGACCTGGCCGCCTGTCTTGACATCTTTACCTGCAGCCAGGCTGCAGGCATGGATCTCAAGCGTTTTGCCAGTGATCTGCTGGGATTTTTCCGGGCTTTGCTGATTGTCAAGATCAAACCCCAGCCAGAGGAGTTGCTGGATCTTTCCGACCAGGAGCTTGCGGCCATCCAGGATATTGCTGCAGGCGCCAGCCAGGAAACGCTCTACCAGTATTTTTCTCTACTGTTGAAGGGCAGCGAGGAGATGCAGTACTCCTCCCGCCCCAGGCTTGCGCTGGAAATGGCCTTTGTTCGGGCCACCCAGGCCGGGCAGGTCGTGCCGACCTCCACCCTGCTGGCCCGTCTTGACGGGTTGCTGGCTGGAGTTGTTTTGCCGCAGAGTGCGGCCAGGCCAGCCTTTCCATCGATCTCCACGGCAGAACCAGCACCCTCTGCACCCAGGACAATACCCCTGGCAGCTGTTTCCCCGGTCGCAACCTTGCCGGAAGAGAAAATGAATAACCTGAACAAAGCGCCAATATCCTTGCCAGAGCAAGACGGGCAATCGCCTCCGGCGCTGACGGCTGCCGCCCCCGCTGATCGAGAGGTAACAAGGCACTGGGAGGAGTTTCTCAGGCATGTCAGGGCGCGCAAGCGCTGGATGGCGCCGGTACTGCAACTTTGCACCATGGTCAGCGAGAAAGGGGATGAACTGATCCTGGAGTTTGCTACTCCCTTCGACTGTAAGCTGTTGCAGGAGCCTGACAACCTCAAGCTCCTGCAACAATTTGCCCAGAAATTTTTTCAACGCGAATTCCGGGTTGTTATCAGGGAGAACTCTGCCCAGGCAACCGGGGAGAGCGAAAACAACGAGACGGAAAGTCTGCTGGTTGAACGGCGGACTCTGGGCAATGATCCCCTGGTACAGATGACTACCGAAATTTTTGGCGGGCAGATTGGCAATATCAGGCCCGGGTTGAAGGTTTAAGGTGAAAAAATGAAGAGTGTAGCCTTAATAAACGGGTAACCATTCATTGTTTAACGCAGAGGCGCAAAGTTTTATAGCTGAGTTGAGCAGCTTGCCTGCTCAAACGAAACTTATACCCTCTGGGTGCAAGCCTTTTATCTCAACACGTTGTCTTTACGCCTCTGCGTCTTGGCGTTACGTTTTTTAGTTGTTACAAGACCATCAACCTCGTGTTTATCCGTTTTTTTCACCTTTAACCTTATACCCCTTGAGCCTCTTTTATGAACGTCGTCCCGCCGGCCTTGAGCCGTCTCATTGCCGATCTGAACCGCTTGCCGGGGATAGGCATGAAAACCGCGACCCGCCTGGCCCTTCACATCCTGCGCCGTCCCGCCAGCGAGGCCCAGAGCCTGGCCAGGGATCTGGGGGAACTGCACCGGAACATCAGACTGTGCAGTGGCTGTTTTGCCTTTGCGGAAAGCGATCCTTGCGCCATCTGCAACGATTCTGCCCGCGACACCGGTCTGATCTGTGTGGTAGAGGAATCTGCGGATCTCATGGCCATTGAGAAAACCGGAGCCTTCAAGGGCAAGTATCATATCCTGCATGGCGTCCTTTCTCCCATGGACGGGATCGGCCCGGAGGAACTCAAGGCTGACGCCCTGCTGGAGCGCATCAAAAGGGAGCAGGTTCGGGAGGTGCTGATCGCCACCAGCTCCACGGTGCCGGGAGAGGCTACAGCAGCCTATCTCATCAAACGGTTGCAGGAGGAGGCCGCAGTCAAAGTGACCAGGCTGGCCTGCGGGATTCCCATGGGCATGGACATCAAATATGCCGACGAACTAACCCTCAGCCGAGCCATTGAATCCCGGAAGGATACCAGTTATTGACAGAGGGGCTGGCGATGGTTAATTCACGATGGTTCCTGAACTATTTGTCCTTGACACTAGGGTTAAATATTGGTAATTGGTTGCCGGTTGGAAGGTTTGTCTCAGCCGTTATAATAAAATAATTTTATTGTCTTGATGGTCAGAACGGCATAAAGAGCCGTAACAGAATAATCAAGAATGCAGAGTTATTTCGTAACGGCTCCTAAAAAAAAGAATGAGCTGTCGCCATGAGCGCTGGGCTCTTTGTTTTTTTCAGGCGCGTAGCTCAGTTGGTTAGAGCGCTTGCCCGACACGCAAGAGGTCGGCGGTTCGAATCCGCCCGCGCCTACCAGAGAACACCTATATCTTGACGTCGCGAGGCTTGGCGGTGAGCAGCATGCCAGGCCTTATTGTGCAGGCAGATTGACCAGGTCAATGTGCTTGTTTTTGTTTGTGCATTTGTAGAAAGGCTGATCCTGACAACCATGGCGGAAATATCACTTACCCTTCCTTCCGGGGAGCAGAAAACATTCCCTGCGGGGATCAGCGTTGCCGAGGCTTTAAAAGAGCTGGTTTCCAACAAGGAGCGCAAGCAGACCATTGCCGCCCGCCTGGATGACAGACTGGTGGATCTTGCCGCGCCTGTCGAGGCCGATGCCTCCTTTGCGCCCATAACCGTTGACAGCCCAGAGGCCTTGGCGATTCTCCGACACAGCGCGGCCCATATTATGGCCGAGGCTGTTGTTGCCCTGTTCGGCAAGGAGGTGCAGGTTGCCATCGGCCCGGCCATCGCCGATGGCTTTTATTATGATTTTGACCGGGCGGAGCCGTTCACCCCGGACGATCTTGCGCTGATTGAAGCAAAGATGCAGGAGCTTATCGCGCTGGCCGCTCCTTTCTGCCGGGAGACCATGTCTTCCGCTCAGGCGATTGAATTATTCCAGCAAAGTGGTCAGTCCTACAAGGTTGAGCTGTTGCAGGATCTGGCCGTTGAGACTGTTTCGCTTTATCGGCAGGGAGATTTTGTCGATCTTTGCCGGGGGCCGCATCTGCCGCATGCAGGCTGGCTGAAGGCAGTCAAGGTTATCAAGCTGGCTGGCGCCTACTGGCGTGGCGACGAAAACAGGAAGATGCTTCAGCGGCTCTATGGCACGGCGTTTTTTGATCCCAAGGATCTGAAGGCCTATCTGCATCAGCTTGAAGAGGCAAAAAAGCGCGACCACCGGAAGCTTGGCAAGGAGCTGGAGCTGTTTGCCGTTGCCGATCAGGTTGGCCCTGGGCTGATCCTTTGGCAGCCCAAAGGCGCCCTGCTTCGCAAGATCATCGAGGATCACTGGCGCGAAGAACATTATCAAAACGGCTACGAACTGCTGTTCACCCCGCATATTGCCAGGCGCGATATGTGGCAGACCAGCGGTCATCTTGATTTTTATGGGGAGAACATGTTTTCCGCCATGGAGATCGAAGAGGTGAGCTATCAGCTCAAGCCGATGAACTGCCCGTTTCATATCGCCATCTATAATACGCGCAAACGCAGCTACCGGGAGTTTCCCTTACGCTGGTGCGAGCTGGGCACTGTGTACCGTTTCGAAAAAACCGGCGCCCTGCATGGCCTGATGCGGGTGCGCGGCTTTACCCAGGACGATGCCCATATCTTCTGTCGGCCAGATAACCTGGAAGAGGAAATCTTCAATATCCTCGACCTGAATCTGCATATCCTCAAAACCTTTGGCTTTGAGTGCTACGAGGTCTATCTTTCCACCAGGCCGGAGAAGTCTGTCGGCAGCGACGAGCATTGGGAGCAGGCCACCACCGCCCTGAAGCTGGCTCTGGAGAAAAAGGGACTGGCCTATGAGATTGACCCCGGCGAAGGGGTGTTTTACGGGCCGAAGATTGACATCAAGATCAAGGATGTACTGGGACGAAGCTGGCAGTGTTCCACTATTCAGGTCGATTTCAACCTGCCCGAACGTTTTGAGATGACCTATACCGGAGAAGACGGCAAGGAGCATCAGCCGATCATGATCCACCGGGCGCTCATGGGCTCGCTGGAGCGTTTCATCGGGGTACTCATCGAGCATTATGCCGGGGCCTTTCCGGTGTGGCTTGCTCCGGCCCAGGCCAGGATCATGAATATCACCGATGCGCAGCTTGATTATGCCGAAGAGATGCATGCCGAGCTGCGCCGGGCCGGGGTGCGGGTTGAAAAAGATCTCCGCAACGAAAAGCTCAATTACAAGATCCGGGAAGCCCAGATGCAGAAGATTCCCTACATGCTGATCATCGGCGACAAGGAAGTTGAGGCCCGGCAGGTCACAGTGCGGCTGCGCAACGGCGACAACCTGCCGGCCATGTCAATTTCCGAGTTCGCGGCGCTGATTGCCAGGGAAAATGAAGCTGGCCGTACTGGTGCTTGCAATAGCTAGGCCGTTCAGGGTATTATAATGCATTTCAGCGTGCGGATGCGCATCATCCGGGCCGCTGTTTCAAGAATCATGTATGCGGAGGTATGAGTATTAAAGGGAAAAAAGTTGGCGACCGACCAGAGCGGGAAGTGCGGGCCAGAATCAATCATGAGATTGATTGCAAGGAAGTCCGCCTCATTGATCAGGAAGGACAGCAGGTAGGAATTGTTCCTGTCCGTGAAGCGCTGGTAAAGTCAGAAGCTGCGGGACTGGATCTTGTCGAGTTGTCGGCGGCGGCCAATCCACCGGTCTGCCGGATCATGGATTTTGGCAAATTCCGTTACGAACAGAGCAAGAAACAGCAGGAAGCCAAAAAGAAACAGACGGTTATCGAGGTCAAGGAAATCAAGCTCCGGCCCAAGACCGAGAAGCATGATCTTGAATTCAAGATCAAGAATATCAAGAAGTTTCTGCAGCAGAAAAACAAGGTGAAGATTACCTTGCGTTTTCGTGGCCGCGAGATCGTTTATGCCGACACCCTCGGCATGGAGGTTCTGAACAAGGTGGTCGAAGAATTAAAGGAAGACGCGGTTATCCTGCAACCTCCCAAGATGGAAGGACGGCAGATGGCCATGTTTGTGGGGCCGAAATAACAATTCTGTCAGAGCTTGGCGGGTAAGCAAAAAGTATTGGCCGGTGCTGGTCTGTCGGCGAAGATATAAAAAAGGGAGAACATTATGCCTAAGATGAAAACAAACAGAGGGGCGGCCAAACGGTTCAAGTGTACCGGTTCCGGCAAGATTGTCCGCCGCAAGGCCTTTACCAGCCATATCCTCACCAAGAAAAGCACCAAGCGGAAAAGGAATCTGCGCCAGGCCGGGATTGTTGACGCCACCAATCTCAAGGGAATCAAGCGTCTGCTCCCCTACCTGTAAAGGAACTGGCGGAACCTGTTGTCCGCCTTAAGATGATTATCAGTGCAATAGCTGCCGGCGTCCAGAAAACGTCGGAGAATGTCAATAAGGAGAAGTACGATGCCTCGCGTAACACGTGGATTTAAAGCGCGCCGGAGAAGAAAAAAGGTTTTGAAATTGGCCAGTGGCTTCATCGGTGGCCGGAACAGTCTGTACCGAACGGCAACGGAAGCTGTTGATCGGGCGCTGGTCTATGCCTACCGCGACCGTCGCCAGAAGAAGCGCGATTTCCGGAAATTATGGATTGTCCGGGTCGGCGCTGCCTGTCATGAAAACGGCACCACCTACAGCCGGATGATGGGTGGCTTAAAGAAAGTGAATGTGGAGTTGGATCGCAAGGTACTCGCCCATCTGGCCGTTCTTGATCCTGGGGCCTTTGCCCAGGTTGCCAAACTGGCCGGCCCCAGCAACTGATTATTGCCGCGCCCTCTGCCATGCCCAGTATGCACGAAGAACTTCTTCGTCTTAAAGTCGTTGCCGGTGAAGAGCTTACCGCGATCTCCAGCCCCGACGAGCTTGAGCCGTTCCGAGTCAAATATCTGGGCCGGAAAGGGGAGTTCACCCTTGTTCTGCGGCAGTTGGGCCAGGCTCCTCCTGAGGAGCGCCCACGGCTGGGCCAACTGGCAAACGAGATAAAGCAGGAACTGGAATCCGCTTTTGCCGAGCGGGAAGCCCTGCTTGCCGGGGCGGAGACCGGCGCAAACCAGGCCAACATCGATCTGACCCTGCCCGGACGCAGCTTGCCTTTTGGTAAGCTGCATCCCGTGACCCAGGTCATGGAGGCGGTCTGCGCCATCTTCGAGGGCTTGGGCTTCGCGGTGGCCGAGGGCCCGGATGTTGAAGTCGATTTCTATAATTTCGAGGCCTTGAACATCCCGCCGCATCATCCGGCCCGGGCCATGCACGACACCTTCTATATCAGCGACAGTCTGCTGCTCAGAACCCATACCTCGCCCATGCAGGCCAGGATCATGGAGCAGGAGCAGCCGCCCCTGCGGGTAATCGCGCCGGGCAAGGTCTATCGCTGCGATTCTGACATCACCCATACCCCCATGTTTCATCAGGTGGAAGGGTTTCTCGTTGACCGGCACATTTCCTTCGCCGACCTCAAGGGTGTGCTTTCGGTATTCATCACCAGGATGTTTGCCGAAAATACCCCCATCCGTTTTCGCCCCAGTTTTTTCCCGTTTACCGAGCCTAGCGCCGAGGTGGATATTGGCTGTGTAATCTGTGGCGGCAAGGGTTGCCGGGTTTGCAAACATACTGGCTGGCTTGAGATCTTAGGCGCTGGCATGATTGATCCGGAGGTTTTTAAAAAGGTTGGCTACGATCCGGAAGAGTACAGCGGCTTTGCCTTTGGCCTTGGCATCGAGCGGATTGCCATGTTGAAGTACGGCATCACCGATATCCGGCTTTTCTACGAAAACGATCTGCGTTTTCTTTCTCAGTTTTAGCTATCAATAAGATACGACCTCATGAAGTTTACGCTCAACTGGCTGCGCGAATATATTGATACGGATCTGGAACCGACGCAGATTGCCGACCACCTGACCATGCTTGGCCTGGAGGTGGACGCTTGTCTGCCGTGTTATCCCGAGCTGACCGGGGTGGTAGTGGCGAGAATCGCGGCGGTGCAGCCTCATCCCAATGCGGACAAGTTGGTGCTCTGTGATGTTGATGCTGGCCAGGAGCGCCTGCGGGTGGTGTGCGGCGCCCCCAACGCGCGGGCTGGACTGGTCACGGCTCTTGCCTTGCCCGGCGCGGTGCTGCCGGGGGGATTCACCATCAAACCAGCAAAGATTCGCGGAGAGCAATCTTCCGGCATGCTCTGCTCGGCCAAGGAGCTTGGTATTACCGAGGATCAGACCGGGATCATGGAACTGGCCAGTGATCTTAAGCCAGGGCAGACACTCGGTCTGGCTCTGGGTCTGGTGGATACCATGATTGAGGTCGATCTCACCCCGAACAGGCCGGATTGCGCCAGTGTGCTGGGGATTGCCCGGGAAGTGGGCGGGGTGATCGGCAAACGGATCAAGCCGCCGGTAGAGGCATCCCCGGTGCTGACCAACGAGAATCTGCCCTTCAGGGTGGAGGTTGAGTCTGCCGCCGATTGCCCGCGCTATGCCGCCAGGCTGGTTAAGAATGTCAAGATCGGCCCTTCACCCTGGTGGCTGCAACAGCGCTTGCTGGCGGTGGGCCTGCGGCCAATCAGCAACATTGTCGATATCACCAATTTTGTCATGCTAGAATACGGCCAGCCCCTGCACGCCTTTGATTTTCGCAAGCTGGCCGGGGGCAGGATCGTAGTCCGCCGGGCGAGATCCGGCGAAACTCTGGCCACCCTGGACGGGAGCGAACACCAGCTTGACCACGAAATGCTGATGATCTGTGATGCCGAAAAGCCGGTGGCCCTGGCCGGGATCATGGGCGGCGCCAATTCCGAGGTTGACGCAGAAACCTGTGATATTCTTCTGGAAAGCGCCTGTTTTACCGCCATTGGCATCCGGCGTACTGCTGGCAGGCTCAAGCTGAGTACTGAAGCCTCCTACCGTTTCGAGCGGGGGGTTGATCCGCAAGGCGTACCAATGGCCATGGAGCGGGCTGTTCAGCTCATGGTCACGCTGGCGGGCGGGGAGATAGTCGCAGGAGGCGTTGATTACCAGGACGGGGTTGCCGCCCCTGCCCCCATCATTTTGCGGGGAAAGCGGACTTGCGCCCTGCTGGGCATGGAGCTTAGCCTTGAGCGGATTGCCGCAGCCCTGACCGGCATTGACATTGAAGTGGAAAAGATTGCTGCTGATACCCTGCGGGTGACGCCGCCGAGTTTCCGGGTTGATCTTGAGCGGGAGATTGACCTCATTGAAGAGGTTGCCAGAATCGTGGGCTACAACCTGCTCCCCACCACCCTGCCCCTGGTGCCCATGATTTTTTCCGAGCCGGATACCCTGCGGGAGCTGCGGAAAAAGGTGGCTGAGACCTTTGTCGCCCTGGGGTTTTATGAGGCGATTAACTACAGTTTTGTCTCCCCGCAGCAGCATGATCTGCTGGGACTGGCCGCAGGCGACTCAAGACGTGAGACCGTGCATCTGTTGAACCCTCTGGCTGAAGATCAGAGTGTTCTGCGGACTACGCTTTTGCCCGGGCTTCTTGAGAACCTGCGGCGCAATGTCAATCATCAAAGCCACGATGTCCGGCTTTTTGAAATCGGCAAGGTCTTTCATCCACAGGGGAACGAGCAGCCAGAGGAGCCTTTCCGTCTGGCTGCGGTCTTCTCCGGGCGCCGACATCCCAAAGCGCCGGTGTTCCATGCTGGTGAAACCCTGGTGGACATCTTCGATGTCAAAGGGGTTATGACCCAGGTTCTTGATCGTCTACGCCTGGGAGCGGCAATCACCTGCCAGGCTGGCGTTGCTGGGGAGGAACTTCCTTTTGCCGAACCGGGCAGTGTCCTGGCCGTCAGGGGAGGAGAGAAAATTCTGGGCTGGTGCGGGGCTTTCAATCAGAAAACCCTGAAGGCCTTTGCTCTCAAGCAGCAGGCCTTTTTTGTGGATCTTGATCTTGCCGCGCTCAGCGGATTTTCTCCCCAGGCCAAGACGTTTGCGGTGTTGCCCAGGTTTCCCTTTGTGAAGTGGGATCTGGCTCTCATCGTGCCCGAAGGAGTTGCTGCCGGGGAAATGCTTGCCGCCATTCATGGTTGCGGAGAAAAGCTCATCGAGCGGGCCGAAATCTTTGATGTGTTCCAGGGAAAGAATATCGAAGCCGGGAAAAAGAGTATCGCAATTTCCATCACTTATCGGGCGCTTGAGCGAACCTTGGATGATGAAACCGTAGGCAAGATCCAGCAAAAAATTATAGAGATGCTAATTTCCAGTTTTAATGGTCAGTTACGTGAGGCATAATAAATGAAACGATTCAATCTTACCAGAAAAGAACTCGCGCAGACCATTAACGAAAAGATGGGCTTTTCCCAACGAAGCGCCGGAGAATTGGTTGATGCAGTTTTTGAAGCGCTCAAGAAAACCCTGCTCAAGGGAGAGGACATCAAGATTGTGCAGTTCGGCACCTTTACCGTGCGGAAAAAATCTTCGCGGGTGGGACGCAACCCTCGAACCGGCGAAACCATGGAGATCTCCAAACGGCACATGGTATCTTTCCGGCCCAGCAAGGTGGTTCGGGAGAATCTGAACAAGGAATAAAGGAACAGTGTGGCCATAACATCTTGCCAGAGTTTTGCGGCGGGTCAGGAAACAACCTGCCCCAGCCTGCCCGGAATACCTGACCGGCGGTATTTCAAGATTGGCGAGGTGTGCGCGATAACCGGGGTTAAGCAGCATGTGCTCCGATACTGGGAATCGGAATTCAGGATCCTCCACCCGCAGCGGGCCCAGTCCAGGCAGCGGCTCTATCGCCGGGTAGATGTGGAAACGGTTCTGGCGATCAAAAGGCTGCTCAAGGATGAGGGCTTTACTATCAGCGGGGCCAAAAAAGCCCTGGCAAGGGATGGCGGCGGACAAGGGCGTGAGGTTGTCGCTTCTGCCGTGGAGCAGGAGTCGCCAGGCAACGCAACGGATATTTTTGGGCAAGTCAAAGCAGAGTTGTTGGCTCTACAGAAAATTCTTGCGGAATAAAGGCGTTGGGGCGAGTCCAGCTTGACAGCCGCCTCAGGCCATGCTAAATAAGCCCAACCTGTAAGTTAGATATGTTTTTGTCGGGATGTAGCGCAGTCTGGTAGCGCACTTGAATGGGGTTCAAGGGGCCGGAAGTTCGAATCTTCTCATCCCGACCAGCAATAGTAAGGGTTTCCGGTTAGTTCCGGAAGCCCTTTTTTTATGGAAAAATTTTAGGTTCATTCGTAAAAAAGTTGAAAATCAAAAAATGTAATAGCGACATGAAAAAGAAAATGCATCGGATTTA
>MGTC01000031.1:0-45941 GCA_001799255.1 Deltaproteobacteria bacterium RIFOXYD12_FULL_55_16
AGTAATGCCGTATCTATAGCTAAATTAGTGGCCATTGAATCCTCCGTGCAGGTTATGCCCATGCTTGGCTACACATTGCCTTACACAATAACACAGCGACCATCTTATCTGCCAGAATATTTCGTAACTTTCATGAAAAGCACTCGGGATACTGCTCGTATTTATGGCGGTTTTCAAATCATGGCGGATGGCATATTTTTATCAGAATAGGCAATCAGGAGATAAGGCTCAGATAATCAGTGAAAAACTGCTGGAAATCATTGGAGATCTGCGTCCGCAAGCGCCTGGCCTCGGCCAGCAGATCGGCGGGCCTCACCACCAGCGACCTGAACGAGGCCAGCCACTGCCAATCATGTTCCAACCAGAGGCTGATATCCTCGGGAACTGCGACATGGTTTTCAAACTGCAAGCCAAGGATATGCGGCCTCTGTTCAAGAGAAAAGGACTCCACCTGGCATTGTTCGGAGGTGGCAAGCAGGGAAAAATGTTTGGGCAGCGGCTCCAACACCGTCTGGCTGTGCCACTTGAACAGGGGAATAGCCTTGCCAAGATTCCTGAAGGAGGGATGCTCTCGGCCATCGTGGGTGAGATGCCCCTGAACAAAACCAATGCTTGGCTTAAAATTCGCCCCTATCTGAGCGCCAAGAACTGAAGCAAGCAGTTGATGGCCCAGACAGAAGCCCAGGATCGGCTTGTCCGCAGCAATCGCCCTTTTGATAAAACGTTTCTCCTCCACGAGGAAAGGGTATTTCTCCTCCTGATCGACATTCAGAGCCCCTCCCAAGAGAATGATCGCCCCATAATCGTTGAAATCAGGGATCCAATCCTGCCAGACCTTGACGAGATCAAAATCGAGCCGGTGCCTGGCGAACGCCTCAAGAAGCAGGCGTCCTGGCCCGGCCCAGGGGGTATGTTGCAGGATCAGGAATTTCATCTGTCGTTTATTACCAATTGCAGGGGGGGCAGGCGGCGGATTCGGGACTTCCGCGAATCCGCCGCCTGCTATAACTTTCTTGTCAGGCAAGGATCAAATGGCATCCCTGCCGATTTCTCCTGTCCTGATGCGACAGACCGAATCCACCGGCAGGACAAAGATTTTGCCATCGCCTATCTTGCCGGTCTTAACGCTGGTTATGATGGCATTAACCACCGTAGCAACCATTTCTGCAGCAACAACGATCTCAACCTTTATCTTAGGGATAAAATCCACCACATACTCGGCGCCACGGTAAACCTCTGTATGCCCTTTCTGGCGTCCGAAACCTTTCACCTCGAAAGCGGTCATCCCTTGAACCCCGATGGCATGCATGGCCTCCTTAAGATCCTCCAGCATGAACGGCTTGATGATTGCTTCTATCTTTTTCATGATGCCTCCAGCCTTAGCGATGGGTTTTAGCGAGATTAAATTCCGGGTAAGCATTCACCCCGACTTCACTCTGGTCAAGTCCTTCCAACTCCATTTCCGGAGAAACCCTGAGCGGCACAATCTTATCCAGCAATCTGAAAAAGACGTACATGACCACGAAGACAAAAATAATGTTAGTTAGCGTGCCTACAACCTGGGCCAGAAACTGCCCGGAATCGCCATAAAACAAGCCCTTGACCGTGCCCTTCACCCCATTAAGCCCGTCACCGTAAGTTCCGTCCGCAAACAGCCCCAGGGCCAAAACACCCCAGGCGCCATTAACGCCATGGACGGAAATCGCGCCGACCGGATCGTCAACCTTCAAAACCCGCTCGACAAAGAAGACGCTGAAGCACAGGAGAACGCCGCCAATCGCCCCGATAAGAACCGCAGCTCCCGAATCCACAAAAGCGCAGGGTGCGGTAATGGCTACCAATCCGGCGAGAAAACCGTTGGCAATCATCGAGATATCGGGCTTGCCATAAACAATCCACATATAGGCCATGGCAGCAAAAGCACCGGCTGCCGAGGCGATCATGGTGTTAACGGCCACAACTGCCAGCCTGAAATCGCCGCCAGCCAGGGTGGAACCTGCATTGAACCCGAACCAGCCAAAGGCAAGGATGAAACATCCGGTTATGGCCATGGGAATATGATGCCCAGGGATGGCGTTAGGCGTGCCATCGGCCTTGAATTTACCCAAGCGCGGCCCCAGAACAATAGCCCCGGCCAGTGCCGCAACGCCACCGGTCATATGCACCACCGAGGAACCGGCAAAATCAACATGCCCATGTCCCAAGGCAAAATTATTGCCCAACTGCGAAAGCCAGCCGCCGCCCCACACCCAGTTGGCATACAACGGATACACCAGGGCGGTGATGAAAAAGCCATAGATCACGAATGATTTAAAGGTCCAGCGCTCGGCCATGGAACCGGTGGGAATGGTCGCGGTGGTATCCATGAACACCATCTGGAACAAAAAGATCGCATAGACCGCAACGTCATAGGTTCCGGAAAGAAAAAATCCCTTGGTCCCGAACAGGCCAAAATCCTTCCCGAAAAGATTGACCACAAACTCGCCGTTGAGCACCCCGGCCCCGCCAAGAGTGGCTACCCCGCCGACACCGCCCATCTGAATGGCAAAGCCGCACGCCCAATAGCCGAGGATGCCGATGGCGTAAATCATGAAATTCATCGCCATGGTGTGGCCAGCATTTTTCGCTCTGGTGAATCCGCCCTCGGCCAGGGCAAAGCCGGCCTGCATAAACATGACCAGAAAGCCACAAACCAGAACCCAGACCATGTTGATCGCTATCCGGTTGTGTCCGACAACATCCGCCAACTTTACGGCCAATGGCTCGTTCTGCCCCATGGTTGTCAAGTCCTCAGCGGTTGGCGCACCAGCAGTAACACCGACCACATCTGCCGACCCTCCAGTTGATGTTCCGGCAGGATCAGCAACCGGCACTGGGGCCGGGACTGGCGCAACCTGACTTACCGTCGGCTCCACAGAGGCTGCCCCGCCAGAACCTTCTTCCGCCAGCACCAGCGTTAGGGAACCCCACAAGCAGCCCATGACTAATAAAAGTATCATTAGTATTTTTTTCATCTCGCTCTCCTTTTCATGGTTGATCTCCTCTGTAGATTTTAAATAAACATGCAGCACGTTTTCCTTGCTTTGCGCCTTTTGCGAAGCCTCCTCCACTTCGGCCTCAGTAATACTCACCTCCGGCAGGCGGTTATCCAACAACAAAAGCAACAAGTGTGCCGCCCTTTAATTAGATGCTTGTTTTTCTTTTATCTTATTGTTATATCGTTATATTTATGATTATGCCGCATTAAAAATAATCGGATACTTCGCCAATTCTTATTACATTTATGAATAAAGCATAAGCGACAATGGTGTTATGAATTACATAAATGTTCATATAATTAGTCTTGTCAGTTTCAGGGAACAGAGACGCCAGAGCCGAAGAGGCCTACCATTCCAGATGCTGCAAACTGCGCGACCTGCAACAAACTCCGCGCCGGGCAAATGCCATTCCCTGCTGAGATGGAGGAGCGGGTACGGGAAGAGAGTTGAGAGTTGAGAATTGAGAATTGAGAGTTGAGAGTTGAGAATATTTTAGCCGGAGGCTTGAATAGCATCCTCAACTTTCAACTTTTTTATATTTCACCTCGGAGATTCTGTATACTATGAGCTAAGAATCGATAAGGTTGTTGCTACAAAGACAAACAACCCTTGGCAAACAATTACGAATTCCCTGCGACAGCCAAACATCCACGGAGGCTTCCCATGAAAATGATCGACATCAAGGCAAAGGCAAAAGAGCTTGGCCTCAAACCAGGCAAGATGAAAAAAGAGGAGCTTGTGCGCGCCATCCAGGAAAAAGAAGGCAACTTCCCCTGTTTCGGCTCGGCGCTGGAACATTGCAGTCAGGAAGACTGCTCCTGGCGAGAGGATTGTCTGTTCGTGTAACCTCTCCCCGGCTGCGCCTCTTGACAGGGCAAACCTGGTTCGCAAGCAACAAAGCCCCCCCTTTCCGGCCAAAGCAGAATCTGCCAGCAGAATAACCCGCAAAAAAACCGCCTGCCTCAACCTTGAAGAGGGTTGAGGCAGGCGGAGTGCAAGCAAGCAAAGAAAGGAGGGAGTCAGCTCAGAACCGCGAGGATTCCTGTGCCTGTCGTTGTAGCTGGGCGCGTTTCTCCGCAGAGGCTGGCAAAAAGATCGATAAACGAGACGCCCTCGTAGGCGTAGAAGCGCAGGGCCTTTTCAGCCAGGCCCCTTTTTAGAAAAGGAAGGGCTGCCCGGTTCAGGTCGTTTCCTGCCTCTTGCAACTCGGCCAGCAACTCGGCAGAGATTGCTTCGCTTGCGGCAACCGCCAGCAGCAACTGCTTGAAACGCTCCCTGGAAGCCCCGGTAGCCGCCTTGAATTTTTCAGCCAGGGCGGCAGGGTCAGCCTCGCTCTCTGCCTGGGTCGGCAGGGTCAGGCTTACCAACTGCACGGGGAGTCGACCGGTGAGAACCTCATACACCTCGGCGAGTATCTCCGGAAGTTTTTCATGGTTCGTGATCAACAGAGGAAATGCCGCCGCCTTTGCATCCCGGATAAAAAGGCGGCCCCAGGCCCGCGCCAGCCGGTTCAGGTTGATCGCCGATCCCCCTTGCGTCGTGGCTGCGGCAAGCTCCCGCAGAGCCTGAGCTTCTTCCTCGTCCTCCTCTTCATCCCCTGTCTCCTCGCCCCGGATGGCGGCAAAAAGTTCGGCTTCCTTGCCAGAGATGGCCAGAAACCCCTGGAAGATTTCCCGCTCCTCTTCCCGGAACATCTCCGTCAGCTTCAGGATGAGCATGGCCTGCCAAAGTATCTCGTTCTCAGCCTTTTGCGGTGGCGAGGGTTTTTTGCCCGAACGCAGGCGGGAGACCAGCGACCCGACCGAGGTCTCATCCAGGTCTCTATAGCCGGCGGAGAGAGAGGCCAGAAGCCCGCTATGGAATTCCGCCTCATGGCCCTTGAGTTCCTGGGCAAGAGACTGAAAGCGGGCTTGTTCTTCGGGGGAAAGCAGGGCCGGCATATATCCCCCTCTCTCCCGCTCTTTGGTTTCGTCGCCGGGCAGGGTATAAAAAGAGAGCGTGTCACACAGGAGCCGGAAGGTCTGTAAATCAACGGAATGGGGACTGGTTTCTGGAGAAAAAAGAGCGTTGACTTGTGCCATTTGTAATTCCTGTTAAAATGAGCGAAAATCTCCCCCTGGTCTGGGGTGCGTCAGAAAAAATCTTCAACAACAGGCTGAACATGCAAAGAATGATGGAACGGATTTCCCTGGCGGTTTTGGCGGTCGTTTATCTGCTGGCCAGCGTCCGTTATTTCCCAGGACGAGCCATGCACTCAGTGGTGGAAACCTTGATTCATGTAATGTCCGTGGCCCCGATCAGCCTGGGGGCCACGCTGGTGATTGTCACCGTTTTGCAGCGGCTGGTCAAGGAACGTCTGCCTTTCAGCCGGACGGCGCGTCTTTTTCTCGTGGTGGCCATTTGCCTGGAGTTCATTCTAGGGCTGGCCCACTATTTTGCCATTAACGGGGCTGTTTAAAAGTAGCCATCCAGCAGTGCCGCAGATGCGCGTGGCTGTCAATCATCGGCGGTAGTAGCAGTGCCGGTGACTGTCAATCGTTGGCAGCAGTGCCGACAAAGCAGATGCGGTGCTGCTGAACGATTACCGGATCAGCGAGTTGTCGGGATGCCAGCCGGAAGGCACGGTGGTGTTGGGCAGGACAAGGGATTTTTTGCCCAGCACCGTGCCGGGGTTGGTTACCGAGTTGCAGCCGGTCTGGGTCTTGTCTCCCAGGATGGCCCCGAACTTGCGCAGGCCGGAGCTGACAGGGCCAGCCGGGGTTTTCACCGGGACGTCCCCGCCGGTGAAGCGCAGGTTAGCCAGTTTGGTGCCAGCCCCCAGGTTCACCTCGTTGCCCAGGATGCTGTCGCCCAGATAGGCGAAATGCCCGGCCTTGGCATCGTCAAGAAAGATGGCATGCTTGACCTCGGTGACATGGCCGACCACGCAGCGAGCCCCCACCAGACAGTGGCCGCGCAGATAGGCGCCCTGGCGGATCTCGCTCTGGTCGCCGATGATTACCGGCCCCTTAATAAAGGCTCCGGATTCAATCAGCACCCCCTTGCCGAGACTGAGCGGCCCGCCAGCCAGCACCACCCCGGCCATGAGAACGCTGGCCCCTTCCAGAAGCGTATCGTGCCTGAAAACCCTGAGCCTGCCCTTGGTAGCCTCGCCGAAGTCGATGGCAAGCTCTCCGGCGTCCAGCAGCATCCCCTCGTGAAGAACCAGCGTAGCCGGAAGTGGGCCGGGGTTTCGCGGCCAGGCGATCTGCGGCCAGGGATACTCCGCCAGATAGGTCTTCAGCCGTACCAGCGCCTGCCAGGGGTATTCCTCCGCCCCGAAGAGAGAAGCATGCGCATAACAGGACAGGTCAAAAAGGGAAGCGTTTGCAAGGTTCATCGGAATCGGTTGCCGGTTGTTTTTTGTTGGCCGTCAAGGCAGGATTGTAGAATAATGTCACTATGGTGCAAAATGACGATTTCTTCAAGCATATTTCAGGACTGCTCCGGCCTCGCGGATATCGTCTTGACTTCACAAGGAGAGGTGCTTATGTTGCCACACTTAGGAGCCATTTGTGCCATTACAACGGCTTGGATTCGTTTTCTTTCCGGCAAGGCCGGTCTGTCGATAACATATAACCTGGAGGCCTGTTGTGGATATTAATGATTCCATGACCTCAGAGCTGAACGATTTTCATGATTCCGAAGGGCGGGAGATCCCCGGAGAATTGCCGCTCATGGCGGTGCGTGATGTGGTGATCTTCAACTACATGATTATCCCTCTCTTTGTCGGGCGCCCTGCCTCGGTGAGCGCGGTCAACGATGCCATGGCCAAGGACAAACTCCTCATGCTCGTTACCCAGAAGGATGCTTCCTTAGACGAGCCCCAATCTGAGGATATGTATGACGTGGGCATGGTCTGCATGATCATGCGCACTCTCAAGCTGCCGGATGGCCGTCTCAAGGTTCTGGTTCAGGCCCTGCGCAAGGCGCGGGTGGAATCCTTTGTCCAAGAAGAACCCCATCATATCGCCTCAATCGAGCTGATCGAGGATGAAGAGATGGAGGAGGTCTCCGTGGAGATGGAGGCCCTGATGCGTAATGTTCGCGAGCAGACGGAGAAGATCCTTTCGCTCAAGGGCATCATGTCTTCTGATCTCATGGTTATCCTGAACAACGTGGAAGAACCAGGCCGACTAGCCGACCTGGTGGTTTCCAATCTGCAGCTCAAGGTTTCCGAGTCCCAGGCGGTGCTGGAAACCTTTGACCCTGGACGGCGCCTGAAAAAGGTAGCCGAGTTTTTGCAAAAAGAGCTGGAAGTTTCCACCATGCAGGCCAAGATTCAGTCCGAGGCCAAGGAGGAGATGAGCCGCACCCAGCGGGAATACTACCTGCGCGAGCAGTTGCAGGCCCTGAAAAAAGAACTGGGCGATATCGATGATCGCTCGCAGGAGATGGATGAGCTGAGGGACAAGCTGGCTAAATGCCGGATGCCGCCTGAGGTCAAGAAAGAGGCGAGCAAACAGCTCAAGCGCCTGGAGACCATGCATCCCGACGCCTCGGAGGCCTCCATTGTCCGAACCTATATCGACTGGATCCTAGACCTGCCCTGGCGCAAGGGCACCAAGGATCGGATTGATCTCAAGATCGCCAAGGCAGTGCTGGACGAGGATCATTACGGACTGGACAAGGTCAAGGAACGGATCCTCGAATACCTGGCCGTGCGTTCGCTCAACAAAACGACCAAGGGGCCGATCCTCTGTTTTGTCGGGCCTCCGGGGGTGGGCAAAACCTCACTCGGCCAGTCCATCGCCCGGGCCATGGGACGCAAGTTTCACCGTCTTTCCCTGGGTGGCATGCACGATGAGGCCGAGATTCGCGGCCATCGCCGCACCTATATCGGCGCCATGCCGGGCCGGATCATCCAGGGCCTGAAAACGGCAGGCGCCAATAACCCGGTGTTCATGTTTGACGAGATCGACAAGGTTGGCGCCGACTATCGGGGCGATCCATCCTCCGCCCTGCTGGAGGTGCTGGACCCGGCCCAGAACACCGATTTTACCGACCATTACCTTAACATGCCCTTTGATCTTTCCAAGGTCATGTTTATCACCACGGCCAACATGGTGGACACCATTCCCGCGCCGCTCTATGACCGGATGGAGGTGATCCGTCTGGCCGGCTACACCCTGGAGGAGAAGGTCGAGATTGCCCGCCGCTATCTGGTGCCCCGGCAGCTTAAGGAAAACGGCATCACCAGCAGGCATGTCAAGTTCGACGATATCGTGCTGGCCAAGATCATCACCAATTATACCAGGGAAGCGGGGGTGAGAAACCTGGAGCGGGAGATCGGCGCCGTCTGCCGAAAAAATGCCCGCCGGGTCGCAGAAGGCAGCAAGGGCCCTTTTCCCCTCACGGATCGAACCTTAAGCAAGTATCTTGGTCAACCCAAGTTTACGCCTGAGTCGGAAACCGAGATCATCGACCAGCCGGGCATGGCCACCGGCCTTGCCTGGACCGAGGTAGGCGGGGAGATCCTCTATATCGAGATCTCCATCCTGAAGGGCCGGGGCAACCTGACCATGACCGGCCAGCTGGGCGAGGTGATGAAGGAATCGGCCCAGGCAGCCCTGAGTTTTTGCCGCTCACGGCTCAAGAAGTTGAAACTTGCCGATAATTATTTCGAGGAGATTGACATCCATGTGCATGTGCCGGCTGGCGCCATTCCCAAGGATGGGCCGTCCGCCGGGGTGACCATCGCCACGGCCATGTATTCGGCGCTTTCCCAGAAAAAGGTGCGTCAGGATGTAGCCATGACCGGGGAGATCACTCTGCGGGGGCGGGTGCTGCCCATCGGCGGCCTCAAGGAGAAGGCCCTGGCTGCTCTGCGGGCAGGGATCACCACGGTAATCATCCCGGAGCAGAACAAAAAGGATCTGGTGGATATTCCCGAGGCTCTGCGCAAGAAGATCAAATTTGTGCCGGCGAAGAACATGGATCGGATTCTCTCCATGGTCTTTACGGATTAAGGCGGAAGTTACTCAGGCTGAAGCATTCTACGCTACAAGGGGACGCTGACAGTCTGCAAGGCCTCAGCCTATCCATATCTGACAGGGGATTAAGTTTTTGGGCCAGGGAAGGGGGTTGCGAAAAAAAGGCCAACGACGGCCCGGCAGCATCAAGCGCCTGGTTGGCTGGCTGTGCGCCCTGGCCTTTTTGTGGCTGGCCGGTTTCGGGATCTGGCTCAGGATCTATGCCGTAACCCCCATGCCCATGCGGGAAGGGGGCAACCTGCATATTTTGATTCCTCCCCAGACAAGCCTCTCCGGCATCCAGGCCATTCTTGCCGATAACGGGGTGATCCCGCCGGGACGCGGCTTTTACTATCTCGCCAGGATCTCCCTGCTCAGTCAGCGGTTACAGGCAGGGGAGTATCTTTTCCCTCCCGGACAAACCCCGGCTCAGATTCTCCGCACCCTTGCGGACGGCGCCACCGTGCGCTGGTCGGTAACTATCCCCGAAGGCGCCAGCATCTATCAGCTTGCCGAGATCCTGGCCCAGGGGGGCTGGGGGGAGCGCGATCTTTTTCTCAAACTGGCGCGTGAGCCTGAGCTGCTGGCCAGGCATGGGGTGCGGGCAAAAAGCCTGGAAGGCTACCTTTTCCCGGACACCTATCAACTGCTGCGCGGTCAGGATCCGAGGGAGATCTTCGGCCTGATGCTCGAACGGGGCAAAAAGGTGCGGCAGGAACTGGGCGATTTAAGCAACAATCCACTGGGCCTTTCCCCCCATGAGGTGCTTACCCTGGCCTCCATCGTGGAAAAAGAAACCGCCGATCCGCAAGAGCGGCCTCTCATCGCCAGAGTTTTTCTAAACCGGCTCAAGCATGGCATGCGACTGCAAACCGATCCCACCGTAATCTACGGGCTGAAAAATTTTGCTGGCAATCTCACCCGCAAAGACCTGGAAACCCCAACCCCCTACAACACCTACCTGATCAGCGGCTTACCCCCTGGCCCCATCGCCAATCCGGGCCGGGACTCCATCGCCGCAGTGCTGCATCCCGCCCCGGCATCCTATCTCTATTTTGTTTCCAGGAATAATGGAACCCATTATTTTTCCTCTGATCTGGCCGAGCATAACCGGGCCGTGCTCAAGTACCAGAAAAGGGGAGGGGGCCGGTAACAGCCAACCCTGCAAAGCAACGCCCGCAATGATGGCCATCAAGTCAGGCCGCGCTCGTAGTTGAAAGTCGTGGTTTCCGGCAGAGGCTGGTTGGCGGCAAGTGCGGCCAGCACCTGCCGTCCTCTTACGGACATAGCCCCGCAATGGCTCAGATCGGCGATGATCCGTCCCCCGCCCATCCCTTTGAGTGCAGCAAGAAAGCCCAGCAGGGAAAAATCCTGCTCCGCCAGCACCTCGGTGAGGCCGTGGTGCTGGCAAACGCGATAGCCTTCTCCTCCTTCCGCCCGCAACACCGAGCCTGGTTTTATCCCCCGAACCGGGATGCGGGAGAGCATTACCGGCAGCGGGCTGTAAACCGTGACCGCCAGGGGAGGCAGATGCCCGGCCCGACCTAAGAGCTCCCGCAGGTTCTGGCGGTCATCCTCCAGATTGGCGGTGAGTTCGGCAAGGCCCAACTCCTGCCAGGCAAGCGCTGCCTGGCTGTTTAAGGTATAGCAGCGAAAGCCGCCTAACAGGCTCAGACCGGCTAGACCGGCAAACAGGGGGAGATGCCCCAGATTGTTGAGGCGGAAGCGGCAGAAGCCCTGCCCCGCCAGCATCCCCACCGCCCGGCGGTATTCGTCCCACTCAGCCCCGAAGAGCATGGCTGGAATCTCCCAGATAATTCGCCCCTGCCAAGCGGTGCTTCGATGAGCCACCTTTTGCAACCCAGCCAGAGTCTCCGGGGTCAGCGGCAGTTCAAGCTCGCTAACCCCTGATTCCTCAAGGATCGGAAGATCCTGGGGCCCCCGGCCCCGCACGGTCAGGGTCTGCACAACTGCCGCTTGAGGCAGGCCAGACAGCAAACTGCTCAAGGCCTGCGCTTTGGTCTGGGACAGGCTTTCCTGTTGGGCCTGGCTCTTTTTCGGCACAACCGCCTGATTAAGGGTCGCCTGGCAAGCCTCCGGGCTCAGAGTAAAAGCGGCCTTGCCGCCCACCTTGAAAACCTTGTCGCCTGTCTGGAAAAAACCGCCCTTGTCTGGAATCCGCACCCGGACAAAATCCCCGGCCTTGACGACTTTAAGTTTTTTCTGCTCTATCCAGAGCTCCCGCACCGTAAAGCCGGTGCCTGCCTGATCGTTCTGCGGTTGAATACGGATCCGGTCGCCCACATGCAGCCGGTCGCTGGTGACAAAGCCGAGCAGGCCGCCGCGCAGCGAACTTACCTCGCCAAGATGCTTGCCCAGGGTGCCTTGCTTGGAGGAATCCGCCATCCCCGCCGGCACGGAACCGGCAAGAAAACCCTTGGTCGCCTGACGGCCAAAGGACAGGGCCAGCTGTTCCTGTGCTTCCAGCATCGCCTGTTTGCGCCCGCTTTCCGGAGCATCCAGCACCAGCCGGTAAGCCGCCACCACCCGGGCCACATATTCGGCGCTCTTCATTCGTCCTTCAATCTTGAGGCTGATGACCCCGGCTTTGAGCAGTTGCGGCAGCAGGGACAGGGCGGAGAAATCGCTGGTGGAAAAATGGTAGCCTGGCTGTTGCCGGTTGAGATATTTACGGCGGCAGGGCTGGGCGCAGCGGCCTCGGTTGCCGCTCATCCCGCTGGCGGCGGAAGAAAACAGGCACTGGCCGGAAACGGAAAAACAAAGAGCGCCGTGGACAAAATGCTCCAGCTCGATGCTGCTCTGCTGCCGGATGGCAGCGATCTCCGCCAGCGACAACTCCCGGGCCAGAACCGCCCGGGTAAACCCCATCTGGGCAAGCATCTGCACCCCGGCCGCGTTATGCACGGCCAGTTGGGTTGAGGCATGCAGGGGCAACTGGGGGAAATGGGTGCGAGCCAGCCGCCAGACCCCGAGATCCTGGATGATGAGCCCATCCACCCCAATCCCGGCCAGGTCGGCCAAAACCCCTACCAGCTGGGGCAGCTCCTTTTCTTTGATCAGGGTGTTGAGGGCGAGGTAGAGCCGCCGGTGCTGCTGATGGGCGTGGGCAGCCATTCTTTCCACCTCGGCAAGGGTGAAATTCTTGGCCTTGGCCCGGGCGGAAAATTCCTTTAAGCCGCAATACACCGCATCGGCCCCGTTTTCCAGGGCGGCGAAAAATGATTCCAGGCTTCCCACCGGGGCCAGGAGTTCGATTTTTTTGCTTGTTTTCTGGTGTGTCATTTTCCCTGCCCCTCTGCCTTGCAGGGAAACGTCCGTCCCAGACTTTACAGGCACTTGTTCAGAATATCGCGGGCTTCCTTGTGGCCTGGATCAAGCCGGAGTACCTTTGAAACCCACTGGTCGGCCCGCACCGGCCGCTGCATCGAAAAATAAATCTTGCCCAGGGCCAGAAAAAGTTCAATATCGTTGTATGTTTTCTCCGCCGCCTTCTCAAGCACCTTGACCGCTTCGTTGCAATCGCCCGCAGCATACATGGCCATGCCGATTTTTTTGTTCAGATAGGTGCGTTCCGGGTCTGCCCTCAGCACCTCGCTGTAGCATTTAATTGCCAGCCCTAACAGGCCGCAGTCATTATAGATATTGGCGACCTCCTCCTTGAAATCGAGATCGCTACCCTTTATTTTTAAAACCAGGCGCAGGATTTTCTCCGCTTCGGGCAGCATTTTTTTCTTGATAAGCAGCTTGGCAAAATTCATTGCCCGTCCCGCATGCCTGGGGCTGATCTCCATGGCCAGATTGAAGTTTTCCAGGGCCATATCCATCTTGCCCTGATGATAGTAAATCTGCCCCAGGGCATGATAGGAAACAACATCAAGCCGGTTGATCTCAACAGCCTTTTCAAAACAGAGGCGGGCTTTTTCCAAGTCTCTCTTTTTCCCGAAAAGCCGCCCCATCTCCCGGTAGGGCTTTGAGGAGCGCTCATTGAGTCTGGCCGCCTCCTTAGCTACGGCAATGGCGCCGTCAAGATCGCCGTTTTCCTCAAGGGTACGGGCCTGAAGCAGCAACTGGCTGAAGGGAGACGGGTCGTTGATCTGGCCCAGAAGCTCCATAACCTTCTGCTCCAGGGTCGCGGTGACAAAGGGTTTGGTCAGATATGCGTCAACATCGTGCTCAGCTGCTTCAGCAACGATGTCCATGTTGGTTTCCGCAGTAATCATGAGAAAGGGGAGGTGGCACAATCTCTTGCTGGAACGAACCAGGCCCAACAGCTCGGTGCCGGACATATAGGGCATGTAGTAATCACAGATGATAAAATCAATGACGATATTTTCATCCTGAAGCAGCTCCCATGCCTCCCGGCCATCGGCCGCCTCATGAAACTTCTTGCCAAAATGGATCAGTCTCAGCATGGCCTTGATGGATCGACGCATATTGTCGATGTCATCCACGATCAGAAAAGCCATATCTTTGGGGGCTTTGAGCTTCATCCAGTTTTTCTTCTCTTTATTGTCTGAGGTTAACTGCGGGTCACAGAGGCAGGGTAAAATAAAAACGGGAGCCCTGCCCTGGTTCGCTCTCAACAAAGATCCGGCCTCGATGAATCTCCACGGCCAGACGGCAGAAATAAAGGCCAAGGCCGGTACCGACCAGGGCGTCCTGCTTGTCAGAGACTCGGGCGTATTTCTCAAAAATGGTGCTGTGCTTTGCCGCTGGGATTCCTGGGCCTTGATCCTGCACATAAAATTCCAGCCGTTTTTTACCGGGCACCTGCCGACAGCCAAAACGGATCGTGGTATTGCCCTCGCTATAGCCCAGGGCATTGGTGAGCAAATTCTGCAGCACCCGCAGGATGAGGGTTCGATCCAGGGCAATCTGCGGCAGATCCTCTTGCGCCTCCAGGATCAGATCAACCGTCTTGATTCTGGCCAGAGCCTTGATGGAGCTCAGGCATTCGGCCAGGATAAGGCCGGGAGCGACCACCTCCTTGATGGGCGTAAACTTGCCGTCTTCAATCTTGCCGATGTTCACCAGGTTTAAGATCATGCGCACTGCCCGATCGCAGCCCATCTGGGCTGAATCCAGAAACTCCCGGTTTTTTCCGGCAACGGTGTAGGAAAGAATGTCGAGATTGGCCACCACCTCGGAGAGCGGCCCTTTGAGGTCATGGATCAGCATACGGGAAAGTTCGGCGCGCAAGGCCTCCTGGCGCCGCAACTCACGGTTGCGCTCCCTGAGGATCCGCTGCTGCCGACGGAGATTCTGTTGCAGGTTTTCCTGGACAAGCAGGGAAAGGATAACGCTGCTGAAGTCAAAAAGACGGGTGATGTCCTCCTTGAGCAAGTCCCGGTCGCCGATCTTGTCGGTCACGTTGACAACACCCAGAATCTTACCCTTGTTGAGGATAGGCAAGGACAGCAACGAGTTGCGCCGGTAGCTGCTGCGCCCTGTACTGTCAAACCGTTCGTCTTTGGAGATATCCTTGATAAAGAGAGGCTCCTGATGTCTGGCCACCCATGAGGCCACGGAACGTTCATCGCTGAGAAGCTGTTCCTGGCCGAGGATCTCACTTCGCCTTGCCGCCCGGACTACCAGAAAGTTCTTTCGCTCAAGCACCATAAGGGAGCCTTGTTCCACCCCCAGGTATTCCAGAATGAGATCAAGAATCCTTCCCAGACGCGCATGATAGCCAAGGCGCCTGGTGTTGATCACCTCGGCAATCCGGGAAAAACTGTTCAGCAGTCGATTGGCCAGCTCCAGATCCAGCAGCTCTTTCTCCTTACCCTGCACGGCAGCCCCTTTTTGTAGTGAAAAGTGCAAAATGCCAAGTTAAAAGTTGTGGATGAGAAACGAACAGGTAACTTACCCCTGCCTTTTACACCCAAAGGGCATAAGTTTCGTTTGAGCAGGCAAGCTGCTCAACTCAGCTTAACTCTCCACTTTCAACTCTTCATTTTTAACTGTGCCTGTAAAGGCACGCCTATTCCCATTCGATGGTTCCCGGCGGCTTGCCGGTCACATCGTAAACCACCCGGGAGATGCCGCGCACCTCATTAACGATACGCCGGGAGACATGGTCAAGAAATTCGTAAGGAAGATGCGCCCAGCGGGCGGTCATGAAATCAACCGTCTCAACGGCCCGCAAGGCCACCACATGGGCGTACTGCCGGTTGTCACCGACCACGCCCACCGATTTCACCGGGAGGAAGACGGTGAAGGCCTGGGAAACCTTGTCGTAGAGTTCGTTTTTGTGCAGCTCCTCGATGAAGATCGCGTCGGCCAGACGCAGGGTGTCGGCGTAATCCTTGCGCACCTCACCCAGAATACGCACCCCAAGACCCGGGCCGGGGAAGGGATGCCGGTAGACCATCTCAAAGGGCAACCCCAGTTCGACCCCGATAGTGCGAACCTCGTCCTTGAACAGCTCGCGCAGGGGCTCGACCAGGCCGAGCTTCATGTACTCCGGCAGGCCGCCTACATTATGATGGCTCTTGATCACCTTGGCCTTGCCGGTTTTGGCTCCGGCCGACTCGATGACATCGGGGTAGATGGTGCCCTGGGCCAGCCACTTGGCATTGGCGAGTTTTCCCGCCTCCTCCTCAAAGACCTCGATAAAGGTGTTGCCGATGATCTTGCGTTTCTGTTCTGGATCTTCCACGCCTTTGAGCCCGGAAAGAAACCGTTGCTCCGCGTCCACCCGCAGCACCTTGACCCCCATGTGCCTGGCAAAGGTGGTCATAACCTGATCGCCCTCATCCAGGCGCAGCAGGCCGTTGTCCACAAAAACGCAGGTGAGCTGGGCGCCGATGGCCCGATGCAGCAGGGCCGCGACCACCGAGGAATCAACCCCGCCGGAAAGCCCCAGCAGCACCTCGTCTTCTCCCACCTGGGCGTGGATCTGGGCGATGGCGTTGTCAATGATATTGCTTGGCGTCCAGAGGCGGCCGCAGCCGCAGATCTGGTGGACAAAGCGCTCGATGATCCGTTGGCCCTGACGGGTATGGGTCACCTCCGGGTGGAACTGGAGGCCATAGAAGCGGCGGGTTTCATCCGCCATGCCGGCCAGGGGGGCGCTGTCGCTCTCGCAGATGGCAACAAAGCCTGCGGGCAGCCGGTTGACCCGGTCGCCATGGCTCATCCAGACGTCGAGCAGGCCATAACCTTCGGGGCTGGCATGATCCTCGATGTCGGTGAGCAGCTTGGAATGGTTGCGGGCCCGCACCTGGGCATAGCCGTATTCGCGTTTGCCTGCAGCCTCAACCTCGCCGCCCAGCTGGGCGGCCATGGTCTGAAGGCCATAACAGATGCCAAGCACCGGCACGCCCAGGGTGAAAACCGCCTCAGCGGCGCGGGGGGTCTCAGCCTCATGCACCGACTGGGGCCCGCCTGAGAGGATGATCCCCCTGGGGCCAAAAGCCAGAATCTCCTCTGAGGTCATGTCCCAGGGATAGAGTTCGCAATACACCCCGGCCTCCCGCACCCTGCGGGCAATGAGCTGGGTATACTGGGAGCCGAAATCAAGAATCAGTATCTTTTCGCTGTGGATATCCATTTTTCACCTTTGGTGAAAATAATTAAAAGTTAAAGCTGAGTTGAGCAGCTTGCCTGCTCAAACGAAACTTATGCCCTTTGGGTGTAAAAATGCAAAATGAAAAGTTAAGGGAAATTCTTTCGCTCTGGGTTGCGCTTTGCATTCGTAACTTTTCATTATACACTTTTCATTTTTCACTCTCTTTAACCCAATCTGTAATTCGGGGCCTCTTTGGTGATGATTACATCGTGGACATGGCTTTCCTTGAGGCCTGCGGCAGTGATCTTGACAAATCTCGCCTTCTGGCGCAGCTCCTCGATGGTGGCCGCGCCCAGATAGCCCATGCCGGAACGCAGGCCGCCCATGAGCTGGTAGATCATATCGGAAAGCGGCCCCCGGTAGGGCACCTTGCCCTCGATCCCCTCGGGGACGAACTTTTCCTGGCTCTCTATCCCTTCCTGAAAGTAGCGGTCGCTGGAGCCCTGCTTCATGGCTCCGAGCGAGCCCATCCCCCGGTAGCCCTTGTAGGTTCGGCCCTGGTAGAGGAAGGTTTCGCCGGGTGATTCATCGGTGCCGGCAAAGAGGCTGCCGATCATCACCACCCTGGCCCCGATGCCGATGGCCTTGGCGATTTCGCCCGAGTACTTGATTCCGCCATCGGCAATCACCGGAATGCCGAATTTTTCCGCAGCCTTGGAACAGTTATGGATCGCGCTCATCTGCGGCACTCCGACCCCGGCCACGATGCGGGTGGTGCAGATGGAGCCGGGCCCGACCCCGACCTTTACGCAATCGGCTCCCGCCCGGATCAGGGCCTCAGCCCCTTCCGCCGTGGCCACATTGCCCGCAATGATCTGCAGTTCGGGAAAGGCGTCCTTGATCCGGGTCAGGGCGTTCAGGATATTGCGGGAATGTCCGTGCGCCGAATCAAGAACCACCACATCCACCCCAACGCTCATCAATCTTTCCACATGCCCCAGCCCGCTGTTCACGCCAATGGCCGCGCCTACCCGCAGACGGCCCAGGTCATCCTTGGCGGCATTAGGATATTTCTTTACCTTTTCAATGTCCTTGATGGTAATCAGCCCCTGAAGATTGCCCTCGTCATCCACCACCAGGAGTTTTTCGATCCGGTGTTCATGCAGGAGGGCCTTGGACTGTTCCAGGGTGATGCCAGCCTTGGCGGTCACCAGATTCTTGCTGGTCATAACATCCCGAACCAGCAGATCCTCGTCGGAAACAAAGCGCAGGTCACGGTTGGTGACAATGCCGACCAGCTTGGTGCCCCGCAATACCGGCACCCCGGAGATCCGGTAGTTGCGCATGATCTCGTTGACCTCCCGCACAGTCTGGGCATCGTTCGCCGTGATCGGATCGATGACCATGCCTGACTCGGACTTCTTGACCTTGCGCACCTCGCGAACCTGTTCTTCCACGCTCATGTTTTTATGGATGATCCCGATCCCGCCTTCCCTGGCCATGGCAATGGCCGCCCGATGTTCGGTGACCGTGTCCATGGCCGCGCTGACCAGAGGAATATTTAAGGTAATCGACTTGGTCAGCATCGTGGCCAGACTCACTTCACTGGGCAGGATCTCGGAAGCGGCAGGCACCAGAAGCAGATCGTCAAAGGTATAGGCATGCTCGATGGTCTGGATTGACATCAGTGGACTCCTTTAAAAAAGGCGACGGGATTGGCCTTGTTTGTCAAGGCGCCATCCAGAAAACAGGCGGCAAAAAAACAGCTGGTCTTTACTATAAAGAATTTTTGCTTCTAAGGTCAATGACGAGTTTGTTAAAGCTGAGTTGAGCAGCTTGCCGGATTTTATGCCCTTTAGGGTGCAAACAAAACTTATACCCTCTGGGGGCAAGAAGCCTGTCTCTCGCCACTCAGCAGAATGCCTTCCAGCAGTCCGGCATCACTCACCAGCAGAGGCTGACCTGCCAGAGTCCGCTGCAGTTCCTGCAGAATCACCGCCCCAGCCAGGATAATGCCGCCCCGCCCCTGGCCCATTCCGGGCAGAGCCTCGCGCTGATCCCGGGAAAGACTCGCCAGCCGGTTAACAAGCCTGCCCAGCTCGGTATCGGTCAGGAGATAGTTTTGAACCAGCCTGGCCTCATAGCTGACCAACCCCAGAGAAAGGGCAGCCAGACTGGTTGCGGTTCCGCCGGAAACAACCAGGAACGATCCAGGCTCAGACAGGTTGGCCTCAGGTTCAAGGGCTTGATTCAACAAGGCTCTAACCCGGCGACGGATGGCTTCAGGATCAGAGCCGAATTCTTCAGTAAGACCAACGGCCCCAAGGGGAAGGCTTACCGATCTGGGCGGGCTTGAGAAGGTATTCTGCCGGATGATTTCCGAACTGCCGCCGCCCACATCCGCCAGCAGAAAAGGATAGCGCCGCTGTTCAGGCGGCAGGGCGAAAAACACCCCCCTCAAGGCCAGGCTTGCCTCCTCCTCACCGGAAAGCACCTCGACTGTAAACCCGGTTCTGCTCCTGACCCCTGCGAGAAAATCCTTCTGGTTGGCAGCCCGTCGCACGGCATGGGTGGCGCAGACCCGCAGGCTGCCGGGAGAAAAAGCCGCGACCCTTGCGGCAAAACCGGCAAGGGCCGTTTCGGCCCGCGCCATGGCCGCAGGCGCCAGCAGGCCGCTCTTACCAAGCCCCTCTCCCAGCCGAACCGTGACCAGCTCGCAGGCCAGGGGGCGCAAGCGCCCATCTTCAAGCTCCGCCACCAGCAAGCGGAAGCTGTTGCTCCCCATATCAATGCCGCAGGCGGTTACCACCAAGGCTTACCCCTTCGCTGTTGCCTTTTCTCCATGCGTCCCGTACAATGCCCGCAACCTAAACTGGTAAAAAAGGACTGCCGCATGCTGCTTGCCATCAACCCTGATAACCCGCAACCCCGTCTGATTCAGCAGGCGGCGGAGGCCATGCGTAAAGGCGCGGTGATCTGCTACCCCACCGACACCGTCTATGGCATCGGCTGCGACATGTTCAATCAGAAGGCGATCAAGCGGATTCATCAAATAAAAAAGAGGCCGATACACCAGCCTTTCAGCTTCATGTGCTCAAGCCTCAAAAATGTCAGCACCTATTGCCATGTGTCCAACATGAGCTACAGGATCATGAAGAAAGATCTGCCCGGGCCTTACACCTTTATCCTGCAGGCGGCAAAACTGGTGCCCAAAATCATGCTCAGCCGACAGAAAACCGTGGGGATCAGGGTGCCGGACAATGCCATCTGTCTGGCGCTTATCAATGCTCTGGGCAATCCGATGCTCAACACCAGCGCCATTCAGGATCCAGATGATCCGCCGATCAGCGAGGCCTTTGAGATCGAGGCCAGGTTCGGCAGACAGGTGGATATCATCATCGACGGCGGCGCCGTGTACCCGGAGCCATCATCCGTGGTCTCGCTTATCGGCGAGATACCGGAGGTGCTGCGTCAGGGCAAGGGTGACACCAGCCATTTGTAACTGTTCAGCAGCAGCACATCTGCGTTGTCATCGGCTTGGCTCATGTGCAATAGCACACTTCGCAGACCTCTGAAGTTTATGCCCCGCAGGGGGTGCGCATCTGCGGCACTGCTGAGCAGTTACAATTCAATTCATTTTTGGGGAGCGTAAACACCTGCCCCCGCTTACTTGCCGTTCTGGATCAAGGCATCTTTCAGCGATTTGCTCATGGTGAAGTGCAGATTCTTGCGGGAGGTAATCTTCATGACCTTGCCGGTTTTTGGGTTTCTGGTAGTTCTTGCCTTGCGCTGGCGCACGGAAAAACTGCCAAAACCGCGGATCTCAACGCGCCGGTCCTCGACCAGGGCCGCCACTATGGTTTCCAACATGATATCGACGGCCTGACTGACATCTTTTTTCAGGTACGTATCCATCTCTTCGGTCACCGCATTTACCAAATCCCGTTTCAACATCGTTTGCTACACTCCTATCGCAAAGTCCCTGTCCATTCATAGGCCAAAATCGGGCCAGATAATCCTGTCTGCTGCAACAGCGATTCATTTTTCCTGCCGGTTATCAAGCGCAGAAAGGAGAAATTCTCTTCCGGGGGATAGACAAGCTCCGGCATCTTTTCGGCCTTCATTCCGGCCAGGTCAGCGGCCAGCAGTACCGCGTCGCTGAAATTGCCCAACTGATCAACCAGGCCGTACTCCCTGGCCTGCTGCCCGGAAAAAATACGACCATCGGCAATCTTTTCCACCTCTGCCGCAGGCAAAGACCGGCTCTCGGAAACAGCCTGGACAAACTGGCTCTGAACGTTATCGATCATGCCCTGGAGCATCTGCCTTTCTTCGCCGGTCATGGCCCGGGAAGGAGAACCGATATCTTTCAGCCTGCCGCTTTTGACCACCTCGTTTTTATAGCCAATTTTCTCAAACAGACCTGTCAGATTGGCGAACTTGAGAATAACCCCCATGCTGCCGGTCAGGGTGCCAGGATTGGCGACAATCTTGCTGGCGCCTAAGGACACATACAAGCCGCCGGATGCTGCCACCGAACCCATGGAGGCTACCACCGGCTTGACCTTGCTGGTGCGCCGCACCTCGTCAAAGATCTCCTGGGAAGCGCCTACAGCCCCGCCGGGGCTGTCTATCCTCAGGACAATGGCCTTTATCTTGGGTTCTTCCCGAAAGGCCACCAGATGCTCCAGGGTTTCCTCTGATTCAAGGATAACTCCCTTGAGCTCAACAACCCCAATTCCTTCATGCAGGAAAAGTTCGGATCTGGAAGGACTGGTGAGGCTGGCAACAAAAAAGGTTATTCCACCCCAGAAAAACAGCATGATCCCTCCCAGGATCAATAATCCTGTGAAGACCGGATGCTTGTGGCGAAATAACCCGTCTGACATAACAAACCCGGAATGAAAATGGTAACCGTTCAGCAGCACCGCATCTGCAATGCCTACACCTCTGCCGAACAGTTACCGTTGCAACAACGACTTCAGCCTGATTACTCCTGGGCCTTGTTATCCATCTCTTCCTTCAAAAGGTCGCCGATGGTGGACGGGCCACTCTTGGCCTGCTTCTGCTTGTACTCCTCGTAGGAGCCTTGGGCAGAGTCATCAGTCAACGCCTTGATGGACAGCCCGATCTTTCGATCCTTGGCAGAAACATTGATTACCTTTGCCTCCACGGAATCACCGGCATTGTACAGGCCCACCGGGGTGGCAACCTTGTCCTTGCTGATCTCGGAAACATGAATCAGGCCTTCAATGCCCTCTTCTACCTCCACGAAGATACCAAAATCGGTGACATTGGTGATCTTGCCCTGCACGGTGCTGCCCACCGAATATTTCTCGATGGCAGCCTGCCAGGGATCAGGTTCCAGCTGCTTGACCCCCAGAGAAAACCGCTCATTCTCACGGTCAATCTTGAGGACTACGGCCTGAACGGTTTCTCCCTTGGCGTATTTCTCGGAAGGATGCTTGATCCGCTCGGTCCAGGACAGGTCGGAAACATGGATCAGTCCGTCGATCCCTTCCTCAATGCCGATGAACACCCCGAAGTCGGTGATGTTTTTGATCTTGCCCTCGATGATGGAGCCAGCCGGATAGTTCTCGCTGACCAGATCCCAGGGGTTGGGCTGCAACTGTTTCATACCTAAAGAGATGCGCTTGGCATCCACGTCGATATTGAGGATGACCACCTCGGCCGCTTCGCCAACGCCGACAATCTTGGAGGGATGCCGGGTTTTCTTGGACCAGGACATCTCGGAAACATGGATCAGGCCTTCAACGCCCTCTTCCAGTTCGGCAAAGACCCCGTAGTCGGTGATGCTGACTACCTTGCCCATGGCCTTGGCGCCGATGGGATAGCGGTCATGCACGGTTGACCAGGGATCTTCCTTGAGCTGCTTGATGCCAAGGGAAACCTTGTCGTTTTCGCGGTCGTACTTGAGGATCTTGACCTGAACATCCTCGCCAACCTTGAACAGTTTGGAGGGATGGGAAACACGGCCCCAGGAAAGATCGGTGATGTGACAGAGACCATCCATGCCGCCCAGGTCGATGAAGACCCCGTAATCGGTGATATTGGTGATGGTGCCCGTGACCACCTGGCCTTCGATCAGGTTGGACTGCATATCTTCCCGCAGTTTCTTGCGCGCATCTTCCAGAATGGCGCGGCGAGAGATTACCACATTGTTGCGCTTGCGGTTATATTTGAGAACCTTGAAGTCAAAGGTCTGCCCGATAAGGCTGTCCAGATCCTTGACCGGTCTGAGGTCGATCTGAGAGTAGGGCAGAAAGGCAGGCACCCCGATATCGACGGAAAGACCGCCCTTGACCCGGTTGTCGATCCGGCCCGAAATGGTGCCGTCCTCTTCCTGGATCTTGGCGATGTCTTCCCAAACCTTGATGCCGATGGCCTTTTCGCGTGAAAGCTTCAGGCCGCCATCGATCTCCCGCTTCTCCACGAAGACGTCAAAGACGTCGCCAACCTTGACCTCGATCTCGCCATTTTCGTTTTTGAACTCGGAACAGTGGATCTCACTTTCTGATTTGTCGCCGATATCCACCACGACATAATCGTTGGCCAGGGCGATAACGGTGCCGAGCACCACTTCTCCCACCTCCGCCACCTTCTGGCTTTCTTCGAAGAGCTGAGCAAAGCTCATTTCCCCTGCATTTACTTCAAAATCCGTTGTGGTTGCTGTTGTGCTTTTTGCCATGGAAACAATCCTCCTTTGATAGATCGAGCTTGTATACCAGAGAATATGGGCAAATACAAACTTTTTATCTGCGATGGCGGGCGCAGATTTTCAAGGAAAAAGCGGCAGGTGGCCATAGGGGAAAATGCGGCCTAACTAGTTAACAATAAAGGAGATACAGGGAAAACAGAGAGGTAGGAATGTGGGTGCGGGCAGCGAATGCCTTTGGGCGGCGACGTTTTTTTGCCGTTTCAGGCGGCGGTTCGTTGCGCCGCAAAATAGTCAGCCAGAATTCTTGCATGGTCAAAAGCCAGCGGTGGCAGCGCTTCTTCAGAAAAAATCGCGACCTCGTCCGCATCATCGCCAGCCACTGGCGAACCTGTCGCCGTGGCGAGAAAAACCGTACTCACCGTATGCTGCCTTGGGTCGCGGTCTGGATCGGAATAGGTGTGAAACTGGCGGTAAAGTTTGATCGCAAGCCCGGTTTCCTCCAGAGCTTCCCGCACCGCCGCCTGCTCCAGCGACTCCCCATAATCCACAAACCCGCCGGGCAGGGCCCAGGCCAGGGGCGGGTTTTTTCGTTTTATCAAGACAACGCCGTTGCCAAGTATAATTATGATATCCACCGTCGGGGTTGGATTTTTATAGGCCGGGATCGCCTGACCGCAGGCAGGGCATTGCTTCACCAGGCGGCCTCCCCGTAACACAGGGCGTGGATGGCGCGCCAGCTTTCCACCTCGGGCAGAGCATGCTTGCCCTGGTTCCAGGGCTGGCGGTAGACGATGGGCTGGATGCCCTCTTCAAGGGCGAGCTGCAGGCAGGTCTGGGCCCGGTCATCCACAAAAAAGGCCAGGCCCATTTCCTTTATATGAACCGCCTTGTTGTCGTGTTCGCCGGTAGCCACCAGCCGCACCCGATCGTAGACCTGCTGCCCCAGTTCTTTTTTCAGCCAACTGGCGATGGGTTTTTTTTGCGGGCGGGCGGTAATGAAGGTAAGGGGGCCATGCTCGGCGAAGCCGGTCAACACTTGGCGGGCGTGGCTCATGAGCTGCAAGCCACAGGCAAGGGGCTCTTCCCGCAGACGAGTGAAAATCTCCTCAACCATGACCGGGTCAAGATCCAGGCAAGCCTCCACCTGAAAGTCGGTGATCTCCTCAGGACGCACCTTGACCCCATATCCAGTCCGGGCCAGACGGATAAAGGCCTCCATGGTATCGGCAACCACGCCGTCTATGTCAAAGCCGATGCTGCCTGGGTGAATATACATGCTGCCTTTCCTCTGCTCCGCGCATATTATATATGTTGCGGAACCTGATGAAAATCGGGTACATCTTTGCGCCACCGTTGCCTGTTTGCTCTACTTTAAACCAGAAACCGGCAAAAAAGGCAAAAGCTCTTCTCGCTGGAGGCGAAAAACCTCCTTTTGACTCAGGAAGGTTTTCTTGACAAAAAAAACGAAAAAAAGCATAGTTGCTCATTCCTCCTCAAACTAACCGGAGCGGCAGACATTCATGAAGCTACCCCCCCTTACCATCGGCAAGTTCACCGCCCAAGTACCTCTTGTTCAGGGCGGTATGTCCATCCGCGTCTCCACCTCGGCTCTGGCCATTCCCGTGGCCGAGTGCGGGGGCATCGGCACCATCGGTGGCTCAGCCATTCCGGTGGAGGAACTCCAGGCCGATATCCGCAAGGCCAAGGCGGCAACCAAGGGGATTATCGCGGTGAACATCATGTTCGCCATGAAGAATTTCTACAACCTGGTGCAGGGCTCCATCGAAGCCGGAGTGGACATGATCGTCACCGGGGCTGGTTTCTCCCGGGATATCTTCAAGATCGGCAAGGAAACCAACACCCCCATTGTCTCCATCGTTTCCTCGCCCTCCTTTGCCCTGCTTGCCGAGAAACTGGGCGCTGCGGCCATCGTGGTCGAGGCCAAGGAGGCTGGCGGCCATCTGGGCACCAACGTGGCCCTGCGCGAGCTTTTTCCCGAGATTCGCAAGGTGGTAAAAAAGGTTCCTCTGATCGCGGCGGGCGGCATCACCAATGGCTATGAAATGGCGGAAATGATGGACAAGTACGGGGCGGACGGCATCCAAATCGCCACCCGTTTTGTCCTCACCAAGGAATGCTCGGTGGCGGAAAGCTTCAAGCAGGCCATGCTGCACGCCAATCAGGAAGATATCTCCCTGATCAAATCTCCGGTGGGATTGCCCGGCCGGGCCATCATAACCCCCTTTGTGGAAAAACTGCGGAACAAGATCGACCTCAAGGCCAAGGAATGCAAATACAAATGCCTGAAGAAATGCGACCATGTTTACTGTATCAGCGACCGGCTCACTGCGGCCTGCGAGGGTAATATGGAAGATGGTCTTGTTTTTTCCGGCGAAAACGTCTTTAAAATCAAGGAAATCCTCACCGTTCGCGAGGTTTTCGACCAGTTTGTTTCACAGGCCGAGTCCATGTACAAGGAACCTGCCGCAACATATTAGGTAGCCCGTCATCTTGCCCTCCCGCCTGGAATATTCCATGGATTCATCCCCTGACCTGCCGGAGCCCCGCATCATTGCCCGGGCCGATCACCCCATCTCCCGCAAGGATATCGATCGCGAGGCGTTGAAGGTCATGCACCGCCTCCGTGATGCGGGCTTTTCCGCCTACCTGGTGGGCGGCGCGGTGCGTGATCTCTATCTCGGCAAAACGCCCAAGGATTTCGACATCAGCACCAACGCCAGACCAGGGCAGTTGCGCACCCTTTTTAAAAACAGCCGGATCATTGGTCGCCGCTTTCGTCTGGTGCAGGTCTTTTTCTTTGGCAGCAAGATAGTCGAGGTTTCCACCCTGCGCTGTCGCAGTGAGTTTGAAGAAGGCGACCGGGAAGAGGACGAGGTGCTGGCCCACAACAACACCTTCGGCTCCGAAGCGGAGGATGCCTTTCGGCGTGATCTCACCATCAACGCCCTGTTCTATGAGATAGAAAACTTCACCATCATTGATTACACGGACGGGGTTAGCGATCTCAACAACCGGATTGTTCGCATGGTTGGGGAGCCGGATCGCCGGATCGTTAGGGATCCCGTCCGGATGATGCGCGCCATCCGCCATGCGGCCAGAAGCGGCTTTACCATTGAAGAGCGCACCTGGCAGGCCATTGTCACCAACCTTGACACCCTGCGCCTCTGCCCTGATTCCCGGGTCAGGGACGAATTCTTCAAAGATCTGCACAGCGGCGCCTGCGCGCCCTGGTGTCGGCTTGCCGTGGCCAGCGGGCTGTTCTTTGTTCTTCTGCCCTGCTATAACGAGGGCCTCAGCCAGGAGCCGGAGAACCCCTTGTCCCAGCTCAGTCTTCTCTTCGCCCTCTGCCAGGTGATTGACCGCCTGCATGGCGAAGGCAGGCCCCTGCCGGAACATCTTCTGTTTGCCTTGCTCATGCTGCCCTGGGCCCAGGCGCGTTTCGACCTTGTGTCTTTGCCTGCCGAAGGCCGTGATTCCTTTGCCCGCACCCTTCGCACTAAGGTTGATTCCCATCTGGAGCATCTCAATGTCAAACGGGCCTCCAGAGAGGAGATCACCTCGCTGCTGGTCAATTTTCCGGCCTTCGTCCGGCACGGCGCCGGACAGACCTGGCCTGCCTGGCTGAAACGCAAAAGTTATTTTGCCGATGGCCTGCTGTTCTTGCAGCTTTACCAGGAAGCCCTTGGCGGAGTGCCTGCCGATCTGGCGGCGCGGCCCGAGCCTGTTGCCGCCCCGCCAAGCGGCAGGGGCAGGGGCAGGACAGGCAAACCCAGGCCGCCCAGACCAGAAAGCCGCACCCCGGCTTTCTCTGGCAAGAAAGGCGGAATCTTCGGCCTCAAGTAGGCTGGGGTGTCGGCGGTCACCGCTTATTTTTTTAGCCACGAAACCCACGAAACGACACGAAATTTATTGAAGGCAACCTTGAAAAATCAAACCTCCGTCGCTCCCGCGAAGGACGTATTTTTGAAGGTTCCCTGAAGTTTTTCGTGTTCTTTCGTGGTTTTCGTGGCTAATTTTAGAGACCACTACCATGAACCAGTTACCCGACCTCACCAAACTCCAGGCGCTGCCCTTAGCCGAGCTCATGCGGCAGGCCCTGGCGATCAAGCTTGCCCGGCGGGGAACCTCCTTTTCCCTGTGCAGCATCGTTAATGCCAAGTCCGGCCTTTGCAGCGAGGACTGCCGTTTTTGCGCGCAATCCGCTCATTACCAGACAGAGGCGCCGGTTTATCCCCTGTTGGATAAAGAGCAAATTCTCACCGCCGCCCGGGAGGCCAAAAGAATCGGGGCCAGCCGTTTTTCCCTGGTGACCAGTGGCCGGGGGCTGGCAAGCGCTGATCTGCTCCAGGTGTTGACCCTCATCCGCGCCATTCGGAAAGAGGTGGGGATCAAGGTCTGCGCTTCCTTGGGTATCTTAGGGGAGGTCGAACTCCGCCAGCTCAAGGAGGCCGGTCTTTCCCGCTATCACCATAATCTGGAGACCTCCTGGGAGTTTTTCCCGCAGATCTGCACCACTCATAGCTTTGCCGACCGGGTGGCCACAATCAGGGCTGCTCAGGCCGTTGGTCTCCAAGTTTGCAGCGGCGGCATCTTCGGCCTGGGCGAAACCGAGGCAGATCGCCTGTCCATGGCCATGAGTCTTGCCGAATTAGGGATTGACTCCGTGCCCCTCAATATCCTTATCCCCCTGGCCGGAACGCCCTGCGCCGGACTGCCCCCCCTGGCCATCGCAGAAATTCTCCGGGCCATCGCCCTCTACCGCTTACTTTTGCCCCAGGCGGCCATTCGCCTGGCCGCTGGCCGCGAATCAGCCCTGGCCGATTTCTTAAGCTCTGCCTTCATGGCTGGCGCAGACGGCATGATGATCGGCGGCTATCTCACCCAGCGGGGCCGTTCCCCTGAGGCAGACCGGCAATTTGCCGAAGAGATCAAGCAATTATGGTCGATGTGAAGATTTGGCTAAACCAGCAGCAGGTAAGCGGCGGGCTCCGCAGCCTGCGCCCGGTCATCCGCCGGGGAAAAGGGCGGCTTACCCTGGCCGGAGATGAGGCCCGGGAGCTGATCGACTTTTCCTCCAATGATTACCTGGCCCTGGCCGAACATCCGGCCCTGATCGCGGCGGCCCAGGAGGCCCTGGGCCGGTTTGGCGCCGGTTCGGGCGCGGCCCGGTTGATGAGCGGCGATCTCGCGCTGCATCATGAGCTGGAAGAGGCGGTGGCCCAGCTCAAGGGCAAGGAGGCCGCCCTCACCTTCGGCTCCGGCTACCTGGCCAACGCTGGCATCATCCCTGCCCTGGCTGCCCGCCACGACCTCATCTTCAGCGACCGTCTGAATCATGCCAGCATCCACGATGGTTGCCGCCTTTCCGGCGCCCGCCTGATACGCTTCCGGCACAACGATCTCAATCAGCTCGAAGACCTGCTCAAGGAAAAGCGGGGGACAGGCACGGCCCTGATTGTGGTGGAATCCATCTACAGCATGGACGGCGACCGTTGCCCGTTGCGCGAACTGGTGCAGCTCAAGGAGCGCTTCGGCTGCCTGCTCATGGTGGACGAGGCCCATGCCACCGGGGTTTTTGGCGAAAATGGCGGCGGAGTTATCGAAGAGGACGGGGTGAGTGAGGCGGTGGATCTGGCCATGGGCACCTTCGGTAAGGCCCTTGGCAGCTATGGCGCCTATGTCGCGGGCAACAGGGAGATGATTGATTATCTGCTTAATCGGGCCAGGAGCTTTGTCTTTTCCACCGCCCTGCCGCCCGCCGTTACCGCAGCCTCCCTGGCTGCAGTGCGGCTTATCCGACAGGAACCGGAGCTGCGCCGGGAGCTGCATGCAAAGATCGCCTTTTTCAAGGCCTTGCTGCAGGCCGGGGGCTACGGGGCGGAACTTGGCCCCTCGCAGATCATTCCCATTCTGGTCGGGGAGAGCGGCGCGGCGCTGGCCAAGGCCGAGCAGCTTCGCCAGCAGGGCATCTTCGTCACGGCCATTCGACCGCCCACCGTGCCAAAGGGCACAGCAAGGCTGCGGTTTTCCCTCACCCGTCATCACAGCCCAGCGGATCTTGCCCAGGCAGCCAAGGCGCTCCTTGAACTGCCGGGCCGGGCGGGCTGAGGCGCTCAGGTCAGCTCGGGAAATTTTATCTTGAGGGTTTCCTTGTCCGCAGTACGTTCGATCTTTATCTGAAGCTCGACCTGATCATTCTTCAAACCAAGGGTCAGCGGCAGCCCCCCCTTGTCTTCCTCCAGATGGATGATGCTGCGCATAATGGCGATGATTCGGTCGAAAACAGGCTTGCAGGGTGGGCGCAGGGCGATTTTTTCCGCATCGTGCTTGATGGTGACGGTAATCTTGCCTTTCTTTTGCTTAAGGGAAAGCTGCCGGGCCTCTTCGGTCAGGGTCAGGAGAAGGCCGAGCGCCAGATAACGGAGGGCGTCTTCCTGGGTATCACTGGTGGGGGTGTCCGCCACCTGCTGAATAATGGCGATATAGTCCGTGCCAAGATAACAGTCACACATTTCCATAAGTTTCAGATGCAGATTCGGGTCATGTATCTCCATGGCGTCTCCTGTTGTGTTGCTCCTGGTAGAATAATCCTCACGCTTACTTTATGCCCCTCATAGTGCTATGAACCGCTTTGTCGTGTCAAGGGAAAGGATGTTGAAAAGCGAAGGATTTTGCTGGCGGGTGTTTTTCAGGATTCAGCCAAGGATGCGCAAAGCAAAAGCTCTACGCATCCCGGTGGGAAACGCCGGGCCGCATGAATGAAGGGTAGTAAAACGACTCCCTGCGGATAAGGCCGGTCAAGATTCCAGATTCTTTTTTCTCTGCCCAAACTCCTCGGCGTCTATTTCGCCTCTGGCATACCGCTTTTTAAGAATATCCAGGGGCGTTTCCTCTTTTTCGCCATCCCGCGCCCGCCGTTTTGCCAGCCGCGAAAACAGGAGAAAAATTCCATATATTAGCGCTCCCCAGAAAATAATACCCAGGATCATCCCCAGAGGCCAGCCAAAGAAACACCCCGGCCCGCCCGCCCAGTAACCAGTACCCATCATAAATATATCCTCCCCGGACTAATAAATTGAACGTATCCTGCCCGTCCGTTTGTCAATAATCACCCGGTCGAGCCGGTTATCCTTTTTGTCCATGATCTCAGCTTCAAAATACCATTCATGCTCTGTAATCTTGCCGACGGCTACGTTTTCCCCTTTGAAATAACGCTCCAGCAATTTGCGCGCCTCTTCCACGATTTTCACAGGATTGCGCGCCCCATACCAGCCCCATTTCGGCCCCCGGCAATAGCCGCCGTAAGGACGCTGCTGCCGCCAGTTGCAATCCGGCTGGGCAAAAGACGGCTCGGGATTGATAAGAAACCCTGCCAAAAGCAGCAGACACACGATAAAAAATGTTTTCATCATCTTGAAAGACCGGAGGGGCCGCGAGGCCCCCCTCTCATAAATAGTCAGTTTGCCGACTGGCACTGAGGACAGGCCCCCGCTGCTCCCGCCATCATCCCGCGTCCGCCACGGCCTGCCATCATGCCGCCCCCGGCGCCGGAAGCAAAGGCCGGGATGCCGTGCTTGTCCGCCACAACCTGAACCTTTGCCTGGATATCAATGACCTCCTTCCTGATCGAGGCAATACGGGCCCTGTCGAGTACAGGCTTGCTAAACTCGGTCTGAAGTTCGATCTGCTTGATCATGAGCTCGTCGCGCAGGCTGAGTGACTCCTGTTGGAACTTTTTCATGGTCTCAGCATTTGCGCCGTTGTAATAGCCGCCACCCTGCCCGCAGCCCACGCCGGGGCCATTCCCACAGGCAAAGGCCACGCCAGCGAAGACGAGTACCAGCATAACCGCAAAAATCATTCCTGTTTCTTTCTTCATCTCTTTTTACCTCCCTTGAATAGTAGTACAACCAATCATTGCCTGGTTAGACTCTAGCAAATGATTGTGAAGAACCAGCGAAGGAATTATGAAGAATTGTGAAGGGTTATTAGCCTGGCAGCGAGAGGCTAAAGACAGAACCCTTTCCGTATTCGCTTCTGGCCTCTATCCTGCCCCCGTGCGCCTCCATAAGCTCCTTGACGATGGCAAGGCCAAGGCCGAAGCCGCCTTCGGAGGCCTTAAAGAATCGCTCAAAGATGAAAGGCAGGTCTTCAGGCCTGATCCCCGCCCCCGTATCCTGTATTTCAAGCAGAACCTCAGCGTCCTGCCGGGCCGCCCTGACGGTCACCCGCCCGACTCTGTCAGTCGCCTTGAGCGCATTGCTCAAGAGGTTGAGCATAACTTGCGTCAATAGATCGGGATCCGCATAGACAATCAGCCCCTTCTCGCACGCCACGTTAAATTCCACGGCCTTATTCTGGGCTGCGGGCCGGAATCTTGAGACAACCTGCAAAAGAAACTTCCCGAGCTCAAAATGCTGCTTTTTGAGGGTCAGCACACTCGCTTGCGCCTGGGCAAGCTCCTCCATAGCGTTCAGAATATTTTTGAGCCTGTCCGTTTCTTCAAGAAGCGAGCCAAGATGCTGCCTGTCCACAGGGAAGAGCCCATCCATCATCCCTTCCAGTTCGCCCTGCATGGCGCCAAGCGGCGTGCGCAGCTCGTGGGCCGTATTTGCAAGGAGCTTCTTGCGCAAGGCCTCCTGGGTTTCAAGGATCTGCACCATCCGATTGAACATTGCCGCGAGTTTGCCTATTTCATCTCTGCCGACAACCGGGACCCGCGTTTTCAGATTCCCCTCGCTCACCGCCACGGCTGCGGCGGCAAGTCTTTTAATGGGGCGCGTCAACCTTCTCGACAGGACAAGGCTCAGGACAAAGGCAAGTCCGCCCAGAGCCAAAAGAGAGAAAAGAAGAAACCTGTTTGAGCGGTCGATGAAAACCAACTCTTTCTGAGGCTGCAGGAAGCTGACCTCAAGTCGACCGATCTCCTTTCCGGCCAGAAAGAGCGGGTAGGGCAAATACGAGCCCGCCTGTTTTTGGGGCGCGCGTTCGGAGACGCCCAGAACCCTGTTTCGCACAAGGGGCGAAAGCGTGTCCAGGGCTCTCTTTGTATCCATGATTACCCTGCCGCCTGAATCGAGGAGGCGGATCTCGAACCCAAGCATAAAGGCCCAGACCGCGTCTTCACTCAGCTCACCTATGATTTCCCGCTTCCAGCCGGCATGTTTTTCATAGCTTCGCTCAATGTCCGCAGTGACCCAGGACACCCGGTCTTCGCGGTCGCCTTCGAGATATTCCCGGAAATCATGAATCATCAGTTCCCGCAGGATGAACGCCGCTGAGAGGGCGATAACGGAAACAGCAAAAAGAAGGATGAGAAACTTTATCCAGAGGCTTCTAAACATCTCGTTTCCCGATAAATTTGTAGCCTATCCCGTACACGGTGAGAATAAAGGAAGGCCTTTTAGGCTCATCCTCGATCTTCTGGCGGAGGTTCTTTATATGAGCGTCGATGCTCCGCTCGTAGCCCTCGAACTGATAACCCAGGGCCTGATCCACCAGCGCGTCCCGGGTCATAACCCGATCTGGATGCGCGGCCAGGGTAAAGAGTACCTTGAATTCGGTGGGCGTGAGGCTTACAGAATGCCCCTTCTTCTTCACCTCGTAGCGATGGCCATCGACAACCAGAATTCCCTTGTTGAAGCTCGCTACCGTTGCTCCCGTCAAATCCTGTTTCTGCGCCCGCTTGAGCACAGCCTTCACCCGAAACATAAGTTCGCGGGGGCTGAAGGGCTTGACCACGTAATCGTCCGCTCCCAGGGCAAAGCCCGCTACTCGCTCTTCCTCGGAGGACTTAGCCGTAAGCATGATGACCGGAACATCGGCTAGCGCCTTCAGTTCCTGGTAAACTTCTTCGCCGCCCATATCCGGCAGCATCAGATCGAGGATCACCAGCAGAGGGGTTTCCCTCTCTGCGGCAGCGACTGCCTCTTTGCCCCGCCCGGCATGGATCACGCGATAGCCTTCGCCCTCGAGATATACCTGGACGACTCGGGCAATTTTCTTATCATCTTCGACAATGAGAACAGGCTGGATCACGATTCCCCCCGTAACTGCGTTATCTGACGAACTTTTTTAAAAACTACAGGATTTCTGGAAAAATTGGCAAGCCCAGGCTTATCTCTCCTGGCTGCCGCATAGTCCCCGAAAGAACCTGCTATCCCCGCTGCTCTGTTTTTCTGGCGATATACACCACATGTCGGCGTCCGCCCCGGCCAGGACGTTGGCGAGCAACGGAGAACCCGGCAGCCTGCAAACGTTTCTCAAAGGCCTTGTCCGGATCTTCGGACCACACCGCCAACACCCCGCCCGCCTTCAAGGCGGAACGGCTTAACTCAAGTGCCCTCTTGCCGTACAGATACTCGCCTCGGCCCTGATCCCCCTCATAGGGGCCTTCGTACAGGTCAAGGATTATGGCGTCAAAGCGCTGACCCTTGCCCTTGCTTGCCGCAGCACGGATAATCTCGGCCACATCGGCAATCACCACCCTGACTCGTGGGTCGTCAACCGCCCCCGCAGTTAACTGGGCAATCGGCCCCTGACACCAGATGACCATGATCGGATTCAGTTCTGCTACCACCACCTCGGCCTCAGCCGGGAGATTATCCAGGGCCGCCTTCAGGGTGAAGCCCATGCCCAGACCACCCACCAGCACCCTGGGTTTTTCGGTCTGCTTCAGATCCGCGCAGGCCAGCTCTGACAAAACAATCTCGGATCTGTTGGCCGAGGAGTTCATCAGCACCCGGCTGTCGATGGTAATCAGAAAATCCGTCTCGCCCCGCTGTCTGAGATCAAGCAGCCCCTCGTCGGTATCAATACTGTCAACTATCCGCCAGGCTTGCGCCATTTACAGTTCTCCTTTTTTTACCCGGCCCGCCGCCCGGAGGCCTGCCCTTCATGCGGGTTCTTCCTCTGCTTGCAACAAGGATTCAAGACAATGCTCCCGGATTTGGTAAAAATCCTTGAGCTCTTGAATCTGAGCCAGCAACTCTTCTCGTTTAACCAAACCTGAGCCCCGCACCGCCAGGATCATCTTGTTCTTGCTCGTGTGTTCCAGGGAAACGAATTCAAAGATCTGAGTCTCGTAGCCGCTCGCCTCAAGCAGCAGGGCGCGCAGACTGTCGGTGACCATCTCCGCTTCCTGGCCCAGATGGACGCCGTGTTTGAGCATGGGCCGCAGCAGCTCAGGGCTGCGCATCTGGGGCCGGAGCTGCTTGTGACAGCACGGGGCGCACATGATGATCGCCGCCTTGGCGCGAATGCCAAGATGGATGGCGTAATCCGTCGCCATATCACAGGCGTGCAGGGCAATCATGATATCGATTCCCTCGGGCTTGTAGCTGCGGATATCGCCTTGTGCAAAAGACAAGCCGTCGAGATGCAATTTCTGAGCGGCCTTGGCGCACAGGCTGACAAGATCCTCCCGCAATTCCACCCCGGTTACCCTGGCCTTAAGTCCCAGGCTGGCGCGCAGGTACTCCTCCAGGGCAAAGGTCAGGTATCCCTTGCCGGAGCCGAAATCAACCACCTGAACCAGGTCTTTTTCTTTCAGCTTCGAGGCTGTAAGGGCATGATCCAGAACCTCGATGAACTTGTTGATCTGCTTCCACTTGCGCGCCATGGCGGGAATAAGCTGCTGCTGCGCGTTGGTGACCCCCAGTTCCTTGAGAAACGGCGTGGCAAGCTCGAGAAAACGCTCCTTCTCGCGGTCATGCCCTTGAGGGGAAACGCTCCTCGGCGCGGCCTTGCCTCTCTGCAGGGTATATTTGCCCTTTTTGTTGACCGCCAACTGAATATCCTCCGTCACCGTTTGCAGATGCACATTATTAAACGAGGTGGCAAACAAGTCGCGAATGGTCACCAACCCCTCTGCTATGGGCAGGTTCTTGGTGACATCCCTGGTCTGGTAGCGAGAGAGAAAAGAGAGCCGCTCCCCGTCATTAATGGTAATCAGGCGGACAAATATCCGGTGCAGTCCAGTCTCCGGGCCATGGTATTTGCCCAGCACCAGCTTGACAAAGGTGTTGCCGGTCAGGCAATTTTCCAGCAGGCTGAAAAAAAGCTCGCCTTGGTTATGCAGCTCTTGGGCCATGCTTTTTTGAGGTTGGTTCATGCTTGCTTTTGTATTCATATTTTGCCGACTGCGCCAATTGTTTTTTGCACCCAGAGGGTATAAGTTTCGTTTGCACCCTAAAGGGCATAAAATCCGGCAAGCTGCTCAACTCAGCTTTACTTATCCGTTGCCCTGGCTGTTTTTTAACCAGGATGTCCTGCTCCTCTTCCCAACCTTCCCATCATATCACTTTGCATCCCCTGGCGAATATGGTCAAATACCGGGCAACAATTCGCTGGTGTATGGGTGGGGAAAAGCTATCAGCTGTCACTGACAGCTTAATCATACCGCAAGGGAAAGAACATGGGGAATCCGTTACAGGACCAGCTTCTCAAGGCCGGGCTGGCCACCAAGAAACAGGCCAAGAAGGCCGAACACGAAAAACGGATCAGCCGCAAACAGCACAACGGAGATATCCCTGCGCTGGCCAGCAACAAGGCCCGGGAGGAGCAGGCGGCCAAGGATTTGCGCAACCGGGAGCTTAACCTTCAGCGCGCCGAGGAGGCCCGGCTTCGGGAGCAGAAGGCCCAGGTAAAACAGCTCATCGAGACCAATCGTCTGGCCCAGGATGGGCGGGGCGAGCCCTACCACTTTGTCGAGCAAAACAAGATCAAGAGGATCTTTGTCTCCGAGGAGATGACCGACCAGCTCAGCCGTGGCCAGTTGGCCATCGTCAAACTCGGCAACAGCTACGAGGTGGTTCCGGCCAAGGTGGCCCGCCAGATAGCCAGCCGCGATCAGGAGGCCGTGGTGGTTTTTCATGAAAAATCATAAGGGGCGGCAGCGCACTGGGGAAGGTGGCGCTGAAATGGCTCATCCGCACACCGGCCCCCGGCCTGCCAGAAAGCGGCAACCGCGAGGATTGCCCATCCTCCATGAGGACAAGGATATTCTTGTGGTCGAGAAGCCGGCTGGGCTGCTGACCATCGGCACGGAGCGGGAAAAGTCGAGAACAGCCCATTATCTGCTCAATGATTATGTCCGCAAGGGCGACCCAAAATCGCGCAACAGGGTGTATGTGGTGCATCGCCTGGACAAGGATACCTCCGGCATCCTGCTTTTTGCCAAAAGCGAACAGGTCAAGAAATTCTTGCAGGAGCATTGGCAGGAGACAAACAAGCATTACCTGGCCATCGTCCACGGTCGGCTCTCGCCCAAAGAGGGAACGATTACCTCCTGCCTGGCCGAAAATGCCGCCCAAAAGGTCTATTCGACCCCGGATCCAGCCAAGGGCAAGCTCTCCCATACGGCCTACAAGGTGTTGCAAGAGAGCAAAGGGCTAAGCCTGGTGGAAATTCATCTCCTCACTGGCCGGAAGCACCAGATCCGGGTGCATTTTGCGGAAAAGGGCCATCCCGTCGCCGGAGACAAAAAATACGGGAACGGCACGCTGGTTTGCAAACGGCTCGCTCTTCATGCTCGATCGATATCCTTCATCCACCCCTTTAGCGGTGAGCAAATGACCTTTGAGATCGGGATGCCGGAGGAATTCATCCGGCTGCTCGGGAAATAATAACTGCGGTTGTTGTGGGTTTGGCAGACATTGTCCTGCCCGCAGGATGCGGGCCAGCTCGCCCTTTTTTCTTACCGACTATTCAGCGGCAACATAAAGCTACCTTGAACTGAACCGCGATACGCCGCCTGTCTATGGATTTTATATAGGGGGGATCTTTGCTGACAAGCTGAAAAGTTTGCTTGACAGGTTTTGTAAGAATGCCCGGTATTCCGGCACCCCGGAAAGGATCTCGCTCCTTTTCCCGCAGTTCTTTGTTCGGCCTGTTTATGGTTGACAAACAGGCCCATGCCGGACAAAAACCTGTTGAATTTCTGCGATAATTGTGTATTTTGTCCCTCTTTATGTTCAGGGGATGAGACTCCGTCTTTTTCCTGTCTGGGCAGGGCCATTTTTCCAAGGAGGGCAACGGGATGCAGCAGACAGCGGAAGCAAAGGTCTGGAGTATCGACAGGGCCAGAGAGCTGTACGGCATTGCCCGTTGGGGCCTGCGCTATTTTGATATCAATGGCAAGGGGCAGGTGACGGTTGCCCCGCTCAAAGAGCAGGGCGGCACCATCGCCATCGTTGACGTGATCAGGGAGGCAGTGGAACAGGGCCTGCATTTCCCCATGCTTATCCGCTTTCACGACCTGCTGCGCAACCGGGTGGAGCGGATCAACAAGGCCTTTAACGATGCCATTGTCGAACTGGAATACAAATCCATCTATCGCGGCGTCTATCCGGTTAAGGTCAATCAGCTGCGGGAGGTGGTCGAGGAGATCATCGATGCGGGCAAGCCCTTCCATCATGGTCTTGAGGTTGGCTCCAAGCCGGAACTTTTCGCGGCCCTAGCCTTTCATGAAGACCGGGAAAGCCTGATCATCTGCAACGGCTACAAGGATTCCGTTTATATCAAGACTGCGCTTCTTGGCCGCAAGCTGGGCAAGAAGATCATCCTGGTGGTGGAAAAAGTCGAGGAAGTCAGCAATATCATTCGCTATGCCAAGGAATTGAAGGTGGAGCCGATGATCGGCCTGAGGGTTCGCCTGATGAGCGGCGGCAAGGGCAAGTGGGAGAAATCCACCGGCGAGGACGCCAAGTTCGGCCTCTCCACCCAGGAGATTATCCAGGTTTCCGACCTGCTCAAGGAGGCCGGCCTTGCCGATTGCCTCAAGCTTGTCCATTTTCACAGCGGCTCCCAGATCCCGGACATCCTGACGATCAAGAAGGCGGTGCGGGAAGGGGCCATGTTCTATGCCAAGATCAGGCAGATCGGTCATGCCCTGGAGTACATCGATGTCGGCGGGGGGCTGGGGGTGGATTACGACGGCAGCCGCACCACCTTTCATTCTTCCATCAATTATTCCTTAAACGAATACGCCCGGGATATTGTCTACAATATCATGGATGTCTGCGATTCCCAGGGGGTCGAGCATCCGATCATCATCAGCGAGTCGGGTCGGGCCGTGGTGGCGCATCATTCTGTGCTGGTGGTGGAAACCTTCGGTGATATCAAGAAGATGGAGCATGCCCAGGAGCCGGTCAAGCCGGAGATCAGCCACAAACTTGCGGCTGAGGCCTGGTACAATTACAGCCATGTAAACTCCAGCAACCCGCTGGAGGCCTACCACGATGCCCTGCACAACAAGGAGGAAACCCAGGTTCATTTCGAGCTGGGTCTTATCGGCCTGGAGGTAAAGGCGGAGGTGGAGAAGCTTTTCTGGCTTACCGGCGCCAGGGTGCTGGAGCATTTCAAGGAGGCCGAGTACCGGCCAGACGAGATTGTCGAACTGGAAAGCAAGTTTTCCGACCAGTACCTCTGTAACTTCAGCGTCTTTCAGTCCCTGCTCGACCACTGGGGCTACGGGCAGCTTTTTCCGATCATGCCCCTGCACCGGCTCAATGAGGAGCCTCAGCGTCGAGGCACCCTGGCCGACATCACCTGTGATTCGGACGGCACGGTCTCAAAATTCATCAACCTGTACGAGGAAGGGGTGGACACCCTGCCGCTGCATGACTTAAACGGCAAGCCCTATTATCTGGGGGTCTTTCTCACCGGCGCCTACCAGGATATCATGGGCGACCTGCACAATCTTTTTGGCCGGGTAAACGAGGCCCATGTCTTTCTGGATGAGGATGAGGAGTCCGGGTACTACATCGAGGAGACCATCGAGGGCACCACCATGGAAAAGGTGCTGGCTTTGGTTCAGTATACCGGCACCGATCTGAAGCGGAAGATGAAAAGTCAGGTGGACAGCGCTATCAAGGAAGACAGGCTGCGGCCCAATGAGGCCATGCGGCTTTTGGGCGAGTATGAGAAGGGGCTGAAGGGCTATACCTATCTGGATCTTAAGAAGGTCAGGAAGAAGAGTTGAGCCGTTATACTTTGTCACATTCAAAGGAATTCAGGAGTCAGAATACAGGAGAATAAAGCATCATCCTTCTGTCCGGGCGGTTCAAAACATTCTGTCTTTTGGCTTCTTAATTCCCCAAGGTGACAAAGTAGAATCAGTCGTGGGGGCGGAGAACCTTGAACACGGATTCAACGGCCTGATAAATTTCGAGATCATCGCCATACACGTCCTGAACCTTGTCATGCTCGACGAGATCCTCGCAGATGTACTGGGTCACATAGAGGCTGAGAAAGTTGGGGTCCGCTACCAGCTGCCTGAGCGGGGCGATCTTGTACAGCATGTCAAACTCTTCCATGGCGGAAAGTCTTTCAAACAGCTCGCCAAAGAGCTTGCGCATCGCGGTCTCGTCGGTGATTTCGAGAATTTTTTTATCCAGCAGACGTTGCACCATCTTGGTTGCCAGTTCATCGGCGTTCTTGTAAAGTAACTGCATCATATAACGCCGTTCGCGTTCGCGTTTGCGGTCAATTGCTCCACCAGCCGTGTCGTTGTGAGGTCTGCTGTGACTACCCATTTCTTTCTCCCCGCGCCTGTGTCGAATAATGTTGAATAATTTGTAATTAAATAACGGAAAATTCCATAAAGGGAAAGGGTAAAGATAAGAGAATCCTTGCCTTTGGGCAAAAATATTTTATGAAACAGCGGGAACATGTCTGGGTTTTGCCGCCCCTGGCACTGACTTATCCTGCAACCTTGAGGTGAATGATGACAAATACTATTGCGACCACACGTCTGACCATCCTGCTGCCTGCTGGCCGCCTGCCCTTAGCGCTCATGGGCAAGGCCCAGGAACTGGCCCAGAAATATCAGCTGGAAATTTACCTGAGTACCCTGCAGAATTTACGGATCATGGGCATCCTGGAGGAAGATCTGCCCATGATCCGCAGGGAACTGGCCGCGCTGGGCGCCCAGTTCAAGGAGCCGGGCAGGTTTCCGCTTCCCAGGGTCTGTATCGGGGTTCGCGACTGCACCCTGGGCGTTGGCGACCCGGAGCGAATCTCTGCCCTGATCCTTGAAAAATTCAAAGACCGGGGAAAAACCAAGCCGAAGTTCAAGATCGCCATCTCAGGCTGCACCCTGGGCTGTTCGGGGGTGAGAAACACGGATATCGGCATTATGGCCACTCGCAAGGGCTTTGATCTCTATGTCGGCGGCAAGGGCGGAACCAGCCCCATGGCTGGCCGCCGGATTCTAAGAGACCTGGATGAGCAGGAGATGCTAACTGCGGTGATCAGGCTGGTGGATTTCCACGACGCCCATACCGGGAGCAAACAGCGGATGGCCAAACTTATCAATCACCCCGATTTCCCTTATAAAAATGCGGTTTAGGCTGCACGCAGACAGATTTATGAGAGCCTTCATGTCATATCTTCACTTGCTGGTGGCAGCCGGGTTGTTTCTCTGTCTGACCGGCGGGAGTGCCTTGCCAGTTCGGGCAGCCCAGGATCCCTTTCCCCTTTATGACTGCATCGCGCCCAATGTCGCTTTCTGGCGGGATATCTATGGCCGCTATCCCGCCAGCCAGGGGGTTCTCCACGACAAGCGGGATCTGAGCCTTGTCTATGAGGTGCTGGAGGTTGAGGGAATCTGGGAGAACGGCGCGCGGGAACGGGATCGGCAGAAGATAGAAAAGGCCAGGGAGAGGTATCAGGAAATCCTCAAGGTGCTTGCCTCAGGCGCATCCCCGCAAAACGGGGAAGAAAAACGGGTGGCTGGGCTTTTTGGCCCCAAGGCCACGGCCGATGATTTCCGGACGGCCCAGGATAATATCCGTTTTCAGTCCGGCCAGAAGGACAACTTCCGGGCCGGTCTGATCCGTTCTGGCGCTTATCTGGAGGAGATCAAGCAGATCATGGCAAGTTACGGGGTACCCGAGGATCTCGCCTATCTGCCCCATGTGGAATCATCCTTCAACTATAAGGCGTACAGCAAGTTCGGCGCGGCCGGGATCTGGCAATTTACTGAAGCCTCCGGCAAGCAGTTCATGCTGGAGGTGAACTATGCCATTGACGAGCGGCGCGACCCGCTCAAGGCCACCCATGCCGCAGCCAGAATGCTCAGGCATAATTACGAGTTGCTCGGCACCTGGCCTCTGGCGTTGACCGCCTATAATCACGGGATCAACGGCATGTTGCGGGCCAAGGCGGCCAAGGGCAATTATGAAAAGATTTTTCAGGAGCATGAAAGCGAACTGTTCAAGTTTGCCTCGCGAAATTTCTATTCGGAGTTTCTGGCCGCCAGAGAGGTGGCCAAAAACCACCAGGCCTTCTTCGGCCAGCTCCGCCTTGAGCCGCCGGTCAACAGCAAGACCGTACCCCTGCCCAATTATGCCCTGCTCAGCGATCTGCTCAAACATCTCAAGGTTGACCAGGAAACCTTCAAGGCCTTGAATCCGGCCTTGCGCGAACCGGTGTATCTGGGCCAGAAACTGATTCCCAAAGGCTACGAGGTTCGGGTGCCGCAGCAGGGCAAGGCTGTGCGCCTGGCGGATAATATCCCGCCGGAGATTCTCAAAGAGGGTCAGACCCAGGCCACCATCTATCAGGTGCGGCAGGGAGACACCGCCTTTGCCATCGCCCGGCAGCATGGAATTACGGTGGCAGAGCTTTTGCGGGACAACGAGCTTGATGAGCAGACGGTACTCTGCCCCGGCCAGAACCTGCGCATTCCGGGGTCGGGCAAAAAACTGGAGGGTGCGCAGGGTGCGACGCGAGCAGGCCAGCCGCAGGCCGCCGTAAAACCGGAAGAACCGACGTCAGCGCCGGCTATCGGCGCGCAGTGTCCTCCCCTCAAACCGGCCAAGGTTCTGGGTAATCTAGGGGTAGAGGTCGTTAAAAAACAGGGCAAGGCCTATGGCCTAGTCCGGGTAGAGGCAGAAGAAACCCTGGGGCATTACGCGCGCTGGCTCGGGGTGCGGGCCTGGGATCTGCGCCGATTGAACGGCTTGCGTTACGAACAGGCCCTGGCAGTGAATCAGCAGCTCAAGATTCCTCTGGTCAAGGGAGGCAAGGAGCGGTTCGAGGCCCAGCGCTATGAGTTTCACAAGGAAATGGTGGAGGATTTCTTTGCCGCCTACCGGCTGTTGGAAGGCACCCGCACCTACCTGGTGAAGCAGGGGGATACCCTTTGGTCCTTGTGTCAGAAAGAATTTGAGCTGCCTTTCTGGCTGCTCAAGAAATACAATCCCGCCGTTGACTTTGCCCAGCTGAAGCCGGGCCTGCGCCTGGTGGTGCCGCAAGTAACCGCGATCCGCTGACCTTTCTGGAGTAATGCCATGCCCGCCCAGCCCAACACCATCCTGCTCAAGGATTACCGTCCGCCTGCCTACCTGATCGAAGAGGTGGCGCTCTGGATAGATCTGTTCGAGGAGCGGGCGCGGGTCTGTTCCCGCCTGCTCTGCCGTCGCAACGTGCAGACCGCGCCTGAGACCCCCCTTGTTCTCCAGGGCCGAAAGCTGGCGCTCAAGTCCCTCACCCTGGACGGCCTGGCCCTGAGCCCGGATCAGTATCGGCTCGACGAGGAAACCCTCACCATCTTGCTTGCGCCGGAACGGTTCGTCCTGGCCGTTGAAACCGAGATCTACCCCCAAAGCAATACCTCTCTCGACGGGTTGTACCGCTCAAGCGGCAATTTCTGCACCCAGTGCGAGGCCGAGGGCTTCCGCAAGATCACTTATTTTCTCGACCGGCCCGATGTCCTGGCCCGCTACGAGGTCATCATCACGGCGGAGCAGCAACGCTATCCGGTGCTGCTGGCCAATGGCAATCTGCTCGAAGCCGGAGAGCTGCCCGAAGGCCGCCATTACGCGCGCTGGCAGGATCCGTACCCTAAGCCCTCCTATCTTTTTGCCATGGTGGCGGGTAATCTGGCCCGAATCGCTGACACCTTTCTCACCCGCTCCGGCCGGGCGGTCGCGCTGGAGATCTATGTGGAGGCGCATAACCAGGACAGGTGCGCCCATGCCATGGCCTCGCTGATAAAGGCCATGCGCTGGGATGAGGAGACCTTTGGCCTGGAGTACGATCTTGCTCAGTACATGATCGTGGCGGTGGATGATTTCAACATGGGCGCCATGGAAAACAAGGGGCTCAACGTCTTCAACGCCAAATATGTGCTGGCCCGGCCAGATACCGCCACCGATGCCGATTACGAAGGGATCGAGGCGGTTATCGCCCACGAGTATTTCCACAACTGGACCGGCAACCGGGTCACCTGCCGGGACTGGTTCCAGTTGAGCCTCAAGGAAGGGCTTACCGTGTTCCGCGATCAGCAGTTTACCGCCGATCAGGTGTCAGCCGCCGTCAAGCGCATCCACGATGTCCGGCTGCTGCGCAATGTGCAGTTCCCCGAGGATGATGGGCCCATGGCCCATCCGGTGCGGCCAGATTCCTACCTGGAGATCAACAATTTCTACACCGTCACCATCTACGAAAAAGGGGCCGAGATCATCCGGATGCTCCACACCCTGCTTGGGCCGGAACTGTTCCGACAGGGGCTGGCCCTGTATCTGACGCGGCATGACGGTCAAGCCGCCACCACCGATGATTTTATCCAGGCCATGGCCGAGGTCTCGGGCCGCGATCTTGCCCAGTTCAAACGCTGGTACACCCAGGCCGGCACCCCGCGTCTGGTCGTGCAAAGCAAGTACGATGCCCAGACCCGCACCTGTACCCTGAGTCTGGCGCAAAGCACCCCGGCCACGGCTGGCCAGCCGGAAAAGGAGCCGCTTCATATCCCGGTGGCCCTCGCCCTCCTGGACAGCCAGGGCAGAGAGCTGCCCCTGATCTGCCACCAGCGGCAGGGGGAAGCGGAGCGCGGCCTGTTTGAGCTGCGCGGCGCCAGGGAGAGCCTCAGGTTTGAGGCGGTGGCGGAAAAGCCGCGCCTTTCGCTGTTGCGCAATTTTTCCGCGCCGCTGAAGGTGGAATATGCCTGTACTGAGGAAGAGCTGCTCTTTCTCTTTCGCCACGATCAGGATCCCTTCAACCGCTGGGAGGCGGGGCAATGTCTGGCCAGCCGCCTGCTGCTGGGGCTGGTGGCGGATTTTCGGCACAATCGCCCTCTGGTGCTGGAGGAAAGGTTTATCGCGGCCTGTGCCGGTCTGCTTGAGGAAGAAGGCGGGCTTGAAAAGGCCTTCCTCACCCTCTTGCTCACCCTGCCCTCTGAAGAGTATCTGGCCGAACAGATGGCGATAGTGGATATCGAGGCAATCCATGCCGCCCGCACCTTTGCCCGGCAGACCCTGGCCCGCTCCCTGCGGCCCCTGTGGGAGAAAACGTATCAAGTCAATCGGGCCACAGGCCCATACCGTTACGAGCCGGGTCTGGCGGGACAGAGGGCGTTGCGCAACCTCTGTCTCGCCTACCTGATGACTATTGAAGACGAGGCGGCGGTCAAACTTACCCTTGCCCAGTTTCGCGGGGCGGACAACATGACCGACCAGCTGGCCGCCTTTGCCGCCCTGGTTCATACCGCCCGCCCGGAGCGGCGTCAGGTCATGGCCGATTTTTACCAGCAGTGGCAAAATGATTCTCTGGTGCTGGACAAATGGTTTGCGGCACAGGCCACGGCCCCGCTGCCGGAAACCCTGGCCGAGGTGCAAGGGCTCATGGGGCATCCGGCCTTTCAGCTGAAGAACCCCAACAAGGTTCGCGCCCTGGTGGGCTCCTTTGCCGCAGGCAATCCCCTTTGTTTTCACGAGCCGTCCGGCAGGGGTTACACCTTTCTGGCCGAGCAGATTCTGGCCCTTGATCCACTCAATCCGCAGATTGCCGCTCGTCTGGCGGCCCGACTCGGACGGGGAGCGCGCTATGACGAGAACAGGCGCGCCTTGATGCGGGCCCAGCTTGAACGGCTTGCCGCCAGCCCATCGTTATCCAGGGATGTGTATGAGGTGGTGAGCAAGAGTCTGCGATGAAGTGACCTTTGTCTGAACTTCACCCTTGCAAAATTGCGGCAATCCGGTTAGTAAGGTGCCGCATCGTATTTTTTGACTTTACTGCCACAGGGAGAAAGCAAGTATGTATTCCGCTTCTGATTTTCGCAAAGGGTTAAAGGTTCAGATCGACGGTGAACCGTATATCATGACGGATTTTTCATTTTCCAAGCCGGGCAAGGGCCAGGCCCTGTACCGCGCCCGTCTGCGGAACATGATCACCGGCAATGCCTTTGAAAAGACTTTTCGCTCCAACGACAAGCTGGAAAAGGCCGCGCTTGAGGAGCGAACCATGCAGTACCTCTACTGTCAGGGGGAGGAGTACATTTTTATGGACAACGCCTCCTTTGAGCAACTGGAGATATCCAAGGCGCAGCTTGGCGAGGCCACCAGCTTTCTCACCGACAATATGGATGTGGAGGTGTTGCAGTACAATGGCCGCCCCATCGGGGTTACCCTGCCCAACTTCGTCAACCTCAAGGTTACCCAGTCTGATCCGTGGGTCAAGGGGGATACCAGCGGCAGCGACTCCAAACCGGTAACCCTGGAAACCGGTTATGTGGTCCAGGTGCCGCCCTTTATCGAAGAAGGGGACAAGTTGCAGATCGACACCCGCACCGGGGCGTATGTGACCAGGGTAAAAGAATAAGCTGTAAACGTCCAGCAGCACAGCATCTGCTTTGTCATCGGCCTGCTCGTGTGCAACAG
>MGTC01000031.1:45961-68899 GCA_001799255.1 Deltaproteobacteria bacterium RIFOXYD12_FULL_55_16
AGCCTCTTTCGCGCATCTGCGGCACTGCTGACGTTTACATTCCAGCGGGCAGATGCCTCCCGCGTCTGAGAGATTATTATGGTTCCTCTTCACGGCCTGCAATTGCGGGCCGTTCTCATTCAGGCCCTGCGCGGCTTTTTCATCGACCGGGGCTATCTTGAGGTCGAAACCCCCATCCGTATCCCGGCTCCTGCCCCGGAAGCCCATATCGAGCCACTCGCCAGCGAGGCCTGGTTTTTGCAGACCTCACCGGAGCTTTGCATGAAGCGGCTGCTGGCCGCAGGCCTCCCCAAGATTTTTCAGCTCTGCAAGTGCTTCCGCAAAGGCGAACGCGGCGACCGCCATCTGCCCGAGTTCACCATGCTGGAGTGGTACGCAGCCCAAAGCGATTACCGCGATTTGATGAGGGATTGCGAGGCGTTGCTGCGGCATCTGGCTGTGGCCATGGGCAAGGCAGGGGGGCTGGAATGGCAGGGGTGCCGGATTGATCTTGCGCAAAAGTGGGAGCGGCTCACCGTGGCCGAGGCCTTCCGCCGCTACGCGCCCTGCCCGGTGGAGGAGGCGCTGGCCCAGGATCAGTTTGACCAGATGCTGGTGGAGTATGTGGAACCGCATCTTGGCATGACCACCCCCACCTTTCTCTGTGACTACCCGGCGGAATTAGGCGCCTTGGCCCGGCTTTCCCCTGCCGATTCGACGGTGGCCGAGCGTTTCGAACTGTACGTGGCCGGGCTAGAACTGGCCAACGGCTTTTCCGAGCTGATTGATCCCGTGGAGCAACGAGACAGGTTTATGGCGGAACAGGAGGCTGTCCGGCGACAGGGCCGCACACCTGCCCCCATGCCGGGACCTTTTCTTGAGGCCCTTAAAACTATGCCCCCTGCCGCAGGCATCGCCCTGGGAATAGACCGGCTGGTCATGCTGTTTGCCGGGGCGGACAGCCTCGAGCAGGTGGTGGCTTTCATCCCGGAGGGGTTGTAGGCTTTTTCCGTCGTTGACAAAACATTGCCGCTGCTCAACGACTTAGCCAATCCTTATTTGCAATTTGCCGGCCCAGCATCACACCTTGGAGCTGGGTATGACCTCGGTGACGGTTTCAAGGTGAAGGTGGGCTTGCTTAATTCTGTTAATCCTCTGAGTAGCCAGGCCCTGCTGGAAGAGAGCGACGCCAGCCGTGCGCATGGCTGAATAGGTGAGATAGAGAAAAAATTTGCCAGTGGCGTGGCCCGCATTACCGCCGGTACCGTCAACGAAGACAGCTCCATGCTTGGCGTGACTGGTTCTGCCGCCTTTAAGATATCAGGGGCCAACACCAGCTACGTTTCATTCTCCGGGGCCTATAACTTAACGGCAAACGACTCCCTGCTCGCCCAGATATCATCCGGAACAAGCAAGTCCAGCGGCAATTCCCTCATTAATGACTCTGAAACAAAAACCATAAGCTGGTCGTTGGGGCTGCTCCACCAGAACACCTGGCGTCAGGGCGACAAATTCGCCCTGACGGTCTCGCAACCAATGAAGGTGACGTCTGGCAGTATGAATCTGTTGTTGCCAACTGTCGATGCCGATGGCGTGGGGGGCTTTCAAGCTTCACGCGTCGACCTGACCTCGGACAAGACGGAAACCGATTTTGAAATTGGCTATATGGCCCCTATGTCAAAGGCATCATCGGTTTATTTCAACACAGCATACAAACAGAATGTTGGCAATACCGATGAAAACGCAACTGTTACCGCGCTGCGTTTCATGACCAGCTTCTAATTTACTCAACATTCTGACTTACGGCACAATATGCACTAATAGGCCGGAATAATTATCTTTTTAACAGAAAAGTCCTTTGCTCCCTGGTATATTGTGTTTGGGAAAAACATAATAAAAACAAGGAGAAAGGACTGCTGGGGTATATACAGAAACTGCAGGAGCAGCAAGAGACTTGTTGGTACATTATCACAGGCTGACGTGAGATACCAACAAATATACCAACAGAAAACATGGGAACATGTGGGAACTCCCTAGACACAAAAAAGCCCGCAAACCATTGACCGGCGCGGGCTGTGAGCCTTTATGGGAACTCACGGGAATACAAGATGGTGCCGGAGGTCGGAATCGAACCGACATGGGGTTGCCCCCGCGGGATTTTGAGTCCCGTGCGTCTACCTATTTCACCACTCCGGCAGAGTGGCGATGCCGCCTTGTTACGGCAGCATCGGACGAACACTATAGAAGCCTTACCCAACCCTGTCAAGTTCTAAAGAACCGCCCCCTTTACTGAAGTTTCAGGGGCCGGTTCCCAGAAAAAATTTCTGGAAGCGATAGAAATAATCCACCCCCGACCAGACCGTCATTACGGCGGAAACATAGAGAATGGCCTTGCCCAGTTCGTGCAGAAAAGAGATGGGCGCGACTCCCAGGGGGAAGATCAGGACGCAGAGCGCGGTGTACTGCATAATGCTCTTCAACTTGCCCATGCCGCTGGCTGCGACCACAATGCCTGAGGAAGCGGCCACGCCGCGCAACCCGGTGATTACCAGTTCCCTGGCCAGGATGATGAATACCAGCCAGGCCGGAATTTTGCCCATGGGGATCAGCATGATCAGGGCCGCGCAGACCAGCACCTTGTCGGCCACTGGATCCATCAGTTTGCCCAGAACAGTTTCGATCTTATGCTTGCGGGCGTAATAGCCGTCCGCCAGATCGGTCAGGGCGCCGGTCAGAAAAAGAAAAAAGGCCGCCAGACCTACTCCGACGCTGGATTGGGGATAAAGAAAAAACAGGAGAACCGGCGCCACCGCAAAGCGGTATCCGGTAAGCAGGTTAGGAATGGTGAGAATCGCGTGTCGTCTCATGGATTCAGGGGCCGCTACAAAATAACCAGTAGAATTTTAAGCCTCGTCGCTGGCGTCGCTGCTGAATGGGTAAGGGGGGATGAAGACCTTGCTCACATAACAGAGGCGCGGATCATCGACCTGCGCCTCTGTTATCCGGGTCTGCATCATATTTATCTCCGGGGCAGATACGCCTGCACGGATAGTATACTACGCTTTGGTTCTTTTTTCCCAATCGGCTAAGAATTGTTCCATGCCAAGATCGGTGAGCGGATGCCGGGCAAGCTGGGCGATGACCTTGAAGGGGATCGTGGCAATATGGGCGCCCAGCAGAGCCGCATCCACCACATGGATGGGATTGCGGATACTGGCGACGATCACCTCGGTGGCATAGCCGTAGTTTTCGTAGATGTTCATGATGTCGCTGATCAGATCCATGCCGTTCTGGGAGATGTCATCCAGCCGCCCGACAAAGGGGCTTGCGTAGCTGGCCCCGGCCTTGGCGGCCATCAGGGCCTGGCTGGCAGAAAAAATCAGGGTCACGTTGGTTCTGATCTTTTCGTCGGCAAGCTGCTTGACTGCCTTGAGGCCCTCGGTAGTCATGGGGATCTTGATTACAATGTTGGCGTGGATGGCGGCCAGTTCACGGCCTTCCCGAACCATGCCTTCGGCGTCGAGGGCGATCACCTCGGCGCTGATCGGGCCATCAACTACCTGGCAGATCTCCTTGATGATCTCGACAAAGGGCTTGTTCTCTCTGGCGATCAGCGAAGGGTTGGTGGTGACTCCATCCACCATGCCCATGTCCACGGCCTTTTTGATCTCTTCAATGTTGGCGGTATCAATAAAAAATTTCATCTATTTTCTCCTGGTGAGGACAAGAAAGACGGTTCAACCGTTCTCCTGCCGAGGTGTGTTGTGGGCATCACAATATATCTTCCGGCATTGTTCACTGCAAAAAAATACAGACAGACCGTTATCATGTAACACAATTGCCTGCCTTTTGGGAATATAGATATGGCAGACAGGGTCTTCTACCAGTTGATCATGGATGGCAAGCTCAGTCGTCCCTGGGGCAGCCTGGTTGTTCGCCTGGGCGACAGGCTTCTTTTCTTTGCCTCCAGTCAACAGGCGATACAGGACATAGAGAAAAACGGCGTAAACTAAGAGCTTAAACATCGCGATCCCTGCCGCGCCATGCCTGGCGTTCCACCCTTGCCTGTGTCTGGAGCTTGCCACAGAGTTCCAGGGTTGTCAGGCCAAGAAGCGGATGCCTCTGCTCTGGCGCCAGTTCCGCCAGCGGCGCCAGCACGAAAAGGCGGCTGGCCATCTGCGGATGAGGGACGATGAGCGTTTGACTGTTAATAATCAAATCTCCATAATAGAGCAGGTCAAGATCAACGGGCCTGTCGCTGGTCAGGGTTCGATCCCGGCCCAGCTCCGTTTCGATAGCGAGCATGGCGGCCAGCAGCTCCAGCGGCGCAAGGCTGGTGCTGATTTCGCCTGCGGCATTGGTGAACCAGTACTCCGTCTCCAGGCCGACCGGCTCTGTCCGGTAGGGGCTTGACAGCCGGGGCAGACTGATCCCCGCCACCATGCCCAACCGTTGCCAGGCGGCGAGCAGATTGTCCTGCCCATGGCCAAGATTGGAGCCCAGGCCGAGGAAGGCTTGCCGCTGATTTTTCACCGGAGAATCAGGCCGTCATTGGTCAGCATAAAGAGCCGTGCTTAATAATCATGAATATTTCTCGTACAGCCCCTAAGCCGTTGTTCTAAACATGTAACTATTTGAAAATCGTGATCGGCATAAGGGGCCGTAACGAAATAGTCTGAGATGTAAGGTTTATTTCTTAACGGCCCCTAAATATCCTGCAGGCCAAGCACGTCGAACATGGTGTAGAGGCCGTTGGCCTGATTCACCACCCAGGCGGCGGCAAGAGCCGCGCCCTTGGCGAAGTTGTCCCGGCTGTGAGCCCGGTGAGTGAGCTCCAGCCTCTCCCCTGCCCCGGCAAAATAGACGGTATGCTCACCCACGATATCACCTGCCCGGATGGTCTGGATGCCGATTTCCTGGTCGGTGCGTGCGCCGATCATCCCGTGGCGGGAATATACCCCCACCTCGGCCAGATTACGGTTCACTCCTTCCGCTACCATCTCCCCCAGTTTCAGGGCCGTGCCGCTGGGCGCGTCCTTTTTCATCCGATGATGGGCTTCGACAATCTCGATATCATAGGCGTCCCCCAGCAGGGCGGCCATCTTGCGGGCGATCTTAAACAAGACATTGACCCCCACCGCCATGTTAGGCGATTGAACGCAGGGGAAGTTTCGGCTCAATTCGGCCAGCTCGGCGAGATTAGCCGCCGTCAGCCCCGTGGTACCGATGACCATGGCCTTTTTCGCCACAGCCGCCTTGCGGGCCAAGGCCATGGTGGCCTCGTGAAAGGTGAAGTCAATCACCACCTCACCCCGATTCATGACCGCCTCGAAGCTGTCCACCACCCGCACGCCCAAGGGGCCGATTCCAGCCAATTCCCCAAGATCCCGCCCGAGCTCCGGACTATCTGGCTGTTCAAAACCAGCCGCCAGACTCAGGCCTTCCTGCTGCTGCACCATATAGCTGATCCGGCGGCCCATCCGGCCAGCGGCCCCAGCGACAATAACCTTGGTCATGCTCTTCTCCTTAAATGAACAAAAAACTCAATGCAAAATGCTCGGTGTGCTGGGTTAAGCTTCGCCAGCCAACCTTGTATCTACGGCGGGTGTCTTTTTGTTGATTGATGGTTGCATTTGCTGCCGCAGGGAAGCGCTTCCTTTGCGCCAGTATTCAAGCTGCTGTTCAATCGAGAGAGAGGCAACTTTCTGGTAAACCGCTTCCGCGCCTTTGCGCTTCATTTCGATACAATCGAACGATTTATTCTTCATAGTCGATCACCTCCAATGGCGAGTGTATGGCAATCTGGCGATATCCCTTCAGGACGTTGACCGCATTAAAGAGCGGTATTTTCTTGAAATTAACGATGTGCTTAAAATTCCAGCTCACAATGATATCGCATTCGGCAACGGTGGCCAGCGCCACATGCAGGGCATCATCATACCATTTTTCGGTGAGAACACCTTCCGCAATATATGCCTGTTGTAACCCAAGCGCACCTGATTCAATATCGAGCAGTTGGGCGACAGGGAGAATTTTCTTGAAAAGTTCGTTCACCTTTTTAGGGGCAGCCAAAAGTTCCTGATGTACTACTTCAGAAACGCACAGAATGTATTCTCCACGATGTACCTGATCGAAAAAGGCTTGGCTGGCGTCGGCAAAATCTTCGTCAAATACTCCACCATAGACTGAAGTGTCGGCGTATATCTTTATTGGACGTTTTGCCATAGACTCCCCGCCTGTCCTTTACCCAGACAATATTTGAGAAAGATAGAAAGTCAATTCTGATCCGAACTGCACCTCTGTGTTCTTTTCCTGGACAGAGACGAACAGGCGTATAAAAAGCAAGCTCATTGGTGTGGCCAATATTTTATTCTTATGGCTAACCATGCGGCAGAATTATACCAGCCCGTAAGCAACAATAACCTTCTTCAGTTTTTCCTCATTACTCTCATTCATCTTGTACAGAGGCAGGCGCGGCAAGCCGGACTTGATCCTGCCCATCATCGCCAAGGCTGTCTTGGCCGGCACCGGGTTGGTGTCGATGAACATCGCCTGCATCAAGGGGAGCAGCTTGTAGTGCAGCGCTTTTGCCTTGTCCAGATCACCGGCCAGGGCGGCATCCATCATCGCGGCCATATCCTTGGGGGCCACGTTGGAGGTAACGGAGATGACCCCGGTGCCGCCGATCATCACGGTGGGCATGGAGGTGAAATCATCGCCGGACATGACCGCGAAACCCTTGGGGCAGAGGCGGATGACCTGGCTGATCTGATTGAGATCGGCGGTGGCCTCCTTGACCCCTACGATATTGGCGATCTGGGCGCAGCGGGCCACGGTCTCGGGCAGCATGTTCACGGCGGTTCGACTTGGCACATTGTAGAGGATGATGGGGATATCCACCGCCTCGGCCACTGCCTTGAAATGCTGATAAAGCCCCTCCTGGGACGGCTTGTTGTAGTAGGGGGTGATCATCAGGGCGCCATCGGCCCCAGCCTCTTTGGCCGCGCGGGTCAGCTCTATGGATTCGGAGGTGCTGTTTGAACCGGTCCCGGCCAGCACCGGCACCCGGCCAGCCACGGTCTTGACGGTCAGCTCCACCACCCGGTGGTGTTCGGCGTGGCTCATGGTGGCGGATTCGCCGGTGGTGCCGCAGGGGACAATACCGTGGGTGCCGCCGGCGATCTGGAACTCGATGAGATCCTGCAAACCCTGCTCGTCCAGCTGACCATCAATGAAAGGGGTGACGATGGCGACAAAGGCGCCGCGAAACTTGTTCATAACTTCCTCCTGAATATTCTTGCACCCAAAGGGTATAAGTTTCGTTTGAGCAGGCAAGCTGCTCAACTCAGCTTTATTGCTTCTTCGTGCAGCCGACCTTCGTAGATGAAATTGACCGATCCTTCCAGATAGACCTCGGCAATTTCCTGCCCGGCCAGGGAATAATAAATGAGCAACTGTTCGCCGCCTGCGGTGGTCACCGCCACTGGCGGCTGCACCTGACCAAGAAGCCCGGCGATAATAGCCGCAGCCACGGCTCCAGTGCCGCAGGCCAGGGTTTCCCCTTCCACCCCGCGCTCATAGGTGCGGACACTCAAGGCGCTGGCGCCAAGCTGCTGGACAAAATTAACATTGGTTCCGGCTGGCTGAAAGTGTTCGTGGAAACGGATACTTCGTCCCAACTCAAGCACCGGCGCCTGGGCGATGTTTTTCACAAAGAACACGGCGTGGGGCACCCCGGTATTGAGGCTGTGTACCACCTGCTCCTGCCCGTTGACCCTGAGCTTTTCATCCAGTCGCAGGCCGGTGGGCGCGGTCATCCTGAGTTTGACCGCTTGGCCCCTGACTTGTGCCTCAATTATTCCGGCCCCGGTCTCAAAACGCATCTGTTCCGGGGCTATCCCCCTGGCATGGGCAAAGCGGGCGGCGCAGCGGGCGCCGTTACCGCACATCTCGGCCCAGCTGCCATCGGCGTTCAAGAACTGCCAGCGAAAATCCGCCACTTTGCTCTGCTCGATGAGGATCAGGCCGTCTGCGCCCACGGAAACCCGGCGTTCACACACCGCCCTGGCAAAAGAGGGCATCTCTTCCTTGCTCAGAAACGGGGTGCGATGGTCAATGAGAATGAAATCATTGCCAGTGCCGCTCATCTTGCTGAACTCAAGGGGGAACTGGATGCTCATGCGCCGTGTTTCCCAAGGAATTCAGGGATACTTTCCCCCTGGATCAAGGATTCTTTGGTTTCCCTGGCCCGGATCAGATGAAAGCCGTCCCCATGCACCAGAACCTCGGCCACCCGAGGCCGGGAATTGTAGTTGGACGACATGGAAAAGCCGTAAGCCCCGGCGCTCATCACTGCCAGCAGATCGCCAGCCGTCACCTGGGGCAGCAGCCTTTCCCGGGCGAGAAAATCGCCGGTTTCGCAAATCGGCCCCACCACGTCGGCTACCGTTTGCTCTTGATCTTGGCGCTCCACGGCCTGGATCAGGTGGAAGGCATTGTAGAGGCTGGGTCTGGCCAGATCGTTCATCCCGGCATCAACAATGATGAATTTTTTAAGGCCTTCCTTGGTATACAGCACCTTAGTGATCAGCACCCCGGCGTTACCCACCAGCACCCGGCCCGGCTCGAGAATCAGGGTGCAGTCAAGATCGGCCAGCTCCATCTTGATGGCTCTGGCATACTCGTCTGGCTCGGGCGGCTCCTCATCATTGTAGCGAATGCCAAGCCCGCCGCCCAGGTCAAGATGGGTAATGGCGATTCCCTGTTCGGCAAGTTGAGCGATGAAGCTCTTCAGCTTGACCAGGGATTCGACAAAGGGGGAGACCTGGATCAGCTGTGAGCCGATATGACAGCTTACTCCCTTAATGGTAATATTGGGCAGCTTTTGGGCCGCGAGATACACCCGCAGGGCGTCGCCGATGGGGATGCCGAACTTGTTCTTGGCCAGCCCGGTGGAGATATAGGCGTGAGTTCTGGGGTCCACATCCGGGTTAACCCGAAAGGACACCGGAGCCTTGAGCCCCAAGGCCGCCGCCTCCGTCTGAATCACGGCCAACTCCTGCTCGGATTCCACATTGAGCATGAGGATCCCGGCTTTAAGGGCGGCGCGAATCTCAACCGCTGTTTTGCCCACCCCCGAATAAACAATCTTTTGGGGATCAATCCCAGCGGCGCGGGCCCGGAACAGCTCTCCTTCGGAGACGATATCCGCCCCGCCGCCAAGGTTTGCGAAAAGACGAAGGATGGCAATATTGGCGCAGGACTTAACCGCGAAGCAGGTAAGATGGGGGATGCTGGCAAAGGCGCGGTCAAAGGCGGTAAAATGCCTGGTCAAGGTGGCAGCGCTGTAAAGATAGAAAGGGGTGCCCACCGCCTCCGCCACCGTGGCCACGGGAAGATCCTCACAATACAGGGTGTTGTTTTTGTACTGAAAATCATGCATTGTTCATTATACCGTAATTTTATTTGGCCACTAACCCCACGTGTCAATCATCGGCAGCAGTGCCGATAAAGAACACGAAAAGGGTTTTGATGGATTATCAGTCTTCTTGGTCTGATCTGCCAGAGTTTGTAGTTGTAGATCGGCTATTTATTTGCCTGCATACTTTAACTTGATTTAGCCACTAACCTTATGAAATCTATAAAAATAAAAGAAAAACTTTCGTGTTCTTTCGTGGGGTTCGTGGCAAAAAAAAATCAATCTTCTACTCCGCCACCTCGTACAAGGCTTCAATAGAGGGCGTGCTTTCGTTGGCTGGCCGGGCCTGGTCAAAGGCGGTGACCGAGTAATACCAAAGGCCTTTTTTCCGGGGCGGCTTTGCGTCCAGAAAAGAAAGGCCTGCCCCGCCAACCTCACCGATGCGTTCGGGCGTCTGATCCTTGGCCGCGCGGCGGTAGATACGAAAACCTGCCAGATCGGGCTCGGCAACGGTCTCCCAGAGGATCTTTACTCCGTCAGCGGTGGCCACAGCCCGCACCTTCTGCGGCGGGGCCGGAGGCATGAGATCCCGGGGCGCCGCGCTTACGGGCGGGCTGCTCATGCCAGCCGCCAGGGTACCCGCATGCAGGCGCACGGCCCGCACCTTGTACCAGTAAGCCTTGCCATTACGCAACCCCTTGTCCGTATAGGTCAGAGCCTCAAGCAGACCGCCCGGCGTCTCGGCAAAGGTTTCTCCGCCATCGGTTGAGCGAAAAACCTGATAGCGGACAGGATCGGTAACCGGCGTCCCATCCAGCAATCCTGCCGACGACTGCCAGCGCAGGGTAAGGCTCTTGTCCTCTTCCTCGATCTTAAACTGCCTGGGGGCCAGGAGCGGGGTGTCCCAGACGATGGCAACGGTATTCGAGCCATCACTGCTGACAAACCAGCCCGCCTTGCTGCGCACCCGATACACATAACGGTGATTGGGGCGCAACAGTGGCTCCTGATAGGAAACCCGGCCCTGATCGCTGCTTGTCGCCGTAATCTCGATGGGCGGGCCAAAGGGGATGGGGCAGTCAGCGCAGTAGTCCTTGACTGGCATAACCGCCCGCAGCAGTTCAAATTTCTCAATCCGGTAGGGCAGGCGGTCGCCCTGCACCGTCTGGCGGGGATAGGACCAACTTAGCGCCACCCCTTTTTCGTCAAGCTGATAGCTGAGATCGGTGATGGGCGCGGGCAGCACGGTATCGGGCGGCACGGGTCGGGTCTTCTTGCCGCAACCGACCAGGCTGCCAAGTAGAGCCAGGCCCAGAAACACCGCCACTATTTTTCTGGCTCCGGACTTCATTGGTCAAGGCCCAAGGCTTCTTCCGCCCGCCCAAGGGCCGCCGCCACCATCGAGCCTGCGGTGCCGCCCAGGGAGACCCGGCTGTTCACCGAGCCGGTGATGGAGAGGATCGTAAAGACATCGTCTTCGATGACCTCGGAAAACCCCTTCAGCTCTGCCAGACTTAGTTCGGTTAATTCTTTCCCCTGGCTCAGGCAAAAGGCCACGGTGCGGCCGACAATGGCATGGGCCTGGCGAAAAGGGATGTTTTTGCGCACCAGGTAGTCGGCCAGATCGGTGGCGGTCATGTAGCCCCCGCCAAGCCCTGCGGCCAGCCGCGCTTCGTTGAAGGTAAGGTTGGCCAGCAGCTGACTCATGATCGCCACCGACTGGGAGACCGTATCCACCGTGTCGAACAGGGGTTCCTTATCTTCCTGAAGATCGCGGTTGTAGGTCATGGGCAGACCCTTGAGCAGCAGCAGCAGGCTCATGAGGTTGCCCACCACCCGGCCGCTCTTGCCCCGGATCAACTCGGGGATATCGGGATTCTTCTTCTGGGGCATGATGCTGCTGCCGGTGCAAAAGCTGTCGGCCAGGGTTACGAAAGAAAATTCTTCGGTGGTCCACAGCACCAGCTCTTCGGACAACCGGCTCAGGTGGATCTGGATCAGGCTGGCCGCGCTCATGAACTCGATGATATAATCCCGATCCCCCACCGTATCCATGCTGTTAGCGGTAATGGCCGGAAAACCAAGCTCTTTGGCGACAAACTCGCGGTCGATGGGCAGGCCGGTTCCGGCCAGGGCTGCGGCGCCCAGGGGCATGACATCGATCCGCTTCAGGGCATCGGCAAGACGCTCACGATCACGGCCAAACATCTCGTAATAGGCCAGAAGATGGTGGGCCACCAGCACCGGCTGGGCTCGTTGCAGATGGGTATAACCCGGCATCAGCGTATGCTGGTATTTCCGGGCCAGCAGCACACAGGCCTTTTGCAGCTCGGTGAGCAACTGGATCAGGCGGCGGCATTCTTCCCGCAGGTAGAGGCGGACATCAAGGGCCACCTGGTCATTGCGGCTCCTGGCGGTGTGCAGCTTTTCCCCGGCCGGGCCGATCTTTTCCACCAGGGCCTTTTCGATATTCATGTGGATGTCTTCAAGCTCCGGCTTAAAGACAAATTCCCCGGCCTCGATTTCCTGCTCTATTTGTTCCAGACCCTGGACAATGAGCGCACCTTCGGCCTCGGTGATCAGCCCCTGCCTGGCCAGCATCCGGGCATGGGCTCGGCTCCCGGCGATATCGTGGCGAAAGAGGCGGGCATCATAGTGGATGGAAGCGGTAAAAGCCGCCACCGAGGCCGCAGTTTTTTCCGCGAACCTGCCGCCCCACATTGCCGGGTTATGGGTGTTTGAAGCCGAAGACATAATATTTCCAGTGAAAAATTAAGAGTTAAAAATTAAGAGTTAAACAGCCATTCGTATTACTATCGCTACCTTCCGTTCACTTTCAACCTTCAACTTTTCATTTTTAACTTTTAATTTTTAACTTTTCCCTTTGCACTAACCAAGGCCTGAATGGTCAGGCGCAGGGCGTTAAGACGAATAAATCCGCCAGCATCCGACTGGGTGTAAACCTGGTCTTCCTCAAAGGTGGCAAAGCTTTCCTGGTAGAGCGACTGCTCTGATTTCCGGCCCACCGGGATGCAGTTGCCTTTGAACAACTTGAGGCGCACCACCCCGTTCACGGTTTCCTGGGCATTGTCCATGGTTTTTTGCAGAAGCTTCATCTCCGGGGAGAACCAGAAGCCGTTGTAGATCAGCTCGGCATAGCGGGGAATCAGGCTGTCGCGGATCTTCATGACCTCACGGTCCAGGGTGATGGTCTCCAGGTCCCGGTGGGCGCAGCGCAATATGGTGCCGCCCGGGGTCTCGTACACCCCACGGGATTTCATGCCCACGAAGCGGTTTTCCACCATGTCCAGGCGGCCAATGCCATTGGCGCCGCCCAGGGCGTTCAGCCGGGCCAGCAGGGCCGCAGGGCTGAGATGTTCACCGTTGATGGCCACCGGGTTGCCGCCCGCAAACTCCATTTCCAGGTAAGTCGGCACATCCGGGGCTTTTTCCGGGGAGACGGAAAGCTTGAACATGCTCTCTTCCGGCTCGTTCCACGGATCTTCCAGGATGCCGCCCTCAAAGCTGATGTGCAGGAGGTTCTCATCGGAGCTATAAGGCTTTTCCTTGGTAACCGGCACGGGAATGCCGTGCTGTGCCGCATAGGCCATGAGCTTGGTTCGGGAATTGAGTTCCCAGATCCGCCAGGGGGCAATGATGGTCAGCTTGGGGTTCAAGGCCAGATAGGTCAGTTCAAAGCGAACCTGATCGTTGCCCTTGCCGGTGGCCCCGTGGCTGACGGCATCGGCTCCTTCCGCTTCGGCGATCCGCACCTGTTCCCGGGCGATAACCGGCCGGGCCAGGGAGGTGCCCAGCAGGTAGGAGCCCTCATAGATGGCGTTGGCCCTGAAGGCCGGAAAAACATAATCGCGGACAAACTCTTCGCGCAGATCGGAGATGATCACCTTCTCGGCGCCGGTGGCCAGGCCCTTGGCCCGCACCTTGTCCCAGTCCTCCTCCTGCCCCACATCAGCGGCAAAAGCCACGACCGGAACCTGATACTCTTCCCGCAGCCATTTGAGGATTACCGAGGTATCAAGTCCGCCGGAATAGGCGAGGACGATCTTGTTTATTTTGGCAACCACGGTGTACTCCCTGAAATTAGTGAAAAATTAAAAGTGAAAAGTGAAAAAATTAACCACCAGGAGGCAAATAATCAGGGGATGCGACCCGAGCGTCCCACTTTTCATTCTCCCCTTTTCATTTTTCATTACAAAAGATGCATGGCCAGAATGGCCTTGTGAATATGGAGCTTGTTCTCCGCCTGGTCAAAGGCGACGCATTGTGGCCCCTCCAGCACCTCTTCCGATATTTCCTCGTCGCGGTGGGCAGGCAGACAATGGAGGACAATGGCCCCTGGTCTGGCCTGGGCCACCAGGGCGGCATTTACCTGGTAAGGCCGGAATACCGTCAGCCTGGCCTCTTGTTCGCTTTCCTGGCCCATGCTGGCCCAAACGTCAGTATTGATTACATCCGCCTGCCGCACTGCTTCGGCCGGGTCGCGCACCACCCGGATGGGCTGGCTTGCCTGCTCTTGAGCTGCGGCGAGGATGGCGGGGTTTGGCTCATAGCCCGCCGGGCAGGCCAGGGTCAGGGCAAAGCCGAAACGGGCGGCGGCTTGAATCCAGGAGTTGGCCATATTGTTGCCATCGCCCAGCCAGGCGATATGAAGCTTTGCCACCGGCCCCTTGTGCTCGATCACGGTCATGATGTCGCTCAACACCTGGCAGGGATGGTGCAGGTCGGTTAAGGCGTTGATCACCGGCACCGAAGAATATCTGGCCAGCTCGTCGACAATCCCCTGGCCATAGGTGCGAACGACCATGCCGTCCACATAGCGGGACATGACTCTGGCCATATCCTTGAGGGGCTCATTGCGGGCCAGCTGGGTATCACGGCCGGAAAGATAGATTACCTGGCCGCCCAGGCCATACATGGCCGCTTCAAAGGAAACCCTGGTCCGGGTGGAGGGCTTTTCAAAGATGAGGGCCACGGTTTTTCCGGCCAGCTGCTGATGGCTGAGCCCGGCTTGGGCTTCTTTTTTAAGCAGAAGGGCCTGTTCGATGTAGGCGGCAAGCTGCTCCCTGCTGAAATCCTGTAATGCCAGTAGATGTTGGGTCATGGTTTCGCTCTCTTTGCCGATCTTCTCTCTACGATATTGCGGAAAAAAAACTTCTTTCTGTTTGTTGAAATCGCAAAAAGACGCGATTACAACAGTTATCGCTCCGCTGCCGTGATTTTTTAATTTATAATTGCGGCCCTGTGTCCTTTTTCCTTTTTGCGAAGCCAAACTACAATTCATACAAAAAAACTTTTTTTTTGCAAAGGGATTTTTCGCAGAAAATGCAGGGGAAGGGGGCAGGGTCGAGGCCCTTACTGGCTCAGCTCGGCAAAAACCTCGTCTAAGGCCTGGATCAACTGGTTTATCTCAGCCCGGCTGATGATCAGCGGGGGCAGGCAGCGCAACGCCTTGCCCCCGGCAAAGTTCAGGAGCACCCCTTTTGCAAAGAGCCGGTTAACTATGTCGGGGCCCTTGTCCAACCAGGTCTCGGTCAGGGGCAGGCCCTGGATCAGGCCCAGCCCGCGGGCCGGGCTGGCAATGGCCGGATATTTATCAGCCAGCCCGGTGAGCCGCTCGGCCAGATAGTTCCCCTTGGCCCGAACCTCGGCAAGAAAGCCCTCGGCCAGCATAAGGCGCAAGACCGTCACCGCTGCGGCGCAGGCCACCGGGTTGCCGCCAAAGGTTGAGGCGTGGCTGCCCGGCTCGAAGGCCTTGGCCACCGACTCTCTGGCCAGCATGGCGCCGATGGGCAGGCCATTGCCCAGAGCCTTGGCCAGGGTGAGGATGTCGGGGGTCACCCCACACTGTTCGTAGGCAAAGAGGGTGCCGGTTCGCCCCATGCCCACCTGGATTTCATCAAAAATCAGCAGCAGACCATGGCGGTCGCAAAGTTGGCGGATGGCGGCGAGATATTCAGGCGCCAGGGGCAGGACTCCTCCTTCTCCCTGCAGGGGCTCACAGAGAATGGCGCAGGTCTCCGGGGCAATCATCGCCTCAAGTGCCGCGATATCGTCGAAGGGCGCATGCCGGAAGCCCTGGGGCATCGGGGCAAAGCCCTGCTGGAATTTGCTCTGCCCTGTGGCTGCCACGGTGGCCAGAGTCCGACCATGAAAAGAACCAGCCAGCGAGATGATCTCGTATTTCCCATCCGGGCTGGCCTTGCGCGCCAGCTTGATCGCGGCCTCATTGGCCTCCGCCCCTGAGTTGGCCAGGAAAACCCGGTCGGCAAAGGAATGGTTGATCAGCAGTTCGGCCAGTTCGGTTTGCGGTATCGTATGGTAGAGGTTGGAAACATGCACCAGGGTAGAGGCCTGGCGGCAGATCGCCTCGGTGATTGCCGGATGGCAGTGGCCCAAGCTGCAAACCGCGATGCCGGCGAGACAATCCAGATATTCCCTGCCGTCGGCGTCCTTGAGCAGACAGCCCCGGCCCTCAACCATCACCGCAGGATATCGGCCATAGGTGTTCATAAACGAAGCCTTGCTTTTCTCGATCCATTCCGCATTTGCCATCATATCACCTCTCGGCCCCGCTTGTGCCCCATAACTGTAAGCGGTTGCAGGGGGCTGCAGATCCGCGTGTCTGTCTGTCAATCGTCGGCAGCAGTGCCGACAGAGGAGATGTAGTGCCCTGTGACCGCTTACACCACCTCGGTTCCTACCCCTTGCTGGGTAAACATTTCCAACAGGATGGCATGCTCCACCCGTCCGTCAATGATATGCGCCTTGCCGACCCCGGCGCGAACCACACCCTGACAGCATCTGACCTTGGGAATCATGCCCCCGGCAATAATTCCGTCGGCGATATACTGGTCAGCCGCGTCACAGGTCATGGAGGAGATGAGCGTCCCTGCCTTGTCCAGAACCCCGGCCACGTCGGTGAGCAGGATGAGTTTTTCAGCCTTGAGCTGGGTGGCGATAGCGCCAGCCACCAGGTCGGCATTGATATTGTAAGCCTGCCCGTCTTCGCCTACCCCCACCGGGGCGATGACCGGGATGAAATCCTGGGCGTCCAGGGTGTGCAGAATCTGCGGGTTGACCAGGGTCACCTCTCCCACCCGGCCAAGGTCGATGATTTCCGGCGGGGTGTTTTCGGCCTGGGCCTTCATGATCGTCATCTTTTTCGCCTTGATCAGATCGCCGTCCCGGCCGGAAAGACCAACCGCCTTGCCCCCGTGAAAATTGATCAGGCCAACGATCTCCTTGTTCACCTTGCCCACCAGCACCATCTCCACCACGTCCATGGTTTCGCCGTCGGTGACCCTCATCCCCTGAACATAATCGCTCTTGATCTGCATCCTGCTCAGGAATTTGTTGATCTGCGGCCCGCCGCCATGCACTACCACGGGGTTGATGCCGATGTACTTCATCAGGATGATGTCCAGAGCGAAGTTCTTTTTCAGCTCCTCATCCACCATGGCATGGCCGCCGTATTTGATGACCACGGTTTTGCCGGAAAATTTCTTGATATACGGCAAGGACTCAATGAGGGTTTTGGCTTTTTCGATACCTTTACGCATGGCTTGTCTGCCTGTTGCTAATGGTAATGGATTGGGGAATTAAGAATCCAGAATTCAGAAGACAGAATATTCTGAACCGCCCGAACAGAAGGATGATGTTTTATTCTCCTGGATTCTGACTCCTGAATTCTACGTTTTTTTTCAATACGCAAGATATAAACCGCTCGCTGTGATCTGTAAAGAAGATAGGCGATTGTCAAAAAACAGGCGCTTCTTTCCGGCAAAGCGATTGCCGAGAAAACTCAAGACTGGTATCTTGAGTTTTCCAAAGTCTGCTCGCACTATGTTAGGTTAGGAATAGAAATGGAGGAATACCGTGAATGGCTCAGTGGAAGCGTGTCTGAATATCTGGTTCATTGTCGATCAGGATTCCAAGTTGATCTATCGGGCCGCTGCTCGCGCATACGCATTGCCAGGGTCCGATGATGACAAGGCACTTACCCTGAAGCGTCTTGCTATGTCTGACTATCATCTTGCTAACCATTTCAGTCTATCTAAGTACAAAACGAAGATTGTTGACCAGCAAGGCCAACAGAGAGAATTGCCGGGGTTATTCAACAACGCAAGCTTCGAAGCTGTTCTCCCGATTATTCTGGATACGATCTGCAAGGATCTTGAAAAGCAATTCGTAGAGCAACCAAGGGTTACATCAGAAGGTGGGTCAACGTACAAGTTGAAAATTCCCAAAGAGCCCTATTATGTGATGACATACCTATCTGAAGATAGTATGGGTCGCCTAATACCACGCTTGTGACCTAACCAGGGGCGAACCTGGACGTACACCGCTCAGCGATGCGTGCCGGTTACCATCAGCGTTATGAGGAAAATAAAAAATAATGAAACCCTTGCTCCGTTTTTTTTGTCGGTTTGTCTTCCTCTGTCCCTTTCTGGCAACCAGCCCCGGCCTGGCCGCACCTGCCGCCGCCCCCGCCAGCGGCAAAGCGCCGATTCATGTCGAAGCGGATCGGATGGTTTCCCTGAAAAATGCCAACGCGGTTCTTTTTACCGGAAACGTAAATGCCAAGCAGGGCCAGATGGTGATCCGCTCTGCGGAAATGACGATTTATTATCTTTCCAGCGAAGAAAAAGCCCGGCTGCCCCAGAATGAGGAACGAAGCCTGAAAAAGCTCTTCGCCTCTGGCAACGTGGAAATCCAGAATGACGGCATGACCGGCACCGGCGACAAAATGGAATATTATGAAGCCGAACGCAAGGTGATCCTCCTCGGCAACAGCAAGGTCTGGCAGGACAATAACCTGGTTACCGGCCATACCGTTATTGTTTTTCTCGACCAGGGCAAGAGCATCGTGGAACGGGGCGAGAAGAAGGGCGAGCGGGTCAAGGCCTTCTTCTATCCCGGCGGTGAAAATAGTGAAAAATTAAAAATGAAAAATGAAAAGTGAAAGGAATCAGGATTCTTAACCCCAAGCAGTTACGTTCTTTCAACTCTCAACTCTCAACTCTCAACTCTCAACTTTCAACTTTCAACTTTCAACTTTCAACTTTCAACTTTCAACTTTTAACTTTTCATTATCCACTCCGGAGGCTCCCTTGTCTGTCCTGGAAACAAAAGACCTTGTCAAACGCTACAAAAACCGGACGGTTGTAGACGGGATCAGTCTGCGGGTTGAAACCGGCACGGTGGTTGGCCTGCTCGGGCCAAACGGGGCCGGAAAAACCACCACCTTTTATGCTATTGCCGGGTTTATCCGGCCCGACGCAGGCGTTATCCTGCTGGACGGGGAGGAGATCACCGGCCTGCCCATCCACCAGCGGGCCGGAAAAGGGCTGTCCTATCTGCCCCAGGAAGCCTCGGTTTTTAAAAAGCTCACGGTTGAAGAAAATGTCCGCATTGTTCTGGAATCGCTTGGTCTTACCAAGGCAGAGATCAACAACCGGGTCGGCCAGCTCATGGAAGACCTGAAGATCACCCATCTGGCGGGCAACCGGGGGCATTCTCTTTCCGGGGGCGAACGCCGCCGGGTGGAGATCATGCGGGCCTTGGCCACCAATCCACATTTCATTCTTCTGGACGAGCCCTTTGCCGGGATCGACCCGCTATCGGTCGCCGATCTCCAGCAGATCATCGGCAAGCTGAAAAGCCGCGGCCTGGGGGTGCTTATCTCCGATCATAATGTCCGGGAAACCCTTTCCGTCTGTGATCAGGCCTATATCGTCAGCCAGGGCAAGATTCTCATCCAGGGCAATGCGGAAGAGATTGTCAGCAGCGCGGAAGCCCGCCGGATGTATCTCGGGGAAAATTTCACTCTGTAGTTTCTTCTTGCAAAAACCTTGCCGTAATGGGTTATACTCTCACCAAGGCCTCGTAATTCCGCGAAGGCCCCGGCTCTTTATTTTACAGTAAAGGACTCAGGCAGACATGGCCTTTGAACTGCGACAGCAGATGAAACTCAGCCAGCAACTGGTAATGACCCCCCAGTTGCAGCAGGCCATCAAGCTGCTCCAGCTTTCCCGGCTGGAGCTTGCTGAAACCATTCAGCAGGAAATCGAGATCAACCCGGTGCTGGAAGAAGCGACGGACAGCAGGGAGCAGAATGAGTCAGAACAGACAGGTCATGGCCACGAGGAGATGGACGCCCCGCAGCCAGAACCGGAAAGGACCACCGAGATCCAGATGGAAAGCGACTCCTCCTTAAGGGAAATAGACTGGGAGAATTATCGCAATGAGTATGAAAGCGGCGTTTCTCCCCGGGGTACAGACAACGATCTGCCCTCCAGCCTTGACATCCTGACGACCAAACCAGACCTGCACTCCCATCTTGCCTGGCAGCTTACTCTTTCCCATCTCACGGAGCAGGAAAAGGAGGTCGGGCATTTCACCATCGGCAACCTTGATCGTGACGGCTTCCTGGAGGTGACGGAGGCGGAAATTGTCGAAGGCACTGGTTGTGAGCCGGAGCTGGCCCGCCGGTTGATCAGCGTGGTTCAGGAGATGGACCCGGCCGGGGTCGGGGCCAGGGATCTCAAGGAGTGCCTGTTGTTGCAACTTGATCGCCTGGATCTTGAGGGCTCTCTGGCCGCCACCATCGTTCGGGAGCATCTCCATACCCTGGAGAACAGAAACTTTGCCGCCATTGCCAGGGCCACGGGCTGCCCGATTGAGGAAATCCTCAGCGCGATCAAGGTGATCACCGGGCTGGATCCGCATCCGGGCAGAATCTATGCCGAAGAGGAGCCTCAGTACATCATCCCGGATGTCTATGTACACAAGATCGGCGGGGAATATGTCATTCTGCTGAATGATGAAGGCCTGCCCCGCCTCAAGGTCAGCAACTATTACAAGGATATCCTGAAAAAGGATTCCGGCGCTCCGACCGACACCAAGAATTATGTGCAGGACAAGCTGAAGTCGGCTCTATGGCTGATAAAAAGCATTCATCAGCGGCAACGCACCATCTACCGGGTGGTTGAGTCGCTCCTCAAGTTTCAGTACGATTTTTTTGAACAGGGGATTGCCTTTCTCAAGCCCCTGGTTCTTCGCGACGTGGCCGAGGATCTCGGCATGCACGAATCCACGATCAGCCGGGTGACCAGTAACAAGTACGTGCATACCCCCCAGGGCACCTTTGAGCTGAAATACTTTTTTAACTCCGCCATCAGCCGTCACGACGGCGGCGAGGCCATGGCCTCGGCAAGCATCAAGGAACGAATCCGCAGCATCATTGCGGGCGAGAACCATCAGGATCCCTTAAGTGATAATGCCATTGCCGATATCTTCGCCAGGGAGGATATCAAGCTGGCACGGCGCACCGTAGCCAAGTATCGGGAACAGTTAGGGATTATCCCTTCGAAATTTAGAAAAAATCCAGGCTGAGCTGACTTATGATGCCGTTGTTTCCCCTATCCCTCTCTCCTCCATTACCAGGCCATGTCTGAAACCAGCCCCCTTACCCTGACCATCATCACCGGCCTTTCCGGAGCCGGCAAGTCTACGGCTCTCAATGTTTTTGAGGATGCCGGTTTTTTGTGCATCGATAATCTCCCCGTTTTTCTCCTTCTGCCCCTGCTCGATGGCGTGGCCCGGAAAGAGGACGGCCCGCACCGCCTGGCCCTGGTCATGGATGCCAGGGATGTCGAGCTTGCTCCGGCCCTGGCCGGGGTGCTGAAAGAGATTAAGCCCAGGGTCACTCTGGCGCAGATCATCTTTCTTGAGGCTGACGACACTGTTCTGCTTCGCCGTTACAACCAGTTGCGCCGCGCCCATCCTATGGCCCAGGTCGGTCTGGTTCAAGACGGGATCGCCACGGAGAAAAAAAGACTGGCAGGACTGCGCCAGATGGCTGACCTGGTGATTGACACCGGCAGCCTCACCCCCACCGAGTTGCGGCACAAGCTCCTGCTGCACGAGGCCTCCCCGATTGCCGCCATGCGGGTCAACATCCTCTCTTTTGGCCATAAGCATGGATTGCCAAGCGAGGCAGACCTGTTGTTTGATGTTCGGTTTTTACCAAACCCCTACTATGTGACAGAGCTCAAGGAGAAAACCGGCCTGGACGCGGCGGTTGCCGCCCATGCCCTGAAAAATGAAAGCGGCAGCCAGTTTCTCGCCCGTCTTTTCGGATTGCTTGATTTCCTGCTCCCCGAATTTGAACAGGCCGGCAAGGCCTATCTCACCATCGCGGTGGGCTGCACCGGGGGGAAACATCGCTCGGTGGCGGTGGCCGAGGAGATCCACCGGCAGGTGGCCGGAAGGAAATGGCCGGTGAAGATCTTTCACCGGGATCTGGATAAATAATGCAACCGAACAGTTACATTCCGTAATAGTTTGTTGCTACGGAATGTTGATGAGTTAAGATGATGACCGAAACACCAATCCTGGACTGGCAGGCGATAGACACGGTTCTGCTGGACATGGACGGCACCCTGCTGGACCGGCATTTTGACGATTATTTCTGGGAGCATTATGTGCCGGAGCATTACGCCCTGGAGTACGATCTCTCCATCGACGAGGCCAGGCTTGAGCTGCTGGCCCGGTATAAGGGGCGGGAGGGAACTCTGGCCTGGACCGACCTGGATTTCTGGTCCAATGAGCTGGGTCTCGATATCCCGGCCCTCAAGATGAAGATCAATCACCTCATTGGCGTGCATCCCCACGTCATCACCTTTCTCAGCTTCTGCCGCAAGGCGGGCAAAAAAATCTATCTGGTAACCAACGCCCACAGCAAGACCCTGGCCATCAAGATGGAAAAAACCGCCCTGGCAGGCTATTTCGACCGGATCATCTGCGCGGAGGAGGTGGGGATGGCCAAGGAAGATCCCCTCTTCTGGCAAGGGCTGGAGGCGATGCTTGGCTATAAGAAGGAAAGAACTATGCTGGCCGATGACACCGCCAAGGTGCTGGCCTCAGCCAAGGCTTACGGCCTGGGCTTTCTCATCTTCATCGCCCGCCCCAGCAGCCGCAAACCGGTTATCCACTCAGAGGATTTCCCTTCGGTGGCCGACTTTAGGATGTTGACCCCATGATGGTGACGGATATTAAGAGTGAAAAGCGAAGAGTTAAAAATGAATAGTTGAAACGATACGTCAATCCATGTCACTCTTCAATCTTCACTCTTAACTGTCCTTCCAGTCCGGCCTCAAGCCCAGCTCAGTCAGCTGTTTTCTCGCCACCGCGGCCGGAGCCTCGGTGAGCGGACAAAACGCCTTCTGGGTTTTGGGGAAGGCGATCACCTCGCGGATGCTGTCCCGGCCCAACAGGATCATCATCAAACGATCCAGACCAAAGGCCATGCCGCCGTGAGGCGGAGCGCCCAGCTCCAGCGCCTTGACCAGAAAATCAAATTTGTCAGCCACCTCCTCTTCCGAGATGCCGAGAGCGGCAAAGACCCTTTCCTGCATCTCCTTCTGGTGGATGCGGATACTGCCGCCGCCGATCTCGGTGCCGTTTAAGACCAGATCGTAGGCCCGGCTCCGCATCTTGCCCGGCTCGGTGTCCATGAG
>MGTC01000031.1:68907-77688 GCA_001799255.1 Deltaproteobacteria bacterium RIFOXYD12_FULL_55_16
CCGCGACAAAAAAGAGCAGGTCGTCGGCTTGGGCATCCAGGGTTTTCGCCATCCCTGCCCGCTCCTCCTCGGAGAAGAACTTGGCAATCGGCGACTGCCATTCGCCCTCCGGCTTAACCTTGACCCAGGCCAGCCCCTTGGCGCCGAAGTTGGCCACGTAGGCGGTAAGATCGTCAAGATCCTTGCGGGAAAAAGAGGCGCAGCCCTTAGCGTTGATCGCCTTGACCATGCCGCCCTTTTCCACCACGGTGCGGAACACCTGGAAGCCGCAACTACGCACCTCTTCGGTGAGGCTGATCAGCTCAAAGCCGAAACGGGTGTCCGGCTTGTCGCAGCCATAGCGGTTCATGGCCTCGGCATAGGTCATGCGCGCAAACGGCAGGCTGAGTGTAAGCCCAATGGTTTCCTTGAACAACAGCTGCATCAAGCCTTCGCCCACGGCGTAAATGTCCTCTTCCTCGACAAAGGAAAGCTCCATATCCACCTGGGTGAACTCGGGCTGCCGGTCGGCGCGCAGGTCTTCATCGCGGAAGCAGCGCACGATCTGGTAGTAGCGATCCATACCCGCCACCATCAGCAGCTGTTTGAAGAGCTGCGGCGACTGGGGCAGGGCGAAGAATTTCCCCTGGTTGACCCGGCTTGGCACCAGGTAATCCCTGGCCCCTTCCGGGGTGGAGCGGGTGAGTACCGGGGTCTCGATCTCCAGAAAGTTTTCGCCGTTGAGATAGGTGCGGATGGCCTGGCTCGCCCGGTGGCGCATGATGAGGCTCTCTGCCATGCGGGGACGGCGGAGGTCGATGTAACGGTATTTGAGGCGCAGAGTCTCGGAGATTTCTGCCTCCTCGTCCAGCGGGAAGGGCGGGGTCTTGCTCTGGTTGAGGATGCGCAGTTCCAGAACCCGCACCTCAATCTCGCCCGTGGCCAGCTTGGGGTTGACCATGCCCTCGGGCCGGGCCTCGACCAGGCCCCGGATGGCCAGAACCCATTCGCTTCTGATGCCGTGCGCCTTGGCGTGAACCTCGGCATTGATCTCGGGGTTGAACACCACCTGAGTAAGGCCCCAGCGATCCCGCAAATCGATGAAAATAACCCCGCCATGGTCACGGCGCCGCAGCACCCAACCCATGAGGATGATCTCTTTGCCAACCTCGGCATGAGTAAGGGCATTGCAATGGTGAGTGCGTTTAAGGCCTCCCATGGATTCCATAGGGCGCTCCTTTATAGTTAAGAATGAAGAGTTAAGAGTGAAAAGTGATGCGCTCGCAAAAAAGGAAAAAGTTAACAGGATCGTGACACAAACTTAACAAGTTACCAAGGAATACCCGTTGTAATCGCGGCTTTTTGCGATTTCAACAAAGGTGAAAAGGTTTAACGCAAAGGCGCAAGAGACGCGGGGATGCGTAACCGGGGCCTTTCGCAGTTATGGTTCTTTTGTTGTTATTGTCTCAATCAGCCGGGCGCATACCGCTTCCGGTTCCCCGGCCAGCGGCAGGGTTTGCTGCTCCTTGCTGGTCATGTCGCGCAGCACCGCTTCGCCTCGGGCCAGTTCTTCTGCGCCCAGGATGAGGACAAAGCGGGCGCATGCCCGGTCTGCCTGCTTCATCTGGCTTTTCAGGCTCTTGCCTTCAAGATCCATGGCCACCCGCAGCCCTTGGCGTCTTAAAAGATGCACGAGGGGGAAAGCCTTGACCGTGGCCTCCTCGCCCAGGGCGGCGACAAAAAGGTCGGTGGTCGTTTCCGGGCAGGCGTCCGCGTTCTGCTGGCCGAGCAGGAGAACCAGCCGCTCCAGCCCCAGGGCAAAGCCGATGCCGGGCATATTTTTGGCCCCGCCCAACTGGGCCACCAGGCCGTCATAGCGGCCCCCCGCTCCTACCGCGCTTTGGGCGCCCAAGGCATCGGTAATCAGCTCAAAGGTAGTGCGGGTATAGTAATCAAGGCCGCGAACCATGAAGGGGTTCACCGCATAAGGCACAGCCAGCAGCTCAAGGCTCGTCTTGGTTTGGCTGAAATGCCCGGCGCAATCCGGGCAGAGATGGTCGAGGATGGCAGGCGCGGTTTCGTACTGCTCCTGGCAATGGCTGCTCTTGCAGTCCAGCACCCGGAGCGGATTGCTCTGGCTGCGCCGCTGGCAATCTTCACAGATCAGATCCTGACGGCTGGAGAGAAAATCAACCAGGGCCGCTTTGTAAGCGGGCCGACAGGCCTGGCAGCCCAGGGAGTTTATTTGCAGGCTTGTTGAAAGGCCAAGCTCTTCTAAAATCAGCCAGGCCATGGCGATCAGCTCGGCATCCAAGCGGGGATGATCCAGGCCGAGCACCTCGATGCTCAGCTGGTGAAACTGGCGCAGGCGGCCTTTTTGCGGGCGTTCATGCCTGAACATCGGGCCAAGGGTATAGAGGCGCTGCACCGGGAGCCTCGTCTGGAGGCCATGTTCGATAAAAGCCCGCAGCACCGGGGCGGTGCCTTCCGGCCGCATGCTGATCGAGTCGCCGTTGCGGTCGGTAAAGGAGTACATCTCTTTTTCGACAATATCGGTGGCTTCGCCGATGGACCGGGCAAAAAGCTCGGTTTTTTCCAGAATCGGCACCCGGATCTCGGTAAAGCCGAAGCGGTGCAGGATATCCCTGGCCGTCGCCTCGATATGCTGCCAGAGCCTGGCCTCATCGGGAAGGATATCCTTAAAGCCTTTCAGGGCCTGAATGGTCATTACTTGCCTCACCTGCATCTAAAGCTGAGTTGAGCAACTTGCCTGCTCATACGAAACTTATACCCTCTGGGTGCAAAGCTGAGTTGAGCAGCTTGCCTGCTCAAACGAAACTTATGCCCTTTGGGTATTAAAAACACCCGGATAATTTCAGCCGGGGTGAAAATGACAGAAAAACAGGTATTCTTAGCCCGCCTCTGCCAAAAAGTCAAGATCAGGGATGTGATCAGGGGAACTGATTAAGATTATGAATCCAGGAGGGCTTATTCACGCACATCTTAAAGGAACCTTGAAAAATCAAACCTCCGTCGCTCCCGCAAAGGCTGGAGCCCAGTAAAATCAACGAACTGGATGCCCGCCTTCACGGGCATGACGTATTTTTCAAGATTCCCTTAAAGCATGTTTTCCGGATCAACGTCCACCGACAAATTCACCGCGCCTCCCAGGCGGGCCTGCTCCTGCTCCAGCTCCAGGCAGAGGCCGTGCAGCTCTTCAAGATCCGGGCCCTTGAGCAGGATCTGCCAGCGAAATCTGCCCCGCAGTCTGGCCAGGGGCGCAGGGGCCGGGCCGAGGATGGCGGTTTTTTTATAGCGGCGCAGGGTTTTTCCTTTGGCGGCGAGGGCTTCTGCCCGGTTCTGCACAAGCTCTTCCTGCTCGCCGTCCAGAACCAGGTTGATGAGTCGGCTGAAGGGCGGATAGCCCAGGGCCTTGCGCAGCCCGGTTTCTTTAGTAAAAAAACTGGGATAATCATGGTCGCGGGCGGCGGCAATACTGTAATGGCCGGGCTGGTGGGTCTGAACAATGACCCGGCCCGGCTGCTCGCCCCGGCCCGCCCGGCCAGTTACCTGAGCCAGGAGCTGGAAGGTGCGCTCACCGGCCTTGTAATCGGGCAGGCCCAGTCCGGCATCGGCCCAGACAATGCCCACCAGGGTGACATGGGGGAAATGATGGCCCTTGGTGATCATCTGGGTGCCCACCAGAATATCCACCTCCCGATCATGCACTGCCCGGAGGATGCGAAAAAAATCTTGCCGCTTGCGGGTGGTGTCGTGGTCGAGCCGGGCGAGGCGGGCCTTGGGGAACATCCCCGTAAGTTCCTCTTCGAGGCGTTCCGTGCCAAAACCGATGGGGGCGAGATTGAGGGAGCGGCAATTGCTGCAAACCGTGCGGCTGTTACTGGCAAAACCGCAGTAATGGCAGAGCAGTTGGCCCCGGCCCTTGTGCAGGGTCAGGGTTATCCGGCAATGGGGGCATTGCACCGCCTGACCGCAGTCGGAACAGAGCATGCAGCTGGCAAACCCTCGGCGGTTTAAAAAGATAAGGCTCTGTTCCTGTCGGGCCAGGGTCGCCCGCAGGGCCTGTTTCAGTTGCGGGGAAAAAAGCGGCGGCCGACCGGAAACCGTGTTCACGGCCTGGAGATCGACCAGCTCCACCTGGGGCAGAGGCCGGTTCTCGATCCGGATCGGCAGGCTGAGCAGGGTGTACTTGCCCTTGAGCGCGTGCTGATAGCTATTAAGCGATGGAGTGGCCGAGCCAAGCAAGACCGTGGCTCCGCCCTGGCTGCCCCGGAGCAGGGCCAGGTCGCGGCCCTGGTAGCGCAGACCGTCTTCCTGCTTATAGGCCCCGTCATGTTCCTCATCAACGATGATCAGGCCTGGGTCGGCAAGAGGGGCGAAGATGGCGGAGCGGGCGCCGATCACGATGCGGGCCTGGCCGGAAACAACCCGCTGCCACTGGTCAAAACGCTCCCCCCTGGCCAGACCGCTGTGAAGCAGAGCCACCGTGAAGCCAAAACGGGAGAGGAAATGCGCCTCCAGTTGGGTTGCCAGGGCAATTTCCGGCACCAGCACCAGGACGCTGCGGCCCAAGGCCAGAGTGGTTTCCGCAGCCTGCAGGTAAACCTCGGTCTTGCCACTGCCGGTGACGCCGTGCAGGAGAAAGGCGGCGTATTTTTTCCTGGCGAGGGCCGGATTAAGTTGGGCCAGGGCGACCTGCTGATCAGCGGTAAGCTGGGCGGGTCTGGGATAAAAAAGCGGAGCCTCGCCAAAGGGATCGCGATACACCGGGCGCTCTGTCAGGCGGAGGAGGCCTTTTGCTGCCAGAGAGGCGAGGGCTTTTCCCGCGCCGCTGTAAACCTTGATCAGCTCCCGGCGGGGAAGCCCCTGGGCCGGATCTGTTCGCATTGCTTCAATAAGAGCGAGGGCCTTTTCCTCCGAGGGCTTGAGTTGGGCGCGGGTCTCCGAAGCAGGCGAGTCGGCGAGAAGCACGCAGGTCTCGGTTTTCTGGCCGATGCTCGCTTTGGCAATGACCTGTTCTACCAGGAGCAGACCTTGCTCCGCCCACTGTTCAATGAGGCGTTTTTCCTTGCCCCGCCAGAGCTTACGCACGGTGGCGGCGTTCAGTTTTTTCTTGGCCAGCAAGCCAGCGAGCCAGGGATATTCATGGACAAGCTGTGGCTGCTCAACAAGAAAATAATGCAGCCCCGCCTCGGTAGCTTTGAGCTGGCGGCCGCTTTGCGAGGTAAGTCCGCCGGGCAGCGCCCCCCGGATCACCTCGCCGATGGGGTAATGATAGTAGCGGGCCACCCAGCGAAAAAATGGCACCAGTCCTTCAGGGAAAACCGGGCAGTCATCGAGAATGTCGGCAATCGGCTTGAGCCGGAATTCCGGCCTTTCTTCGCTTAGGGCCAGGACATAGCCGGTGAGCAGGCGGCCGCTTAACGGCACCAGCACCCGCTGCCCAGGTCTGGGGATCTCCCCGCTGATCGGGAGGGCGTAGGTCAGGGTTTGCGGCAGAGGCGCGGCGACGGCGACTTCAAGATAGGGAGGAGATGCGGGCATGGGGCCTGTGGCTGGATTGTGCAACAAAGATTGATGCTCCGGCAACAACTAAAAATAACTAAAAGCCTTAACGCAAAGGCACAGAGGCGCAAAGATAAAGCTGAGTTGAGCAGCTTGCCGGATTTTATGCCCTTTAGGGTGCAAACGAAACTTATACCCTTTGGGTGCAACATCTTTAAATAAAAGGATTAAAACTTTGCGACTTTGCGCCTCTGCGTTAGAAAAACAGTTATTAAAAATCAGCGCAGACTTCCCTGATGTGTTTTTTGAATTCCTTGCAGACCACGGGATGCCGCAGGGCATAGGCGACAATGGCCTTGAGATAGCCGAGCTTGTCCCCGGCGTCGAAGCGGGTGCCGATGAATTCATAGGCATACATGGGGCGCTGTTTGGCCAGGGCCAGCAGGGCATCGGTGAGCTGGATTTCTCCGCCGTGGCCTGGGGTGGTTTTGCCGAGCATGGCGAAGATCTCTGGGGTCAGCAGATAACGGCCAATGATCGCCAGGTCGGAGTCAGTGGTGCCGGGCGCGGGTTTTTCCACCATGCGGGCCACCTGATGCACCCCTTCTCTGATCCTGGTTCCTTCCACGATCCCGTAATGGCCGGTTTCTTCCGTTGGCACTCTCTGAATCGCCACAATGGGCGCATCCAGTTCTTCGTGCAGGGTGAGCATCTGCTGACAGCACGGGGTCTTGCTTAACACCAGATCATCGCCCAGCAGCACCAGAAAGGGTTCGTTGCCAATGACATTTCGCGTAGTCCAGATGGCATGGCCCAGTCCCAATGGTTTTTTCTGGCGGACCGTGGTAATGTCGATGAGGTTTGAGATATGGTTGATCTCTTCGCAGAGCGCATCCTTGCCCTTCTGTTTGAGAATGGTGTCGAGTTCGAAATCGTAGTCAAAATGATTTTCAATGGCTGACTTGCCCTGACTGGTGACAAAAACAATCTCTTCGATTCCGGAGGCGACCACCTCTTCCACAATGTACTGGATGGTCGGCCGGTCAACGATGGTGAGCATTTCCTTGGGGATTGCCTTGCTGGCCGGGAGAAATCGGGTACCCTTGCCAGCCACCGGGATAACAGCTTTGCGTACGTTCATAAGAAACCCCGTTACTGAGTGGTTTTTTAAAGCTGAGTTGAGCAGCTTGTCTGCTCAAACGAAACTTATACCCCTGGGTGCAAAGCTGAGTTGAGCAGCTTGCCGGATTTTATGCCCTTTAGGGTGCAAACGAAACTTATACCCTTTGGGTGTAAAAAAGAAGGAGGCGTTGCAGCATGCTGTATCACATAGCCAAAGACAGCCGCTTGTTCAAGGGAATAATGACCACCAGCTGAAACGTATGCATTTTTTTATAAAAAAGATAGAAAAAATTATCCGGAGCCAGGGGCTTATTGTCGCCGGGGAACGCTGTGTCGTGGCGGTATCCGGGGGGCCGGATTCCATGGCCCTGCTTCATGCCCTGGCGCAACTTGCCTCGGGGCTTGACCTTTTCCTGGTGGTCGCCCATGTGGATCATGGCTTGCGGCCAGAGGAGGCTGAGGCTGAGGCACGTCTGGTGCAGGAAGCAGCCCAGACTCTGGGGCTTGTCTGTGAGTGCGCCAGGGTGGAGGTTGCAGCCTGTGCCAGGGAGCAGGGGCTGTCCCGTGAGCATGCCGCCCGTGATCTGCGCTACGGATTTCTGCAGGAGGTCGCGGCGCGGCATCGGGCGACGAAAATTGCCGTGGCTCATACAGCGGACGATCAGGCCGAGGAGATCCTGCTGCGGCTTGTCCGGGGCACTGGCCGCGCAGGTCTGGCCGGGATGGCACGATTGCGGGATGGCCTTGTTGTCCGGCCTTTTTTGGGTATCGCCAAAGAAGAGATTCTTCACTATCTTGCCGAAAAAAATATTCCCTATTGCCTCGACAGCTCCAACCGGCAGCGGATCTATCTGCGCAACCGGATCAGGCTCGATTTGCTTCCCTATCTGCAAGAGCATTTCAACCCTAATATCGGCAACTCCCTGCGAGAAACAGCGGCTATCCTGGGGGGGGAAGAAGAACTACTGGCCCAAATGGCAGCCCAGGCCTTTGCCCAGGTGGTTAAGGAGACGCAGGGCGAACCTGCCAGGTTGTGCCTCCAACGGGCGGATTTTTTGTGTCAGCCCCTGGCCATCCAGCGGCGCATTCTGGAGGCCGCCTGCTGGCGCATGGGCTGTCGGCCAACGTTTAAGCAGATTGCCCAGCTTCTCGCCCTAGCCGAAACCGGAGCCGAGGGCGCGGGGTTGCACCTGGCTCAAGGCCTAAGAGTGGTCAAAGCAGAAGGCCAGGTGTGCTTTTGCTATCCGCAGGGAAGGAGGGCCGCACGCGGCAATCTGTTGGATACGGGGATGGAAGAGGTCTCTTTCGCCCGAGAGCTTCCCTGCCCAGGGGAGTATTGGCTTGAGCCTGCGGGAGTAATGATCAGCCTCCGCCTTCTGGAGGCGCTTCCCGAGGGCTGGCAAGCGCAGGCCCCGGAGATTCTGTACTGCGATGCCGGGAAGGTTTCTTTCCCCCTTACGGTACGGTCATTCCGGGCAGGAGACCGGTTTTGGCCCCTGGGGGCGCCGGGACGGAAAAAGGTGGGCGATTTTTTCACCGACCAGAAGATTCCCGCAGCCCAGCGGAAGCGGATACCCCTCTTGCTCGATCAGGAGGGGCTCGTCGCCATTCTCGGCCTGCGTCCTGATCAGCGGGCGGCCATTGGCCCGGAGACCGGAATGATTCTGGCCGTAAGCCTGCACCCTTTGGCAACCGGTGAAAATGGCTTTACTGGAAAAGCAGGACATGGTAAGTAGGTTGCCACAGTGAAGATGTAAACCCAAGGGCGGGTAGCTCAGTTGGATAGAGTGTTGGCCTCCGAAGCCAAAGGTCGTGGGTTCGATCCCCGCTCCGCCCACCATCAGATAGTCCAAAGCAGTCCGCTTTCATCCGAAAAACCCGCTTCCCACAAAGGAAAGCGGGTTTTTTTGCGTCCAGGGTTGTCCCAAGCAAAACATTGCCATATCAGTAAGATCCTGCACCATTTCCAGGCCTGAACACGCTCAACCGCCCTTGCCCAGATAGGTTCGCGCTCCCAGGTAACACCCATTAAAATAGCCGTTGCTCAGCGAGCTCTGCTTGATGACCTCACCCTTTTTAGAGGCATGGATGAATCTGCCGTTTCCGGTATAGATGCCCACATGCGATACGGTCGAATCCCCGTTAGTGGCAAAA
>MGTC01000031.1:77697-78868 GCA_001799255.1 Deltaproteobacteria bacterium RIFOXYD12_FULL_55_16
TCCCCTGGCGCGAGATCTTCACGGCGCACCGGATTGCCCGCCTGGAACTGGGCTTTTGAGTTGCGGGGCAGATTAAGGCCGTTGAGCTTGTAAATGGTCATGGCCAGACCACTGCAATCAAAACCAGTCTCAGCCGACTCCCCGCCCCATTCATAGGGAACGCCGAGAAACCCCTCCGCAGTGCTCACCAGCATTTTTCGCAAAGCTCCGTCCTGATAGTGAGGGAACCTGGCGGCTGAGGATTCCTCCGGCGCAACCAGATAAAAGGCCTCGATCAGCCCGGCTTCCCGCAGCTGCACGGCCCGGGCTCCCGCTTCTTTTCGCGATGGATAATTTCCGAAGCGCACCTTATACAAGCCGCTGGCATGGCGATAATAATAGGCGTCAAGCCCCAGGGTATCAAGTTTCCGCATAAGGCGAACCGCGTTATCCAGGTTGGCAAAGGCTCCGACCTGAATACTGTGCCCCAGCATAGCCAGTTCTTTTTCTGAAGCTGGCCGTGGCAGGGCTTTGGTGCCTTCCGGGCGAAGCCCGCCGCAGCCGGAAAGAGCCGTAAGAACAACCACCAGCAGAATCCACCCGGCCAAGGAGAAAATCCCGGCCAGAAAACCTTGCCCGGCCAGGCTCCCGCTTCGCCTTCCCGCACTGATCCTGCGCTCTATGCACAGCAACCGCCAGAGCTGATTCTTGTCTTGCGCCATATTTTTTCCAAAAAAAGAATTCAGTAGGACGCTGTTTGTCCCACCTGCCATGTTAGTCTCACTTCAGAAGAAAATTTAACCCCAACCTTTTTCATCTGGAGGAAAACAATGCCTTACAAAAATCATGGATTCAGACACGGATTTCTTGCCGCCCTCAACCAGTGTGTCACAACTTCCTTTTTTACTGCACCGCTTGGAACAGGCCAAGACAAAAATAACCGCCTCGTCTCCGAACTGGTCTCAGGTGCGCCCAGAAATCTTGCCAGGGAAAGATACCTTGCCATCCCCACCTTCATCAGGCAAGGCAAAATCCTGGGTCTGTAATTTCCTTTGCGAGGCAAACAGGGTCACAGCCCTGGTCTTAGGAATTGACAAATACAGAGCCCACGGCTATCAGTTAAAGCTGAGTTGAGCAGCTTGCCTGCTCAAACGAAACTTATACCCTCTGGGTGCAAAGCTGAGTTGAGCAG